>SXMN01000299.1 GCA_005777315.1 Verrucomicrobiales bacterium
CTGGATGCGGTTGAAAGACAGGTCCAGTACTTCGCTGAGAGTTCGGACGAGCAGTGTCTTGCCGAGCCCGGGAACGCCTTCGAGCAGGATGTGGCCCCCGGCGAACAACGAAATAAGGGTGCCCTCGACGATTTCATCGTGGCCGACAATAACCTTGCCGATTTCGTCGCGGAGCGTGGAGTAGGTTTGGCGAAAGGATTGAATTTGGGTTTCGGTGTTCATGAAACGATTGAGTTGTTGAACGGATAAATCATCAAAGAATTTTCCAGTCCTTTTCGTTGGGCGCGCCTCGAACCTGAGCCGCCTATTTCTTCAAATCATCGAAGTAATCACGCACGGCGCCGCGATAGGCGCGAGGCACCTGCTCCTGGCTGAGGGCGCTTTGCGCCGCACTTTGCGCAGCGGTGGAAGCCTCCTCGACCTGCACCCGGCTCATGCCTTTGATGCTCACTCCCTTGAGGGTGATGCTCGGCATGGGACCACCAGGCTTGATCTGGCCTTTGATCTTTGTGGGAGCAAGATTGTCAGCAAGCTGCGCGTCTCCACGATCCGCGATGCCACGAGGATCTTCATCCTCGCGGACGACACCTGAGTTGTCCCACCGATCCTTGATGTCATTGATATCCATGAGGCGGCCTTCGTTCTCAGCCCAGGTGCCAACTCCGCTTCCAATTCCACCACCCCTGCCGGCTCGTGGTTGTGACTTCGACTGGCTCCAGGACTGGCCGTTGGCGATGGCCATCTGCGCCTGTTGAAGGGCGTCCAACGAGGCCATCATGGACTGAGCATCGCCCATTTCCTTCATGAGGGTCTGCAATTCACTGGCAGCTTCATTGAGATCCCTGGCGGCCTCACTCTTTTGTCCGATATCCATTTTCTGAGATGCCTGCTTGAGGAGCTGCGAGACTTTTCCGTACTGGCTGGCGGGATGGACGGCGCGGCCGATCTCCTCGGAAAGGCGTTTGAGCTCTTCCGAATCGAGACCTGCTTTCTTCAGCATTTCTGCCATTCGACTCAGAGTGGACTGGGCCGCTTCGGCCTGTCCCAATTCGAGCTGCTCGGGTAAATCCTTGCCGACCTTGTCAGCCTGAGCCTGGAGTTCCTGGAGGGCTTTTGCCATTGCCTGCAACTTCTCGAGTTCGATCTCGGTGGTCTTCAAATCGCGCACCAACTGGTCCGTCTGGCTGGCTGCCAGCGCGGCGATGGCCTCTTCGAGAGCGGGAAGTGAAAGCCCCATGTCGGTGGCCTGGCGCGAAAGATTGGAGAGTGTCTGGGTGAGTTTTTCCGCAGCCTCCGCACCGCCCGGCGAATCTTTGTCCGGCATGTTCGCCGCAGTTTCCCGAGCGCTTTGGACATCCTTCTTGAACTTGTCCAGAGCGTTGGGATCTTTCGCTTGATCACTCAGAGCCTTCTGGAGCGAATCGATCTGCTTCTGCAGTTCGGCGGAACCGGGTGTCCCTCCACGTTCGACGCTTCGCGCGGCTTTCTCCATGGATTGAAAGGCCGGATTCCTGCCAAGCTCGCGCATTTGTTCCTTCAGCTTCTCGGCGACGCTCGACAAATCCTTCAGCGCTTCGGCGCGGGTAAGCTGGGCTTTCGCAAGATGATCACCGAGTTCAGCGACGCTTTCGAGGGACTGGCGCGTGGTTTCGAGCGCGGGTGGACGCGCTTCGAGATTTCGTCGGGCGAGTTCGAGAAGACGCTGGCCGCTCTCTTTCATGGCGGCAGTATCCCGACTGCGTTGAACGAACTTTTGCGTTCTGTATTCCGGAACAAAGCCAAGGCCCGCCGCAACCACCAGCACAAGAACGCTCCATCGGGCCGCAGCGGGAAGCCGCCAGGGCAGGAGCTGAGAGGGATTGACTTCTGGAAGGCGTTGAGCTGCGTCGGTGACAACAAGAGCCTTCCACTCTTCCGCGGCCGTGCCGTGTGAAATTTCCAGGGCCGTGCTAAGGCGTTCCTTTAGTCCCTGTCGAGAATCGAGCCAGCGTGCCGCCTGCGCCAGGGAGAATTTCCGCGACCACCCGACGATGAAGCCGACGGCCATCGAGAGCCCGGCGAACACCCCCGCGAGGCCAAGTGTGCCAATTGGAACGGGTGCCACCTTGTAGAGAGCCAGAGCCGCCAGCCAGGCAATTGCGCCAACAAGGAAACCCTGCCAAAGTCCGCGCCAACCCTGTTGCATGCGTCGGCGACTCGCCGTGCGTTGCAGCAACTCCTCGATGGCTTGCAGATCGCTCATAGCTTGTGGCTCATATTGGGATTACCAAACCGGGATTTGCGAGGGCAAACTGGTCGATTTGGATCATGAGTTCCTTCATCAGCACAAAGTATAGACCGGCTGCCTTTGAAAGAGTTTCGCACATGTCACAGTTCCCCCTATGCGGTGCTATTGGCGCTCATACTCGCCCTTGCCCACTTTCTTCAAGACGGTGAATCCGGACTTTTTGGCGTCGGAGATTGAGAGCGGCTTGAGTTTGGTCGGTGAGCTCACCGGCGAGAAAACGCGCCTGACCGGCTTTTTGCACGCGGGGCACTCTTTCAAGTCACGCCGCTCACTGGGCCGACGAAGCGTAAATCGCCCTCCACAGACCACGCAGCCGCCCTCGCACAATTCGTATTCGTAAAGTGGCATGATGTTGTGCGCACAAAGTCGATTTCCCGGAGCGGGAAGTCAAGAAGGGGGCTTAAAAGAATCGGAGGGGGCTGGCACCGGGAGTCGAGGTACTTCGGTCCGCTCGTAGTGGCGGGCAAACCACACAAAAGCAACGTGTGCCAGCAGGATCACAATGGTAATCCATTGCTCTAGCGTTACCTCCTGCAACCGCTGAAATAGCGTGAGCCCCTTCCGCGATGCTGAACGCTCCAGCAGGATGATCCAGATGGCTCCGAATGACGGGAAAATCCAGAGGATCGACAGCATTCTAAAGAGATTCGCGCGTGGCTTGATCGGTCGAATGACCTCGGGAACCTCCGAACCGCTCATCTTTGAACACGGTGACGCGGACTTACTTTGCGATGCAGGCATCGAAACCTTCGCGTATCTTTGTTTCGTTCAAATCCTTCCCAATGAATACGAGCTGGCTTTCGCGCTTCTCTCCGACATTCCACAAGCGGTCGGGCGCGGACTCGAACATCATCTGAACTCCATGAAAGACGACGCGCTTCGCCTGCCCTTTGATGTGAAGTATCCCCTTGCTGCGATAAATTGTTGGTCCGAGCGTGTTGATCACTTCGCCCAGCCATTGCTCGAGCTTTGGAAGATCCAACGGGCGCTCTTCCCGAAAATAGATCGAAGTCACGCTGTCGTCATGGTGGTGGTGCTTGTGATCTTCCTCACGATGCATGCGGTGGTCACCAGAGGCAGGGGCGTGGTCGCGGCGCGCGGTGAGGTCGATCTTTCTCGCTCCGGGAACCACAAAAGGGGCCGAGATCTGGCGTGCTTTGATGTTTAGAATTTCCCCGAATTCGATCTCCGATCCTTGGGTCCGGTGGATTCGAGCAAGTGAGTTCATCCGGCGGATCCGGTCTTCGACCCGATCCAGATTCTCCTGGTCAACGAGGTCCGTCTTGTTCAGGAGGATCACATCGGCAAAGGCAATCTGAGCACTGGCTTCAACGGAGTCTGAAAGTTCCTTTTCCAGGTGCCTGGCGTCCGCAACAGTGACGACGGCGTCAAGCCGGAGTTTGTCCGCGAGATCCTTCATCCCAAAAGTTTGCGCAACGGGTCCCGGATCAGCCAGGCCTGTGGTCTCGATCAACACATAATCGAAACGCTTTTGTTTCTGGAACAAGTTGGTCAGGCACTTGATGAGGTCGGCGCGGACACGGCAGCAAAGACAGCCGTTTGAGAGTTCAATGATCTCCTCGTCAGCGCCGATGACCAGTTGATTGTCGATGCTGATGGCTCCGAATTCGTTGATGATGATGGCGCACTTGTAACCATGATTCTGCGAGAGAAGACGGTTAAGCAGGGTGGTCTTGCCCGCTCCGAGAAAACCAGTCAGGACGGTTGCTGGAATGAGTTCTTTTTGCTTCATGATCGGCTGCTCGGGGTGTGAAAGTCGGCAGTGCGTTGAACTTGAGCGCACAGCTGCCGACTGCCCCGGCTTCTGAGAACATGTTCGAGATTGCCCGGGCCCAAGTCCAGATCAATGCGGCCAGACGGCACCTTCATCGAAGTACTTCAAAGAATGCGCGCGAGAAATACAAATCCCCGAGGCGGCTATCCCATGGTTCACTCTTTATCCACCTCGTTTCTTTCGGCTCATCCAACTCAACGATTCAGCTTCCAGGAGCACGTGCGGCAATGACACGCTTCCGTTGCGCTCGTTAAGTCCTTCGTTTAGGTTCGACACATGAATTTGATTTTCGCTGCAAGCCGCTGGTTTGGGCCGGCATTGCTGGGTCTGATGCTCGTTGGCTGCAATGTTTTCAGCGGAAACAACGCATCCGACGAACAAAAGGAAGCACACTTTCAGACCGGCAAAAGCCGCGTGCAGGGACGTGACTACAAGGGGGCTGCGGAGGCATTCAAGAAAGCCATTGAAGTCAATCCTCAGTCCGCTTCGGCCCATCTCGAATTGGGCCTGCTTTACGCCGATAAACTCAACGAAAACCCTGCGAGCGAGGACGAGCGGGACCGCTACTACGCATCGGGGATCTATCACCTGGAGAATTACCTGCATCTTAGTCCCAATCCCGTGCTGGGAGACCGTGTGCGACAGCAGATAAGCGCCTGCAAGCTTGAGCTGGCTAGAACGGTGTCCTTCACACAATTTTCAAGCACAGTGCAAACCGAGCTCGAACGCCTGCATCGCACCAATGCCACTCAGCGCACGCAGATCGAACAACTCAGAGTTGAAATGGCACAGCAGGCTTTCGCTCACTCGAACCGTGTTGCGGCTCTCCAGGCCGAATGCGCCGCAGCATTGAACGCCAGACAGGCGGCTTCGCAGGGCAGTACTCCGCCCGCCGGCGATCCGGCACCGAGCCAGAAAGCACCCTCTTCCTCGACGTCCCCTCCTGCACCAGGCAGTGGCCAGATCGGAAAACAGGGCGGACAAACAATAAAGCCCTCCGTTCAGCAAAATTCCCGCCCGGCGTCCCCTTTGAGCGGGTCGCCACGCATCCACAAAGTCCAGCAAGGCGAGACTCCAGCCAGCATTGCACGCAAATATGGCGTCTCGCTCCCGGCGCTACAGACTGCTAATCCAAGCCTGGAGCCGCGTCGTATGCGAGTGGGGCAGGTCATCAACATCCCCGGCTCGAAGAACTGAATCCATCAGCCGTCCTCCGCGAATCGGCGGGTGTCGATTCGCCTGCCATCCAGTGCCAGGTTGTGAGGGGTTCAAAAGGCACCATAGAATCCTCAAGGCTCTGTCACAATCCGCGGCCCGCGATGAGCAATTTTTGCAAAGCGCTCTGGCGGTCCCGTCGCCTTACATCTCCAAGCAATCCTTCACTGCAAGCACTCACCATGAGTGTCGCGACTTGAAGGCCAGACATGAACCACGAATGCACAAGCACGCCAAGGCCGGATGGCTTTTCCGAGTTGTCGTGCCTTCATGGTTTTCACACCAAAGAACCAAATGCCCCGCTACATCGCTCTCCTGAAATTCACCGAACAAGGCGCCAAAAACATTAAGAAGTCCACCGCTCGTGCCCATAACTTCGACAAGCTGGCCACCAAATCTGGCGTCACTGTCGATGGCCAATACTGGACGATGGGTCGTTATGACGGCGTGCTCATCGTCAGTGCCCCCAATGAGAAGAAAGTGCTGCACCTCCTCACTGAACTTGCCGCTTTCGGCAATGTGCGCACCGAGACGATGCAGGCGTTCGTGGATTCCGAATTTGATCAGATCGCGAAATGAGTCCGGAAACGCATCTCCTGCCTGTCAGTCTAACCAGATGAGCCGGGCGCGACGGTGTAATTCCCGAGCATCGTCGCGGCTGCCTGACGGATTCCTTCGACGAGCTGCGGAGGTTCGAGAACCACGGCATTGCCGGCCCAACCAAGAACCCAGCGTTGGATCTCGACAAGGCTCGATAGTTTCAGGCGCAGTTCGACACTGCCATCGGGAAGTTCCACGAGCTGCTGCGACGGGTGCCACTTCTTCTCCCGGATGTAGTCAGCCACCAGCTCGTCGAAGCGAATCCTGATCGAGTATTCACCCGGTCCTGCATGGACGCCAAAGCTGTCGCGGAGCCGCTTCTGGAGTGAGAATTTCTGGGGGCGAATGAATGTCTCTCCAGTCGGTGTGATCTCCTGGATTCGGGCAGGTGCGAAGGTTCTGACGTCATTCCGCAGGTGATCGAACGCGAAGAGGAACCATTCACCGTTGATGTTAGCCAGATGATAGGGATCGACGGTGCGACTTTCGGCGCCTGTCTGGCCGGGCTTGCGGTAGATGAGCTGCAATTGCTGCCGGCAGGCAGTGGCCCTGGCAAGTTTGTCGAAGATTTCCAGGTCCAGGATCGGCTCGGCGCTGGTACGAAAGGAAATCGATTGCTCCCACTCGGCCAGGTTGAGCGAGACGGTTTCGGGCAGGGAATCCGCCATCTTGCGGAACGCGCTGACGAGAGGTTTTTCGAAGTTGGTGCCGCGATACTGCTGCAGGGCTTTTTCAGCCACGAGCAACGCGAAGAGCTCGCCCTCGGTGATCTGCAAGGTGGGAAAACTTCCGACCTCCTGAGTGTAATGGAAACCGTTCCGTGACGCATCATAAGCAACCGGCAGGTCGAGACGGTCCCGCATGAACTCGATGTCCCGATAAATCGACTTCGTGCTTACTTCCAAATCCTTCGCGAGCTGCGACGCATTCGGATAATCCCCGGTTTGCAGTGCCTGATGGATGCGCAACATCCTTTCAATGAGCGGACGACTCTTCCGGCTCGGTGCGCTGGCTGGCTTGCTGGGCATGGTTGATGAAAACGGAAAAGGTCACAGGAGCATCAGCTCGCTGTGACCTTTCAAATTCGGGATAACGGTGGCTTGCGCCGGTCAGAGGAGCTTGCTCAACAGTTCCTCGTTGGTCTTGTGCTTCTTCAGAGCAGCGACGAGCGTCTCCATCGCTTCTACAGGATTGAGATCCACCATTGTGCGTCGGAGCTTTCGGATCGGTTCGATCTGGTGCTTGAGAAAGAGCTTCTCTTCCTTCCGCGTGCCGCTCTTTGGAATATCGATCGCCGGGAACAGCCGCCGGTCGGAGAGCTTCCGGTCCAGAATGAGTTCCATGTTGCCGGTGCCCTTGAACTCCTGGAAAATCAGCTCGTCCATCCGGGATCCTGTGTCCACGAGCGCCGTGGCGAGAATGGTCAGAGAGCCGCCTTCTTCGATCTTGCGCGCGGAAGCGAACATTTTTCGCGGGATCTCCAATGCGCGCGCATCCACACCGCCGGTCATGGTGCGTCCGCTTCCACCATGCACGCTGTTGTAGGCGCGTGCCACGCGTGTGATTGAATCCAGGAGCACCAACACGTCCTTTCGAGTTTCCACCATGCGGCGGCAACGCTCGATCATGAACCGGGACAGACGCACATGCGTTTCGAGATCCATGTCGTTTGACGACGCGACGACCTCGGCTTTCACTGAACGTTGGAAATCGGTCACCTCCTCCGGCCGTTCATCGATCAACAGCACCAGCACATGTACTTCCGGATGGTTGGTGGTAACGGCATTGGCAATCTGCTTGAGGATGGTGGTCTTGCCCGTCCTCGGAGGCGCGACGATCAAACCACGGGTTCCCTTGCCAATGGGAGTCACGAGGTCAATGATCCGTGTCTCAATCAACTCCGGCGCTGTTTCCAGCCTGAATTTTTCCGTCGGATCGATCGTGGTCAGATTCTCAATCCGCATCGTCTTTGTGTAGTCCACGAACGCCATGCCGTTGACGGAATACACTTCTTTGAGCTGCGGGCTTGTGCCGCGGTGCGGAGGTTGCGTAGGCCCCTCGACCAGACATCCTTCCCGAAGAAAGCACTTCTTGATGGTGTCGGGAGTGACGAAAATATCAACGGGCTTGGGCTGAAAATGATGCTCCGCAGACCGCAAAAAACCGAAGCCTTTTTCAGAAATCTCAAGGTACCCTGACCCGACCTCCTGGATCCCGCTGGCCGAATTACTCATAGTTCAATCCAATAATGTGTGTCCGAAGGGTCTGTCCCAAGACATCGCCGCGTAAAACGCCCGGAAACTTTGAATTAGGGAGAACCGACGGCCCGAAGCTCTGTTCTGGGCACTGTCAGTTAGACCTGTGACAGCGGTTATCTAAGCGCAATTCCGGGCAGGCGCAACTAATTTTTTCCTCGTGCCGGAGCCCTTTTTCATCTTTTCCCTTCTCCACGCGTGCCAGTAACTTCAACGGCATGTCTCGTGATTATGTGCTTCAACCATTCAGTGCGCCGGTCGAATTGCAGATTGATTACGCCCGTGAGTTGAACGAACAGCAGCACGCGGCCGTCACCGCTCTTCCAGGGCCATCGCTTGTCATTGCCGGCGCCGGCTCCGGCAAGACCCGCACTCTCACCTTCCGGGTTGCTTATCTTCTGGAACAGGGCATCCCCCCGGAACGAATTCTTCTCCTGACATTCACCAACAAGGCGGCCAGGGAGATGATGCGCCGAATATCGGACATTCTGGGAACCGACATCACGGCGCTCTGGGGCGGAACCTTTCACTCGATCGGCAACCGAATTCTTCGTCGTCACGCGGGCCAACTCGGTTACAAGCCCGATTTTACGATTCTGGATCGTGAGGACGGCAAGGATCTTCTGAAGGCGTGCATGGATGATGCCGGGATTGATGTGAAGGCGACGCGGTTTCCGAAGGCCGAAGTGCTCAATGATGTCTTTTCAATGGCGGTGAACACCCAACGGACAATTCCACAGATTCTCGCCGAAGACTACACGGGCTTCGAACCGCTCGTGGAACAAATCATCCAGATCGACGCGCAGTACCGGAAGCGAAAGCAATCCACCAACGTGATGGACTTCGATGACCTTCTCGTGCTCTGGCTCAAGCTCCTCACCGATTTCCCAGGCGTGCTGGATGTTTACCAGCGTCGCTTCCAATTCATCCTCGTGGATGAGTATCAAGACACCAACAAACTCCAGAGCGACATCATTGATCTCCTCGGAGCGCGGCACCACAATGTCATGGTGGTCGGTGACGATTCTCAGAGCATCTACTCCTGGCGCGGCGCGAACTTTCAAAACATCTTCGAATTTCCGAAGCGTTATCCGACAGCCAAGGTCTATAAGATTGAGACCAATTACCGCAGCACGCCGGAGATCCTTTCGCTCGCCAACGCCGCCATAGCGACCAACCTTCAACAATTCGCCAAGCGGCTTGTTCCAGCCCGTAAAACGGGGCCCGCTCCAGCGCTTGTCGTTTGCGGTGATGCGGCGGAACAGGCCGCCTTCGTGGCGCAGCGCGCGCTGGAACTGCGCGACGAGGGAGTCAGCCTGAACGACATGGCGGTCCTTTATCGCTCGCATTTCCACGCGCTCGAACTCCAACTGGAACTCACCCGCCGTAACATTCCCTTCACCATCACCAGCGGCATCCGTTTCTTCGAGCAAGCTCACGTCAAGGACGTGGCGGCCTATCTCAAACTGGTCAACAACCCTCACGATGAGCTTTCATTCAAACGTCTCGTTCGCCTGTTGCCAGGCGTTGGCGGCAAGGGCGCGGACAAACTCTGGCACCGATTTCTGGACGAGCTGACGAGTGCTGAAGCGGCGTTTCCGCCCGGGCCAGCCTCGGAGGAGGGAGCCCCTCTGCCTCATCGCCCGATTCTCGGCGCCGCTTTGCAGGCTTGCTCATCGGCCGTCAGCAAGAAGACCGTGGTTGCGTGGGCTCAATTCGCGATCACCATGGCGCAACTCGACTCCGAGCCTGTCGCCTCCAACGCTGCCGAGGTGATTCGTCTCGCGGTTGAAGCCAGCTACGAGGATTACCTCAAGGAGAACTTTCCCAACTATCGCAACCGTCTCGAAGACCTCGACCAGCTCGCAGCGTTTGCACGGCAGTTCAAGAGCGCCGCAGAATTTCTCACCCAGCTCGCGCTCCTCTCGAACATCGAATCGGAGGATGATCGGCCGAAGAACAATGATGACGAAGAACTCAAACTCTCGACCATTCATCAGGCCAAGGGGCTCGAGTTTTCCGTCGTGTTCCTGATCATGCTCTGCGACGGGATGTTTCCCTCCTCGCGCTCGCTGGAGCGGATCGAAAACGAGGAGGAGGAGCGGCGACTTTTCTACGTCGCGGTGACACGGGCGAAGAATGAACTTTACCTGAGTTATCCGTTGATTCGCGCCACAGCAGGTTACGGCGGTGACATGATGCAACAACCTTCGCGCTTCCTCCGTGAACTCCCGGCTGAGCTGCTCAATGAGTGGAACCTTCGAAGCTACTGAACCTAAACCATCCGGTGTACGGATTTCTCCCATGACCGAACCCTCCCAGCCCTACTCAAACCTCCTTCACCGAAGTCGCGAGATCGGTCTGATTGACAGCGCCAGCCAGCTCCTGAGCTGGGATCAGGAAACCTACATGCCGCCCGACTCACTGACGTTCCGCGCAGAACAACTGGCGCATCTTGGCGGGTGGACGCACCGCCTTTTCACGAAGCCCGAAGTGGGTGATTGGATAAACGCCTGCGAAGATCACGGATTCCCAGCTGACTCTGATGAGGTCGCCAACGTCCGGGAATGGCGTCGTGCCTACGATCGCAAAACCAAAGTGCCCGCCGAACTCGTGGAAGAGCTGCAACGCGCGCAGGCGTTTGCCCGCGAAGCCTGGATGGAGGCACGACAGAAGTCCGAGTTTCCCATCTTTCAACCCCATCTCGAAAAACTCCTGCAACTAAGTCTCCGGATGGCGGATTGCTGGGGTTACGAGCAAAGCCGTTACGATGCGCTGCTCGAATCCTACGAGCCCGGTGCCCGCACTGTGGCGTTGAAAACACTCTTCAGCGAACTACGGCCGGTCATTGCGGAACTCGGACGGATCGCAGGCGAGCGCAGCGCACGTCTGCCTGCGGACATGCTTCGAGGGCAGTACCCCATCGCCGCTCAACAAGCCTTCAATCGCGAAGTGGCTGAAGCGCTCAGCTTCGACTTCAAGGCGGGAAGAATTGACACCACGGCTCATCCATTCTGTTCCGGCATCGGCCCCGGCGATTGCAGGCTCACGACCCGCTACAACGAAGCCGACTTCACCGAATCCCTCTACGGCATCCTCCACGAGGCGGGACATGGAATGTACGAGCAGGGTCTCCGGCGCGAAGCCCACGGGACACCGCTCGGATCAGCCGCCTCGCTCGGCATTCACGAATCACAATCGCGCCTCTGGGAAAACCACGTGGGCCGCAGCCGCACCTTCTGGGAACACTGGCTCCCGCGCGCTGCGAAATACTTTCCAGAACTCACCAGGTTCTCTCCTGAAGAAGTTCACGCTTCCGTCAACCGTGTCGAACCCTCGTTCATCCGCGTCGAAGCGGATGAAGTCACTTACGACCTTCATATCATCCTGCGGTTCGAGATCGAAACACGGTTGATTGAAGGCACGCTGAAAGTTGCGGACGTGCCGCATGTCTGGAATGAAGAGTTCGAGAAACTGATGGGGCTTAAGGTGCCGAATGACGCTCTCGGTTGTTTGCAGGATATCCACTGGAGTTTTGGAAGTTTCGGTTATTTCCCCACCTACATGCTCGGTAATTTGAACGCCTCCCAGCTCTTCCACCGAGCCACCGCCGATCTCCCGGACCTTCAGAGCCAGCTCGGTCACGGCGACTACTCAAGCATGCTTGGCTGGCTGCGGAGCAAGGTCCACCAGCATGGCCAACGCTTCGAACCGCTACAGCTTATGCGCTCGGCAACCGGCGAGGCGACCCAGGCAAGGTATCATCTGGATTACTTGCGAGTGAAGTTTGGCAAAGTGAGAGATCTCGCATCCTGAAACCATGAGTGTCGCCGTTATTGGTGTTCTGTAATCTCCGATATTCCCCTGTCGTTGCCTCCGCCTTCATGGTAGAAGGGCTGCGATTTCAAATGAATCTGATGTGGTCATTGCTCATCCTTGCAGCGCTGCTTTTGGTGCCAACAAAGGCAGCGGCTGAAAAAACTTCTACCATTCAAACAAACCACTGGGCTTTTCAGAAACCCGGCCTGCCAGCCATTCCCGCAGGACAGCTCGACCGAGGTGCGGCGCGTCATCCGGTTGATGCTTTCATCCAGGCACGCTTGCAACGCGACGGCCTTGCCCCAGCGCCACAGGCCGATCGAATCACTCTGCTCCGCCGTGTCAGTCTGGATCTGACGGGTTTGCCGCCTTCACCTGAAGAAGTGGAGTCGTTTCTGACGGACACCGCGCCGGATGCTTATGAACGTCTGGTTGAGCGGTTGCTTGCATCACCGCATTATGGGGAGAGATGGGGACGCTGGTGGCTCGACGCGGCGCGTTATGCTGATTCGAATGGCTACAGCATAGACAGCTTGCGCAGCATGTGGCCCTATCGCGATTGGGTTGTTCGCGCGCTCAACTCCGACCTTCCTTTCGATCAATTCACCATCTGGCAGCTTGCAGGCGACCTGTTGCCTCAATCCGAATCTCCTGATGCAAAACCGCAAACTTCAGATCCCATCATCGCCACCGGTTTCCATCGAAACACGCAGGTCAACCACGAAGGCGGCATCGACACCGAACAGTTTCGCATCGAGTCCGCGATAGATCGTGTCAACACCACCGCCACGGTCTGGCTCGGTATCACGCTGAGTTGCGCCCAATGCCACGATCACAAGTATGATCCTTTCACTCAAAAGGATTACTACCGATTCTTCGCCTTCTTCAATCAACAGGAAAACGATGGTCACGGCAGCACTGCACTCGAAGCGGAGAACACGCTTGATCTGGGCACTCCCGAGGAGCTTGCCGCGCTTGCCAAACACCGCGAAGAGCTGAAAGCCCGTGAAAAGGATCTCAATGACTGGATCGAAAAGGATCTCAAGCCCCGGCAAGCCGCCTGGGAAGTTGCGTTGGACGACGAATCGAAGAAGAAATTGAAATCCGAGGTGCTCGCCGCCATTGCCGCGCCGACGAAGGATAGGAACGAGTTTCAGATTGCTACCGCATTCAACGCCTTCCGCGATCAAGACCCCGACTATCGCGAGAGGCGGAAAGCGATCGATGGACTGCGGAAGGAGCGCCCGAAGCTTCCGACGACCCTCGTGATGAAGGAACATTCCAAGCAACGCGAGACGCATGTCATGATCAAGGGCGATTTCACCCGCCTCTCTGACAAGGTCGAACCTGGAACTCCCGCGGTGTTCGGCGCTTTTCGGAGCAGGGAGGCTAGCCCGCTTCAGGTTGATTTGCCAAAAGACGCCGTGAATCCTCCCACTCTCCGGGAGGGAATCGGATCAAAGCAGCCGCAAGGCCGCGCACCCACTCGACTCGATCTGGCTCGATGGTTGGTCTCTCAGGACAATCCCCTCACAGCGCGCGTGATCATGAACCGCGTTTGGCAGGTCTATTTTGGCAAGGGCCTGGTCGAAACCGAAAATGACTTCGGACGCATGGGCACGCCTCCATCTCATCCCGAGTTGCTCGACTGGCTTGCAACCGGCTTCATTTCCCGGGGCTGGAGTTTGAAGGCGATGCATCGGCTGATCGTGACAAGTGAAACGTACCGGCAGTCTTCCAAGTCCCGCCCGGAACTGTCAGTGACCGACTCGTCCAACAAGCTTTTGGCGAGACAGAACCGGCTCCGCCTCGACGCTGAATTGATCCGTGACGTCCACCTTGTTGCCAGCGGACTCCTGGACCCACGTCTCGGTGGTCCGCCCGTTTTTCCCCCGCAGCCTTTGGGCATTGATGCCTTCACTCAGAACAAACGCGAATGGAAACCCAGCACCGGCGGTGACCGCTATCGCCGGGCCATTTACACGCACGTTCAACGAACGACACTTCATCCCGCGCTCGCCGTATTCGATTCAGCCGACACTTACGTCGCCTGCACCCGGCGTCTTCGCAGCAACACTCCACTCCAGGCGCTCACGCTGTTGAACGATCAGCAGTTTGTGGAACTCGCGCAAGGTCTGGCCGCTCGGATTCAGGCGCATGGTGGCGACAATGCGGCCAGGATCGAATTCGCTTTTCAAAGTTGCGTGGCGCGCAAGCCCGCTCCGGCAGAGCATGAAATTCTGACTCGATTGCTTGCGGAAGAGGAGAAGACTGAAGAGAACGGAGCACGGGCATGGCTGTCGGTCGCTCGCGTGTTGCTGAATCTCGACGAGACGATCACAAGAGAGTGACTGGTGCCGCATTCATTCCCTTTGCATGGGGATGACAACCTGAAACCATTCCTTCCTCACCCCCCTGAAGTTGCCGGCACCGACGCAACTTTTGCGTAAACAGCGAGCTTCAGATGCACATAGCCAAGTGTCGGTAACTTTTACAATCTGAAACCTCATTGAGTTCCTTGGAACAAGGCGATTCTCTTTTTGCATTGCATAAGAACAACTTGAGCGGCGAGCGATTCCGATACTCTGGCGGTACGCGCATTGCTTAAAGCGGGTCGGTGCGTAGTTCGTCCGCAGAAAGTCCGATGAGCTCAGTCGTGAGTGGTTGATAGTATATTGAGCCTCGCCAATCAGTGGCGGCTCTAGCGTTACCCTGGGTATCGACTAAATGAGCTCATCGGCACTTTCTGCGGACTTCTTGTCTTCACGCATCGCGTCGGCCCAATCAATTCCCCTCAGCATCCAATCCGAGGTCGGCCGATAATAGTGCCTTCAGCCTGAAAACAACGGCTCAAACCACCAAAACTCGAAACCCACGAAAGCAAAAGCTCCTGGTCGAGCTCCACACGTACCCTCCGGGTGAGTGAACTGGACTACATTTTCCGGTGAGAATTTGGATTGACGGCCTTGGCCGGGGGCTGCACAAGGCTGCGCATGACCACCGGTTCCAACCGCAAGGATGACCTGTCTCCACACGAGACGGAGCGTCAGTCCGCAGCCGGCCAGCACCGACGGGTGGAGGTTGAGATGGAGCTTCTTCAAGACATTCGAGCAGTCACTTTTGACGTTGGTGGCACGTTGATGGACCCGTGGCCTTCGGTCGGACATGTGTACGCCGAGGTTGCCACAAAGCATGGTTTCACGGGACTGGAGCCGGAGAAACTGACAAGGCAGTTCACCCGGGCGTGGAGGTCGAAGACGAGTTTCGATTATACGCGCGCCGCGTGGGCTGAAGTTGTGAGCAAGACCTTCGAGCAGCACGCGGAGCCGGGCCGTCAGATGCCGTTCTTCGATGAACTTTACGAACGATTCGCGGAACCGGGCGTATGGCGTCTTAATGAAGATGTTCTGCCTGCCATCGAGATGCTCATCGAGCGAGGAGCGGAACTGGGACTCGTGTCCAATTGGGATGAGCGGCTCAGGCCGTTGCTTCGCAAGCTCAAGCTTGATCGTTATTTCCGGGTCATCATCATTTCCCAGGAAATTGGATTCCACAAACCATCCTCTGTGATCTTCCAGGAGGCTGCGCGAAAATTTACATGCCCCGCATCGGGTGTGCTTCACATCGGTGATTCGGAAATGGAGGATGTTCAGGGGGCGCGCAGAGCGGGGCTTCAGGCGCTTCTGCTGGATCGGCGTGCGGCGAATTCTTCTCCAGGCTCAATCTCTTCACTCCGCGAACTTGAAGCTTGTCTGGCGTGACGCAGGGCAGCCACCAGGCGCGACGTAGAACGAATTCCCGGGCGCCCCGCTCGCGCATGAAAATCCTGATTAGTGAGTATTACCCGTGTGACAGACCGGCTTATACTTTGCCCGCGTGATTGACGCTCCAACGGCCCGATAACTAGATTCCATGAAACTGATTCCCGGTCGCCGCATGGGGATGGGGTAAACGAATGAGCGCGTGCGCGCATTCTGGTACGGCGCGTCGCCGGGACGGTTGATCTCATGAACATCGTTCAACGGTTCTTCCATTCCTCCTTGGGGAAAAAGTACGTCATGGCTTTGACCGGCCTGGCGCTGGCAATGTTTGTCGTGGGCCATCTGATTGGAAACCTGCAGCTTTTCCTCGGACGCGAGATGATCAACGCCTACGGGCATTTTCTCCAAACGACTCCTGAACTGATCTGGCCGGCGCGCGTTGGGCTGTTGGCGTGTGTTGCCCTCCACATCTGGTCGGCTGTCCGTCTGAGCGCCGAGAATCGTGCTGCACGGCCGATCCAATACTCGCAAGCCTACAAACCCGTCGCCGCCTCATACGCCTCACGAACGATGCTTATGAGCGGACTGATCATCGCGGCGTTTATTGTCTATCATCTGCTGCATTTCACGGCGCAGATGCAGGCGATCAACCTTGTCGGAAAGGATTTCCACACACTCATGGATGCGAAGGGGCGTCACGATGTGTTTGCAATGATGATCCTGGGTTTCAGCAATCCCATCGTGTCCGGCTTTTATATGCTGGCCATGACGCTGCTCTGTTTGCATCTGAGTCACGGCCTGGGCGCGCTCTTCCAAAGTTTGGGATTGCGTAACCAGTCCTGGAGCCCGGTGATCGAGCGTTTTGGACGGCGTGCCGCCTGGATCATCTGGCTTGGATACATCTCGATACCAGTGTCGATTCTTTGCGGCTTTGGCAAGGAGGTCATGAAGTGATATGAAGTTGGACGCAAAAATTCCTCCCGGTCCCGTGGCGCAGAAATGGGACAAGCACAAGTTCAACATTAAACTTGTCAACCCGGCGAACAAGCGGAAGTTCGAGGTGATCGTGGTGGGCACCGGACTCGCGGGAGCCTCTGCGGCGGCGACACTTGCCGAGCTGGGCTACGTGGTTAAGGCATTCTGTTACCAGGACAGTCCCCGGCGTGCTCACAGCATTGCTGCACAAGGCGGCATTAACGCCGCAAAGAATTACCAGAATGACGGCGACAGCGTTCACCGGCTCTTTTACGACACGATCAAGGGCGGCGATTTTCGGGCGCGCGAGGCCAACGTGTACCGGCTGGCGCAGGTCAGCGTGAACATCATCGACCAGTGTGTGGCCCAGGGAGTGCCCTTTGCCCGCGAGTACGGCGGTTTGCTCGACAACCGTTCATTCGGCGGCGCGCAGGTTTCTCGAACTTTCTACGCTCGTGGGCAAACTGGACAGCAGCTTCTGCTGGGGGCTTATCAAGCCTTGTCGCGGCAGATCGGGCTGGGGACGGTGACCATGTTTCCGCGAACCGAAATGCTGGATCTGGTGCTCGTGGACGGCCATGCCAAGGGAATCGTGGTGCGGGACTTGGTGACGGGAGGGATTTCATCTCACGCGGCAGACGCCGTGGTGCTGGCCACAGGCGGATACGGCAACGTTTTCTACCTCTCGACAAATGCGGTTGGATGCAACGTCACCGCGGCTTATCGCGCATACAAGAAGGGCGCGGCATTTGCCAACCCGTGTTACACGCAGATTCACCCCACGTGCATTCCGGTGAGCGGCGATCATCAGTCAAAGCTTACTCTGATGAGTGAATCGCTCCGCAATGACGGCCGGGTATGGGTGTCGAAGAAGAAGAGTGATAAGCGCCGGTCTCAAGAAATTCCGGAAGCCGAGCGCGATTATTTCCTCGAACGCAAGTATCCCAGTTTCGGAAACCTTGCGCCACGTGACATCTCCTCGCGCGCAGCGAAAGAAGCGTGTGATGACGGCCGTGGAGTAGGACCGGGAGGCTTGGGCGTTTACCTGGACTTTGCGGATTCGATCAAGCGGTTGAGCCGGGAGAAAATACAGGAACGCTACGGGAACTTGTTCGAGATGTACGAGCGCATTACAGGCGAGAACGCATATCAACAGCCGATGCGCATCTATCCGGCCGTGCATTACACCATGGGAGGTCTTTGGGTTGACTACAACTTGATGAGCACGATTCCGGGGCTCTTCGTGCTTGGCGAAGCGAATTTTTCAGATCACGGGGCCAACCGGCTCGGCGCGAGCGCGCTCATGCAAGGCCTGGCAGACGGCTATTTTATTGTCCCATACACCATCGGAGACTACTTTGCCTCCAACAAGCCTACGAAAATTTCCACCGGCCATCCTGAGTTCAAAGCCGCTGAAGAGTCGGTAACGGGGCTCACAAAGCGCCTCCTTTCAACCCGCGGAAAGCGCACGGTGCGCTCGTTCCACCGCGAGCTCGGGCAGATCATGTGGGACAAGTGCGGCATGGCGCGAAGCGAAGCGAGTTTGAAGGAGGCGCTGTCCCGTATTCCACAACTCCGCGAAGAGTTTTACAAGAACGTGAACGTCACAGGGGAAGAAGGCAATCTCAACCAGGCCCTTGAACATGCCGGCCGTGTGGCTGATTTCCTCGAATTCGGAGAATTGCTCTGCCTGGATGCTCTCACTCGCAACGAATCCTGTGGCGGACATTTTCGCGTGGAGCATCAGACGGAGGATGGCGAAGCCCGGCGGGACGACGCGAATTACTCGCATGTCAGCGCATGGGAATATCAGGAGTCTGGCAAGCAGCCAGTGCTGCACAAGGAGCCTCTGACGTACGAGGAAGTGAAGATGTCGCAGAGGAGTTACAAGTGACGCCGCGCTTCCGCGAATTATGCCGAAGACCTTGAAAAAGCCCCTTTACAAGAGAGCCCTGCCATCCATCGGACCGGATCAGCTCGAAGGCGCGATCTACCTGGTGCGTGGCCAGCGAGTAATGCTGGACAGCGATCTCGCCCCTCTCTACGGAGTCCTCACCAAGGCGCTCAATCAGGCGGTTCGCAGAAACCTCGACCGGTTCCCGGAAGATTTCATGTTCCAACTCCTGCCGGAGGAGGCGGACATCTTGAGGTCACACATTGTAACCTCAAGTTCAACCACGATGGGAACGACTCAACAAAAAGCCCATAAAGGCGGTGGAACCTCGAAGAACTTGAAGTCACAAATTGTGACCTCAAGTTTTGAGCACGGTGGCCGCCGAAATCTTCCGCTTGCTTTTACCGAACAGGGTGTGTCGATGCTCTCGAGCGTTCTGCGCAGCGCCCGCGCCGCCAAGGTAAACATTGGCATCATCCGGACGTTTGTCCGGCTTCGGCAGTTTTTCGCATCACACTCTGAATTGGAACTTCGCCCCTCTGAACTCGAGAACCGTTACGACCGGAAGTTCAAAGCCGTGTTCGATACCATCCGGGAGCTGATGGATCGTTCCGATCCAGTGAAGCCCGAGGATGGCCGCGAAATCGGCTTTCATTCCGCATCACAAATGAAGGAGGAGCATCGGCCTTACCGTTGCTTCACCGCGCGGACGGATGCACATTCGTGAATTCGATATCCACCTGATTTCTCATGAACCTGAAGCTGCAAATCTGGAGACAAAAGAACGCGAGCACTCATGGGCACTTTGAAACCTATGAAGCAAACGATGTCAGCCCTGACATGTCCTTCCTGGAAATGCTGGATGTGGTGAACGAGGGAATCATTGACCGGGGTGAGGATGCCATCGCATTTGACTCCGACTGTCGCGAGGGCATCTGCGGCACCTGCTCGCTCGTCATCAATGGAATGCCTCATGGCGGACATCGCGCCACCACCGCGTGTCAGTTGCACATGCGTCACTTCACGGATGGACAAACCGTTTTCATCGAGCCTTGGAGGGCCAAACCGTTTCCCGTTCTGAAGGATCTCATTGTGGATCGCGCCGCATTTGACCGCATTGTTCAGGCAGGTGGTTTCGTGTCAGTGAGAACAGGAGGCACTCCCGATGCGAATGCCATTCCAATTCCGAAGGAAGATGCGGACCGTGCGATGGACGCCGCAGCCTGCATTGGCTGTGGGGCGTGTGTTGCGGCATGCAAAAACGCTTCTGCCATGCTGTTCGTCGCTGCCAAAGCCTCCCACCTCAACACTCTGCCCCAGGGCAAAGTGGAGAAAGACCGCAGGGTGCTGGGCATGGTGGCGGCCATGGACAAGGAAGGCTTCGGCAACTGCACTGTCACTGGTTCGTGTGAAGCGGTTTGCCCAAAGGAGATCAGCCTTGATTTCATCCGGCAATTAAACGGCGAATATCTGATCGCCGCACTCAAGGGCAAATAGGTCTTGTTACGACGGTGCGGATCCCTCCCGCTGCCACCATCGCAAACAGCCGGATGGAGCCCCTTGGGTGGTCTGCCTTGATGCGGTTTTAATGGTTGAATCCACCGCTCGCGCGTGCATCCATTTGTTTGTGAATTCCGCAGCCCACAGTTTCGCAACCGCGGTCGTTCTCCAAAACTTCCTGGTCAGCATGACTCTTTGGTCGTGCTTGAACTTTGGATTCCTGGCTGGAGCTGATGACTGGCCGCATTTTCTTGGTCCTCGGGGTGATGGCACCTCCCTCGAGGCCGGTCTCCTGGAGCGTTGGCCTGAAAGTGGGCCGCCGAGATTGTGGACTCGCAAGGTCGGCACGGGATACAGCGCTCCGTCGGTACGTGATGGAAAACTGGTGTTGCATCACCGGACTGGCGGCGAGGAAATCGTGGAATGTTTCGATGCCACCACAGGAACCCCCCGATGGCGTTACGCTTATCCGAGTCGCTATCAAGATCCCTACGGCTACAACAACGGTCCGCGCTGCACGCCTTTGCTCACCGCGACTCGCTGTTACACATTTGGTGCTGAGGGGAAGCTTGTGTGTGTCGATCTTGCAACGGGCAAGCCCGTCTGGCAGCGAGACACAGCAAAGGATTGGCAGATCCCCGAGGCGTTCTTCGGCGTTGGAAGCACGCCATTGCTAGAAGGCGACCGGCTGATTGTGCCGGTGGGAGGACAGCCCAACGCAGGCGTGGTGGCGCTGCACGCGGCCACGGGGCGAACATTATGGGAGAGCGTTGGTCAGTCGAACTGGACGGGCGTGGTGACGATTGGCTGGCGGGCCGAGGCGCCTTATCGATGGAGCGGAGTCGAGAAGCAGGCGAGCTATTCGTCGCCTGTCGCGGCGACAATTCACGGACGGCGGCATCTGTTGTGTTTCATGAGGCAGGGGCTGGTTTCACTGAATCCAACGAATGGCATGGTGAACTTCTCGAGGTGGTTTCAATCGCAGGTTAACGATTCCGTGAACGCGATCAACCCGGTGGTGCAAGAGGACTTGATTCTATTGTCCGGCGCGTATTACCGCGTCGGCGCGGTGTTGCTGAGAGTGAAACCCGACGGCAAATCGATCGAGGAAGTCTGGCGCATTCCAAAACAACCAATGGATCCTGCGGACCGCGACCCTGGTACAGGTCGTTGGAAACCGCTGCCTTTGGAGATGCATTGGAGCACGCCCATTCTGCATGATGGCTACTTGTATGCCTTCAGCGGTCGCAATGAACCCGACGCCCACTTCCGCTGCGTGGAACTGAGGACGGGCAAAGTGATGTGGGACCGTGACGAAAGCTGGCCGCCCCACAGCACGCCCACACCGGGAGTGTATGGCCGGGGTTCGGCCATCATGGCGGATGGCAAATTCATCTCGCTTGGCGAAGGAGGATTGCTGGGACTGTTCGCCGTTGATTCCAGGCAGCCTCGTGAGCTCTCTCGCTGGCAGGTGCCGGAATTGAAGCATCCCTGCTGGGCAGCGCCTGTTTTGTCCAACAAGCGGCTTTACCTGCGGAGCGAGGATCACCTTGTCTGCTTTGATCTGGCGCAGAAGTGAGGCGGCGAAGCTATTTCGTCAGTCGGAAAAGACGCATCGGGTGATCCGGAGCCATTGGAATGATTGCCTTCGAACCACTCGCGGAAACGCCCTTCAAATCTTCCCAAGGGAGATTCAAGCCGGTCTTGGTTTGAACCTTGTAGGCGGAGAATTCTGTGCCCCAGCAAAGGACGAAGTCATCACCACTCTCACCGGCGAAAAGGCTGGGCCCGGTGGCTGGTGAAGTTGATTCCACCAAGGCATTGATTTGATCACCGGAATACCGCACCGCCAATTGCACTCCGGCGATGGGCTGATTCAGGCCGTTATAGCAGATGAAACGGCCATTACGCTTGGGAAGCGAAATGATTTGAAAGCTTTCACCAAGCTTTGGAACGAAGCCGGCGAGAATCAAACGCAGCGAACCCTCCGCGACTACCTTGTCGTCCTGAATCGTTCCGGTGACCTCGAAGCGGCTCAATCCGGTGGCGGTGGCGGTTCCGCCAATGCGGATGGCAAGTTCGCCAGCGGGCCCCTGGGTGAACGCATTCTGACTGTTGAGGACACCGCTTAACACCTCGATTGTGCCGTGGTTGATGATGGGACCAACTCTCGCGGTGGCGGTACCACCGATCTTGCGGAGGAGGCCGCGGTTGATGAATCCACTGCCACCAAGCGCGATATTTAACTGCGCGTCAAAGCCGAGATCAAATGTGCCACCCGGCAAGTTTTCAATGCGGCCGCCGGCACTTTGCAAAATCTGACCGCTTGTCCATGTTGTCTGGGCTGTGTTGAGGAGCCAGCGCCCGGCGAGATTCTTTTGAGCCGTGCCTTGAATGGTGACTCCACCGAGAGCGGTGATGCTACCGCTTCCGGCGAAGCCACCGGAATTCCATAAGAGTGGACCAGTGACGGTCAGTGGGTCGCTGCCGGAAATATCACCGCTGAGACTCAGCGCGGCGAGATCCACTTCCTGCCCCGAATTTAGCGTCAACGTTGCCGCGTTCAATCGAAGTGAGTTTCCAAGGCTGAGAGGCTTGCTCCCTGGCTTGAGAGTGAGCCTGCCCGATTCAACCTGGACGGTTCCTCCAATGTCGAATGTACCGGACATGGCCATGTCGGTCGCATTGACGAGGCTGCTGCCCGCCCCGGAGATGGCTGACTCCTTTTCAAACACCGGACTCCCCTGAATCTCAAGAGTGGTGCCAGATCCGACCTGATACCGGCCACTGTTGCTTCCTGTAGTGTCAGTGGTTCCGACTCGCAACGTGCCGGATTGGATCTCCACCAAACCGTCATTCTCCATGCCACCAACCAGGGTCTTTGAATTTCCGGACTTGCGGATTATTCCCTTGTTCCGCAGGCCGAAACTGCCGAATGCTGGGCGGAGCTCGATCCCGTCCGTGATTTCCATTGTTCCGCCTTCCAGAACTTCGATGCCACAATTGCCTCGCGTCTGGAACGTGCCGGAAGACCAGATGATCCTGCCAGAATTCTTGACCGTCCTGTCAGTGAGATTCGCAGCACTTGTGAGCGCAATCTTCCAGGTTGCCGAACCGCTGATTGTCATCTCACTTGCGCCACTGATGTTCCCCGCAATCCATTCCAGTTCGCCGTTGACGGTGATCAGGCCCGCCCCGGCCAAAGTGCCACTGACGATTCGAAGCAGGCCCGCGCTCACCAGAGTTTTCGTCGAGGTGAGAATGCTGCCTTCAATCTGAAGCGTTCCCTTGCCACCGACGGTCATTGGGCCCGTCACGGTCATGGGCTGCGATTTGATTACAAGTGCCTGACTGCCCAAGGGGCCGCCCAAGATGATGCTCGTGACTGTTGTATTGGCATTCACCGTGACGGTGTAGGTGCCATCTGAAGTGATGAGTGCCGTGTCACCCGGGCCGGGGATCTTGTTCGGACTCCAATTATTGGCGACGCTCCAATCGCCACCGTTCTTGTTGGTCCACGCGATGTCATCGGCGCTGGCATGGCCAGGTCCGGCAACAAGAATTGCCAGCACCGCCAAAAAGAAAGGAAGCGCAGCGCGCACTTTGGTATTCATGGAGAACATTCCGTATGCTGCCGGGACTCTTCTACCCTTCCGACTCTGCTCAGGCGAACTCAAAGAAGCGCTTATCGCGGTTCGGGATCGAAGTCCAATTCACCAGCATCCTGGAGCCGCTGAATCTCCGCGGTGTAGCCCTGGCGAAACGTCGGGTACTTGAATTGGTACCCCAGCTCCATCTTGAGCCGCCGGTTCTGGACTTTCTTGTTTGTCGTGCCGCGCTTGCGTTCGGCTTCCTTGTCTTCCGGTACGAACGGAGGCATCCACTTGCCCAACGTCTCCGAAAGCCAGCGGAAAAAGTGGATCATCGGCACCGGCTCTTCATCCACGGCGTTGTACACCTCGCCTGGACGGCCGTTCTTCAGAGCGGCGATGATGACTCCGACGATATCGTCGCGGTGAATCATGTTGAGGATGCGTTCGCCATGCCCTGGAATCTTCGCTTCATTGCGAAGGTACTGCTTGAACCAATGGCCTCGATCCGGGCCGTAGATGCCGGCCACCCGCAGGATGACTGCCGGGAAATTCTTTTCCCGCGCCGCATTGATCAATGCCCGTTCCGCCTCCACCAGCACTTTGGAAGTCTCGGACTGCGGCTCCGTCGGGCTTGATTCTTTCACGGCGGAACCGTCCATCTGCCCATAAACACCCGTGCTGCTCGTATAAATGAACTTCTTCGGCGGCGTGTGTTCGAGCCACGAAAGAAGGAGGCGCATTCCATCCACATACACCCGACGATAATCTTCGACTCCGCCGTGGCTGGACGAGGCTGTATTGATGACCCAATCGAACGGACCTGGAAGCCGGGCAAGATCCTCGGATAGTGTGAAATCTCCGGTCAATGGGGTGATGCCGGCTTCACTAAGGACTGCCGCGCCGCTCGTTGAGCGCCGCAGACCGAATACCTGGTGGCCTTGCTTTGCCAGCTCTGATCCAAGCGGAATGCCGACGTAACCACAACCAACGATCAAGACTCGCATGGCCTGAGTATAGCTCTCCGCTTACGCCGCGACCATCACGTTTCGTGGGTTTCAGCAGCTTGTTGGCATGATGCTCCAAGCCGGAAGAATCATTCCTGCTGACAAAGCGTGTTCATGCTGGTATGCCCATCTCAGAAATCCACCCGCAACCATGTCTATGAAAATGCTTATCAAGCTGCAGCTCCTGTTCATTCTGACCTTCGCACACGGGTTCGCTGGTGTTGTTCAGGCTCAAACATCTGAAAAGTCGCTTCTCACTGGGACGAAACCGCTCATGAGGGAAGGCGATCTCGCGATGCAGATCGTCGATGGGATTGATCACTATCTGGATCGTGCGCTCGATGAGCGAGTCGCCGGCCGCAAACAGTTCTGGAAGTTCAACACATCGTCGGCTTCCGCCTATCAGGCTTCCTTGCTCGCTGCCTCGGAGACCAACCGCCTCCGCCTCCGTGAAATCCTTGGAGTAGTCGATCAACGCGATCCAGTTCAGATGCGCTTTCTGGGAAATGTTGGTTCCGATATGTCTGCGCATCCAGCGGAAGTCGGTCGTGCCGCTGGTTATCGAGTGTTCGCCGTGGCGTGGAATGTCTTTCGAGGTGTGGAAGGTGAAGGCTTGCTTCTCGTGCCCGAGGGCGAGCCAAAGGCCGACATCATCGCAGTGCCGGATTGCGATTGGACACCTGAGCAAGCCATCGGTCTTGAGCCTGGAGTTCCTGCCGAGCAGCAGTTCCCCCGGCGCTTTGCTGAAGCTGGTTGCCGGGTGCTCGTGCCCGCGTTGATTGATCGCGGAGATAAGTTCGCTGGCAATCCTGGAGTCCGCTCCGTGAAGCACAGCCAGCGTGAAACTCTCTGGCGTGCCAGCTACCAGATGGGCCGCACGCCGCTCGGTTATGAGGTTCAGAAGATTCTGGCCGCCGCCGATTGGCTCGATCGTTCGCGAACAGCCGGTCCTCGAACAAATGAGTGGAGCACCACGATGGCTCGAATTCAGAACCCGGGTTTAGGCCGGCAGGAGCTTGGAATCGTGGGTTTCGGGGAAGGCGGCTTGCTGGCGCTGTATGCCGGGGCACTCGACACGCGCTTCCTTGCGGTCGGCGTCTGCGGCGCGTTCGGCTTGGGCCATCGCAACTTCGACCAGCCGGTTTATCGCAACGTGTGGTCGCTTCTGGAACGCTTCGGTGACGCCGAACTTGCCGCGATGATTTTGCCGCGCGCGATCATCATCGAGCACGGAAAGTATCCAGTGGTCCAACACTCCGACCAGTTTGGTGGCGCGCCAGGGAAACTGTGGCGTCCTTCCGCTCAGGAAATCGAATCGGAACGCCATCGCCTGAACTTGATGGTGCCTGAAATGGCGTCGTACTTCCTGACTGCCACAGAAGACACCGTATGCGATGCTGGGACGGCACATAGAATTTTCCTCAAACTTTCCTCAACCGGATCCATCAATTCCCAACTAGGCGGCGCGCCGCTGGCGTTGGCAGGAATCGGTGACAGCGCCGCGCGCACCCGCCGCCAGTATCTTCAAATTATCGAGGACACTCAGCAACTTACGCGTGAGAGCGAATACACTCGACGGGAATTCTGGAAGAAGGCGGATCGTTCAAGCGTGGACAAGTTTACCGCCAGCGCTCAATCGTATCGCGACTACTTCCGCAACGAGACGGTCGGCATGATCCCCAAGGCTTCGATTCCTCCCAATCCCCGAAGCCGTTTCCTTTACGAGACGAACGGTTACCGAGGCTACGAAGTCGTTCTGGATGTTCATCCGGACGTGATTGCCTACGGAATTCTTCTTGTGCCCACCAACATCAAGGCTGGAGAGAAGCGGCCGGTTGTCGTGTGTCAACATGGCTTGGAAGGCCGCCCACGAGACCTTGCCGATCCAAATGTGGAGAACGCCGCGTATCACCGTTACGCCTGCCGCCTGGCAGAACGGGGCTTCATCACGTTCTCACCCCAGAACTGCTACATCGGGCGGACAAAATTCCGGCAAGTTCTGCGGAAGGCTCAGCCGCTTGGGCTCACGCTGTGGTCATTCATCACGCGGCAGCACGAGGTGATCACCGACTGGCTGGCTGGCTTGGATCATGTCGATCCGCAGCGCATTGCCTTTTACGGGTTGAGCTACGGCGGCAAGTCCGCCATGCGCCTTCCCGTGTTGGTGGAGCGCTATTGCCTCAGCATCTGCTCGGCGGATTACAACGAATGGATCTGGAAGAACACTTCCTCGCGCTCGCCCTACAGCTACTTGTGGACGTCAGAATATGACATGCCTGAGTGGAATCTGGGCAACACTTTCAACTACTCGGAGCTTTCATGGCTGATCTTCCCACGACCGTTCATGGTCGAGCGCGGCCATGACGATGGCGTGGCCCCGGACGAATGGGTCGCCTACGAATATGCAAAGACCCGCCGTCATTTTGTAAAATTGGGGCTTGCGAACCGAACGGAGATCGAGTTCTTCGATGGGCCACATACCATCAATGGAAAGGGAACATTTGATTTTCTTCACAACCATCTCAACTGGCCGAAGCCGTGATCTTGAAAACTCACTTTCCAGAATGACACCACGATTTCTCAGAGCCCTCGCCATCACCGCCGCCATGCTCGTCGCGAACAACCACGGAACAGCCGCGGACTGGGATCGGATGAAACCGATCGTGCCGCAACAGTACGTTTGCTATCGCGCCGCTGTCCCCCTTGTGATCGACGGCAGATTAAACGATGAGTCGTGGCAGACTGCGCCGTGGACACATGACTTTCAGGACATCGAAGGAGACGCGAAGCCGCGCCCCACTTTTCGCACACGCGCGAAGATGCTGTGGGACCAGAAATATTTCTATATCGCGGCAGAAATGGAGGAGCCGCATGTCTGGGGCACCATCACGCAACGCGACTCGGTGATTTTCAGGGACAACGATTTCGAGGTGTTCATCGACCCAAACGGGGACAACCACGAGTATTACGAATTCGAGATGAATGCGCTGAACACCGTCTGGGATCTCTTCCTGCGCAAACCCTACAAGGATGGTGGTCCAGCGATGAACAACTGGGACATCGAAGGCCTGCGCTCCGCGGTGCATATCCAGGGCACTCTCAACAACAGCCAGGACCGCGACCAGGGCTGGACGCTGGAGATCGCGTTTCCATGGAAAGCGCTCAAGCAGTTCGCGCATCGCGCGACCCCGCCGAAGGAAGGCGACCAATGGAGAATCGGCTTTTCACGTGTCGAGTGGGACATCGAGATCGTTGAAGGAAAGTATCAGAAAGTGCCCAATCATGCGGAGCACAACTGGATCTGGTCGCCACAGGGGATCATCGACATGCACCGGCCCGAGCGCTGGGGGTATGTCCAGTTCACGAGCGGCAAGCCTGGCACAGTGGATTTCAAGCCGGATGCCGGCGTCCCGGCACGTGAAGCGTTGATGACGATTTATCATGCGCAGCGTGAGTTTCAAACGCGCACGGGTCGATGGGCTTCGAATTTGAGTGAACTGGGATTAAACGAAAGCATTCAGACAGGACTGGTTCACAGCCCAACCATCAGGCTCAACAAAGACGGCTATGTTGCGACGGCAATCGTGAGAGTTGGGCGGGGCGCACGCGAAATCTGGCACGTCCGGCAGGATTCACGACTGTGGAGAAGACCATGAAAAAGGTGGTTATCCTGGCGGTTCTTCCTGACCCGGTGCATCCACAAGTTGTTGATGGAGCGCGACTGTGCTGAAAGCCAGTCGCGGCAGTATCGCTGGCTAGCCCTCACGCCAAACCTGCTGCGGCTGGTGCTGCGCACACATCCGCGCTCCTGGCCGACAGCCAAGTTCGCCGACAACTTGTGTATGCACTGCCACCACACATTTGCCAGCCCTCATTCCGCTTGCCTGCGCCTTTCCGGGAGGCGACCTTCCAGCCAACTCCTATGAATGCAAACCGTCGTTCCTTCGGTTTTACTCTGATCGAACTCCTGGTCGTCATCGCCATCATCGCGATTCTTGCCGGCATGCTCCTTCCCGCAATGGGCCGTGCGAAAGTGAAGGCCAACCAGATCAAGTGCGCGAGCAACGAGCACCAGATCGGTCTTGCGTACCACCTCTATGCGGATGATTACCAGGATTACTACCCTGTGCATGATGACTGGCAGAGCGTCGGCGGCAGGATGCCGACGAACGCCGTTGCCTGGCGCCCGGGAGTCATCTCAACCAACACGCGTCCGCTCAATCCCTACCTCCAATCACCAGAAATCTTCTGGTGCCCTGCTGACAAGGGGGACTCGTATTGGCCGCAGGCGAAGACGGCTTACGAGGGGTGGGGCAATAGCTACATGAACATGTGGGCAGTGGACTGGTTTCGCGTGAAGCACGTCACGGGAGATTCAACGGCTCCGCGAGGAAGCAAGGAGGCAACTTCGATCAAAACGACAGAGATCGCACGGAGTGCGGTGAACAAGATCGTGCAGGGCGACTGGCCTTGGCACGGGTCCAGAGATCCAAGCGACAAGAAGAGCGTGTGGCACAATTACAAGGGAAAACGCACCTTCAACATGCTCTTCGGCGACGGACACGTTGAGAACTACCTGTTTCCGTCTGGGTACCAAAAATGGCAGCTTTCACCGCCGCCGGATCTGAATTTCAAGTGGTGGTGAAATTCATTTCGCCGCCGGAAGCCTTCAGCGCAGATCTTCCCCTTTGGCCAGTCCGCCTATGGTCCAGTCCAGGTTGTATTCGCCGTAGGGTGCTGTCTTGTTGAGCGCTTTGTAGCGCACGTAGGCGGTGTGCCCATCAACGAACAATAGCGGCAAACCTTCCTTACCATGCGCGATGTTCTTGTCACCAAGATTGCCGTTCTCCGGCTCGGCAAAGCAGGGCATGATCGACTTCTTCGACGGCGAGCCCACGTCGGTTGAGCGCCGCTGGGTCAGCTTCGGTGACTGGGTGTCGTCGTTGTAAAACTGGTGGTAGTAATAATAGGAGCACGGGAACAAAAGCTCATTGGTTCGGATGCCATTTCCACTGCCATTGACTTTGGTCCATGCCAGATTCCAGGCCTGCCCCTTGTCGGCGGGGCAAAGGTAGAACCCGCGACCATTCGTGCTGATGTAAGGGTCCAGCAATTTGAGCAAGTCCACGAACGGCATTTGAGGCCACCCGCGGCCGGAGAAGGGAAACCTCTCTGAGTTGTCAGACGTGTAGAGACTCAACGCGATGCCCGCTTGCCGGAGATTGGAGATGCAACGCGCCGTGTTGGCTTTTGTCTTGGCGCGGGACAGTGCTGGTAAAAGCATTCCTGCAAGAATCGCAATGATGGCGATGACCACGAGAAGCTCGATAAGTGTGAAGCCGGTCAGTCGCTTCGAGGGCAGACGAGGGGCGGGATGGCTTCGGAAAATTTGAGCGAACATAAGATGGCAGTAATGAGATTCTCTGTCGTTGCGGGGATTGGGTGTTGATTGGACTAAACCAGCCATGGACCGTCCAGTCAACCAATCGCAATTTGAAGGGGATGATTGAGAAAAGACTCGGAATTGTTGGGATTCCGGACTGTTTCACTGGAGAGGGGCGTGGCTTGCTGTTGCTTTGAACGGGGCGGTCAACTTTCGAGTATCGCGATGGCAGTGGCGTAGTTCTCGGTCTGGCTCAGGCTGACGTGGACAATCCTGCCAGCGCGGGATTCCAACAGGAGCATGCCACCACCATGAAGAATCACGAACGGCTTCCCGCCCGTCTCTCGTCCAATCTCCATATCCTGCCATGAAAGCTCCCGCCCGATTCCGGTGCCAAATGCCTTGGAGATTGCTTCCTTTGCGGCGAAGCGAGCCGCGATGTGAGGAGCCGGATGTTTGAACTTGAGGCAGTACTCGATTTCCGCAGGCCGGAGTATTCGCTGATAGAAACGCTCTCCAAAACGCTCGATCGAAGTCCGGATCCGCGCGACTTCGATGATGTCAATTCCAGTGCCGAGAATCATGTGGTCGAACGAAGCATGCTTTCCTGGCTGGTGTCTTACTCTTAATCCTCTGGACTGAGTGATCATGATTGAAATCATGATCAAGACCAGGGCACCGCACGTTCCTCCCGTCATTTGCCATATCCACGCATGAGCTGGAGCATTTCCCTGACTGCCTCGGTGATCCCGATGGTGACGGCGCGGCTGACGATGCTATGGCCAATGTTGAGTTCGATCATGTGTGGAACTGCAAAGAGTGTCTTTAGATTCTCGTAGTTCAGCCCGTGGCCGGCATTCACTTTCAACCCGAGGCTGTGAGCCTGTCGCGCGCCGTCCACCAGCCGGACCAGCTCGGCGGCCCGTCTGCTCTCATCATGAAACTCATCGGCGAATGAACCGGTGTGCAGTTCGATGAACTGGCTGCCTGTGCGTGCCGCAGCTTCGATCTGCCGCGGGTCCGGCGCGATGAAAAGGCTGACTTCGATTCCCGCGTCATTCATGCGACGGCAGGTGGAACGGATGCCTTGCTCATGACCGGCGACATCAAGTCCTCCTTCAGTGGTGACTTCCTCGCGTTTCTCCGGAACGAGACAAACAATGTGCGGCTTGAGCTTCAAGGCGATCTCGATGATCTCCGGCGAGTTGGCCATTTCGAAGTTCAGTCGAGTATTGACCGCCTCCCGCAATCGCCAAAGGTCACGATCCTGAATGTGCCGCCGGTCTTCACGGAGATGCGCGGTGATGCCGTGCGCGCCGGCTGTCTCACATTGGAGCGCAGCCTCGATCGGATCAGGTTCACCAATCGAACGTCCGCGATACCGGGCTTCGCGGATCGTGGCTACGTGATCGATGTTGACGCCAAGTTTGAGCATCAAGCCCTGTCAAGGTTTTGGTTGTTCTGAAGAATCCGATTTCCGGGATGGAGGGGCGGGCCGGAAACCAACACTCAGGTCGGCAATGGGGAAATTCGTGCCCTCGATCCAGTTTGCCAGCGTGAGCAGTTCGAGCCCGTTCAGGCCGATATGAGATCGCCGAACCAGAGAAAGTTCAGTGGCCGAAGTGGCTGTGATCTCAGTGATGGTGTTTCCCAGCTTGGGACTCGCAGCCTGCACCCAACGATGAGCGAGGGATTTCTCATCCATCGGTGGCAATGTGAGCAGGATGCCCAACAGCTCCAGAGTTTCGCGTAACTGCTTCAGACGGTGTTCGGTGATTTCCCAGTCGTAATAAACGAGGTTTGTCCGGTTGAGCTGCTCGAACAATGCGGGTGGTGGAGCGTTCGTGGTGGGTGCCACGGGAAAAATTCCACCATTCAAGAACTCGCCCGATGGTTCGGGAGCGCGTCGTATGAATGGGCGCAGAAACAGCATTTGCCCGCTCATTTGCAGTAGATTCGTGTGAACTGAAACAACGTCGATGGGAGAATTGAGGAGGTTGGAGTTCACCTGCGGCACCCAAGTGGAGGCCAGTCGCTCGAAGGCATTGGTCGCGTCTGAAACTGGAACGGCAACCTGGATCTGGAAAGGTGTGTCGGCTTGTCCCCAAGCCACGGCTTGTTGGGGAGCCGCATCCAGGCCCATGCTTCGAAACCACTCCTGTTTGTCGAGCCAGCCGCCAATCCCGCGCAAAGCCGTGAAGCTGATCAGCGGATCTCGAATGGTGTTCGTGGGAAGACGCCACGGCTCCAACTCGGAGCGCATCGGTTCCGTGAGATGAAAATGGGCTTCTGTGCGGAGCCCTTCTCCTTTGCCAAGGATCATGATGTCAAACCGTGGCAATGGAATGGATGCAAGGAGCGGGACTGTGTTGGTCAACCGCGGCCAGTCCACGTTCGCGCGGCACCAGTGAGTTCCCATCGATTGCGAAGGAAGTTCCGCCGCTGACCGCCAAAGGGGTGTGTCGATCTGCGTCGCTGATCCGAGGGTGACGTTGTCGCCGCCGAGAAGGAACCAGGAGTTGGTGGCCGTCTTGGACGCCAGGATCGAGCTGTTGCCGGGATCGCGGCTGGCGATGAGCTTCTCCCCGTTCTGCTGCCAGACGGTGTGGCGCTGAGAATCGAGCCGGATCGCGAGCGTCCAGGCTGGTGGACGGTTGGTGCGGTCAATGACCTCGAAAATCGTCTCGCTTTGGAGCACATCGTCCAGGAGCGGTCGCGCAAGAGCCGCGACATCACCATTTGTAGAGGCGGTGGTTCCGCTGAGAAATGACGCCAGGGCGGGGGCCAGTTTGTTCAGGGCTTGTGATCTCAGTTCGCCGGTTTCAGGCAGTTGCCACACATCTCGCATTGTGGTGGCGTTGGTGTCAGTCGCGAGTTCTTGAAAACCCTTGAAATGAACCCTGGCCAGTATCCGTTCCACTTTGACGATTGGGGCGGTGGCACTGGCGGCCGAGTCCTTGGACTTCTGGCAACCAGTGATGGCGACGGCACCCAGTAAACTCCAGCAGGCGATCAACCTTCTCATATTAAGTGGGCTTTGAATTGCCAGAGAGAGCCGCCGTTGGCAAACGATTTAAGATAAGACCGCGTTCAGTCAGATAAAAACTGTCGGGGAAGATCTGGCAGAAGCGGTGGAGGTTTTTTCAAAAGTGGCGCGAGCTGTGTCATTAGATGGAATAAGCAAATCAGTTTCTGTCGGTGGACCTATGGTCGTTTCCTGCTCGGAACCAGGAGCGCTGTTGATCTGCAAGGCGCTTCGATTCCAGCTCATGCGGCTCTTCGCGCAATGTTGGTCCTTCCACTATACAATAGGCTGTGAGCCGGGAGCGATTCCCAGGATCGCCAGGTTCTTGAACTCAGTCTTTAGCGTTGAGCGAACGTCGCGGATGAATTCTCCCCAGCGCTCGCAGCCGGGGCGGACGCCGCTGAGATCACTCCCATTTGAAAGATGCCACCGCAGGTACCACCTGCACATCACGGCGAAAGCAGAATTGAAATATGGCTACAGACCTTTGAGTTGTTAACTCTCATTTCCAACCGCTTTCGCTCCCAATCACCTCCCAGTTGCGAAAGTCGGGCTGGAGGCACTGCTCACACACCAGGCATAGCCGAAGCAAGCTGTGAAACTGTGGCGAAGTAAATCTTGAACTCGATCAACGTGGTGTTGAATTGAAGCTTACCAATTTTCGACGAACTTCCACTGGCAGCGTCCCGGTGCGTTTGATAGCTTCCGCCGCGATATGCGCCTGACTGCCACCATTTCCATCCTAAGCGTTTTATTGGGACTCCTGACTACCGCTACCAGGGCCGCCTCGCCCGACTCGGTGAAAGGTGTGACCGTTCAGGAATTTCGAGGGTGGCAGGAAAGTTTGATCCTGGAGGCAAGCGGTGTTCACGCCATCGTGGCGCCCGCCGTTGGTGGTCGTATCCTCCAGTATGGTGTCAGTGGTGAAAACATCCTTTATGAGGACATCAAGTCTTTTGGGAGAACTCTCGCCAATTCTCCAGGCAGCTTCTCGATGGGAGGCTATCAGTGTGATATCGGTCCCGAGCTGCGCGGAATTCCAGACCATGAGGCGCTCTGGGTTGGTCTTCATCAATGGAAAATCCACAAAGACTTCACAGTTCGCGTGACCAGCGAGAAGGATGTCAGCGTCGGCATCCAGATGGAGAAGCAGATTCTCATCGAACCTGGTTCAGGCGACCTTGGCATCACGCAGGAAATGCGGAACATCTCCGACAAGGAAGTGGCTTACTGTTTGTGGGACCGGACACTCTGCAAGAATGATGGGTTCGCGCTCTTTCCGCTGAACAAGAAGAGCCGGTTCAAGGCTGGCTGGTCCTTGAGGCGGACCGTGAATGACAAATTTATTTACGATGGCGACAAGCCTGTAGCGGCCAACGTCCGCATCATGAAAGGAATGCTTGTGGCACGCTGTGAAGGACCGGCCACCAAAGTGGGAGCGGACAGCGACGCTGGTTGGATTGCCTACGTTCGCGGGCGGCTGCTGCTCGTGAAGTATTTTCCCTTCTTCCCGCAGGGCAATTACTCGGACGGTGGAAATTCCGTTGAGCTTTACTACGATGAACGTGTCGCAGAACTTGAACCTCTGAGCCCGGAGGTGAAACTCCAGCCCGGTGGCAGCCACATGTTTCCCGAGAAATGGACCTTGATTGAACTGGAGAAGGAAGTTCTGACTTTCGAAAAGGCGGCGGAACTCGTGAAACGAATTCCACCGTCACCCTTCGGCAGGAAGTGATGACGTTGGGCGGGAGGATGTCGCGGTCGCCATAGACTTCCGTGCCGATGCGCCAGTGTTTGCCGTCGCCGCCGAGTCCGCTTCGGTTGGAAGCGCACGGTCACCGTGTCTCCTGCGAGCACAGGCATTTTTGCAGACTTTCCTTGATCGTGCGCCTGATGGCCATCGCTTCGCCGACGCTTTTCATCTGCGTGGTGAGCGTGGGGGCGGCTTGCGAAATGGTAGCCGTGCGCATGCGCCTCGAAGGCAATGCGCATCCCGCAATGGCGGGATTGGTGACTACGTAATCAATGGCTCGTCCCGTCCAAGCGGGATCGTTCTTGAGTTCGTCGAGCAGGTAGCCGATGACGAACCGAGCCAGTTCTACTCGGAAGCCTTGCCACTTCCGATGGCTTCCGAGTAGTTTTCCAACCATGTTCAACCTCGCCGATCTGCTCCGCCAGCACGAAGGCAAGACGCTGGAGTTCAAGCGCGACATCTCCTCGCCGGACAAGGTGATGCGGACGCTCGTGGCCTTCGCCAATGGCGCGGGCGGCGTGCTGCTCATCGGCGTCGAGGATGGCTCGCGCAAAGTGTGCGGCGTGCCGGACATCGCCAGGACCGAGGAGCAGCTTGCCAGTTTCATTTCCGACCGCATCGAGCCGCGGCTCCTGCCGGAGATTCACATCATCCCATTCCGCAAGACGCACGTGCTCGCCGTCGAACTTTTCCCCAGCCCCAGCCGTCCGCACTACGTGAAGGCCGTCGGCTATCCGGCGGGCGTTTATGTCCGCGTCGGCTCGACCAACCGCCAGGCGGATGCAGCGGCGGTGGCGGAACTTCAACGCGTCGTGCGTGGACGCAGCTACGACGAAGAGCCGTTGCCGGAATTGCACTCGGAAGCGATCGACTTCCGAGCTGCTTCCGAGTGCTTCGCGCCCGTTCGCCGACTGCGGAAGAAAGACCTGCGCACGCTCCACCTCCTCGCCCCGCACCAGAAACGCGAAGTGCCTACCGTCGGCGGCGTCGTGCTGTTTGGCGCGGAACGGCTGAAGCAATTTCCCGAAGCCTGGCTGCGCGCCGGTTGTTTCGAGGGCGTGGACAAAAGCGTCATCCTCGATTCCGCCAACCTCACGAGCTATCCCGTGCTCGCGGTGGAGGAAGCCATCCGCTTCGTGCAGCGCAACACCCGGCGGGCGCTCGAAGTAAAGGCGTGCGTCACCGGGAAGTCTGGGAATTTCCCGTCGTGGCCTTGCGCGAAGCCATCACCAACGCCTTCGTCCACGCCGACTACGCGCAACGCGGCTCACCCATCCGCCTCGCCATCTTCCGCGACCGCATCGAAATCGAAAATCCCGGCAACCTGCCGCCCGGCCTGACCGTGGAGGACATCCGGCGCGGCGTCTCCAAGCTACGCAATCGCGTCATCGGTCGCGTCTTTCACGAACTGGGACTCATTGAGCAATGGGGCAGCGGCATCCAGCGCATGACCGCCGCGTGTCGCGCCGCTGGTTTGCCCGAACCCGAACTGGAGGAAATCGGCAGCAGCTTCCGCGTCACCTTCCGCCGCGAGCGCGTCGCCAAACCTGAGCGCGACAAACTGGACACTGCCATCGTGGAATTCCTGCGGCGCAAACCCGGCGCGTCCACCAGCCAGATCGCCGCCGCCATCAAGCGGACCTCACGCGCTACGCAGACGCGTCTCAAGCGCCTCGTCGAACTCGGCCAACTCGTCGCCATCGGCAGCAGCACCCAGGACCCGCGCAAGGTGTATCACTTGAAGCAGGGCGTGTGAGGCGGAGCACCAGCCCCGGCGGGGCGACATCTTTGTAGAAGCCGCGATGGAAATGAATTCAAGCTCCGTCAGGAGCGAAATATGCCGCCCCGACGGGGCTGGGGAATTGGGTGGCGTGCGTGGCTACAAAGATTTCGCTCCTGACGGAGCTTTCGGACGGAGCGCGACTGTGTCCGCAGGACCAGTCGCAGCGGGTGGAGGGGCGGAGGCGGTTGAAATTATTTTGCGGCGTGGGTTTGGTGGTGGCCGCGCGCAAGCACCTGCGGCTGATCCCGCATTACGGGACACAGCCGCGCTCCAACAGCAACGCGGTTGCAGCGTTCAGCCCAGCGTTGGTGAGACGAAGGAGCGGCTACGCTGGGTAACGAACAAAAATGAAAAACAACTCTGCCTTGAGCAGTTTGGGAAACTGCGAAGGGAATTTAGCGAAGCAAAAGGCCCGCAAGGGCCGAGCGAGCGGGAGCGAGTGAGTCCACGAGTTGTGGCGGCGCGGCGGCGGATTGGATGCAACGCCTTCAGCGTTGAAAACATTTTGGGGAACGCAACCCAGGGTAGCTCGTTCCTCGCAACCCTGGGCTGATGGATTTGAATCCCGTTGGGATTCGCAAACCGGAGCGCCGTCAGGCGCGGCATAGTTGTATGCAGCCAAAATCAAACAAGGTTTCAAGCTCCGTCAGGAGCGGAGTATGCCGCCCCGACGGGGCTGGGGAATTTTGTGGCGTGGGTGGCTACAAAGATTTCGCTCCTGACGGAGCTTTCGGACGGAATGCGACTGTGTCCGCAGGACCAGTCGCAGCGGGTGGAGGGGCGGAGGCGGTTGAAAATATTTTGCTGCGTGGGGTTGTTGGTGGCCGTGCGCAAGCACCTGCGGCTGATCCCGCTTTGCGGGACACAGCTGCGCTCCGGAGGAAAAGCGGTGGAGGGCCACCGCAGTCCAAGACGCTGGCGCGTGAACCGATGACTCCCGAATTTCGCGAAGCGTCTTGGAGTGCGCCAGCCCTCTGGCGCTTTGGGAAAGGTGATGCAACGCCTTCAGCGTTGATAACATTTTTGGGAACGTAACCCAGGGTAGCTCGGTCCGTGCTAGACAGCCAACCTCGCAACCCGGGGCTGATGGATTCGAAGACCATTGGGATTTGCAAACTTGAGCGCCGTCAGGCCCGGCATAGATGTAGCATCCAAAATCAAACAACTTTCAAACTCCGTCTGGGGGCCTGCGCCAGCACCGGAATATGCCGCCCCGACGAGGCTGTGTTCTTCGCCCGTGGGAACGGGAGAAGGTGGCCGCAGGTCGGATGAGGGTCGTCGGGAAAACCGGCGCGGGCGGCTGCAAGGATTTCGCTCCTGACGGAGCTACGGAGCGCGGGTCTGCGACCCGCAGCGGCTTCGGTTGTTCGAAGGCGTTTGGATTATCCGATGACGTGAATCGTGGCCGCGTGCTGCGGCTCACAGAGCCGCGCTCCAACCGCAACGCGGTTGCCACGTTCAGCCCCGTAGCAGCCAACGTGAGTTGGCTCAAACCTCTCCCGGGAAGGATTGGAGCGGACTCACGTCCGCTGCTACAGGCTCAGCGTTGAAAACATTTTTGGGAACGTAACTCAGGGTAGATCGGTCCGAGCCGGACGGGTCAACCTCGCAACCCGGGGATGATGGATTTGAATCCCGTTGGATTCCGTGGATGGAGCGCCGTCAGGCGCGGCATATTTGTAGCAGCCAGAATCAAACAAGGTTGCAAGCTCCGTCAGGAGCGGAATATGCCGCCCCGACGGGGCTGGGGAATTGGGTGGCGTGGGTGGCTACAAAGATTTCACTCCAGACGGAGCTGTGGCCAAGCTCCAGCGAGCATAGGCATTTTTGCAGGCTTTCCTTGAATGTGCGGCCGAGGCCATCGCTTCGCCGAAGCTTTTCATCTGCGTGGTGAGCCGGGGTCAGCCTACGGAGATTTCTCGAAGGCAAAGCGCTTTTGAATCAACGGAATTGGTCGAAGAACGAGTGATCCACTTCAAAAACTTCTTTGCGCCGCAGGCCAAGTTGCTTGGTCTCGAACAACTCCACCAGTCGCTCACCATCCACCAACTCAATCGGAAGGACGCCTTCGCGGTTGGCCTCTTTCTCGGCTTCCGAACTGAACCAGCCGGTGGTAAGGAGAATTCCTTTGTCGGCGCGGCCCATGACGGCGTTTCGGAAATCACCGACCTGCGCCCGGCTGACTGACTTGCGGACTCTCTTGCATTGGAACAGCACCTTCATGGTCACGAATGGATTCAGGCGCAACAGGCCCATGCCGTCGATTCCGCCATCGTGGCTCTTGCCAGTGACGGCAACTTTCTCCAACCCGTATTCGTGAAGAAGCCGTTTGCAGAGACGCTCAAAACCTTCAGGCGAGAGAGATTGGAGGACGTCCAGCAGTTTGCTTTCCTCCGCCAATTCGGGAGTTTCGACTTCCGCCCCCACGTCCGTGATCTCAGTTTCAAGCTTAGAATCTGGCTTGGGTGCCTTCGTTTGTCTGTTGGAACGCAATCTTGCCTGCCTCCTGACAAGTTCTTGGCCTTGTTCCTCGGTGAGCCCGGCTTTTGCTCCCGCACTGCTCAATGTCCAAACACCCCTTCGCGAACTATCAAGCAAGCCTTCCCAAACCAAATACTGTCGCGCCCAATGAACTTGATTCTCGAAACGTAGGATGCCGTTCCTATTTCGTCGCTCACGCTCTTCGTCCGGCAACTTAGCAGCGTTGGCGATCCAAGCGGAAACATCGCGGGATTCAGCGGAACCGCCAAGGGCATGTAGCGCGTCGAGCAACAACGGAATCCATTTTACGAATTCAGCTTTGCCTTTAGCTCGCGCCATAAATCCTCTCAGTTCTTCGCTCCCGCCAGTTCCTCCTCAAAATCCACGATCTCCTTGATCTGCACCAGGAACCAGCGGTCAATTTTCGTGAGGTTGAAAATCTCCTCGATGGTGAAGCCGGCGCGGAGGGCGTGGCGGATGAAGAAGATGCGTTCGGCGTTGGGCACGCTCAGTTTGCGGCTGATGACGTCGCGCGGGAGAATGTCGCGGTCACCATAAACTTCCGTGCCGATGCGCCAGGGTTTGCCGTCGCCGCCCAGACCGCTGCGGCCAATCTCCAGTGAGCGCAGGCATTTTTGCAGGCTTTCCTTGAACGTGCGGCCGATGGCCATCGCACAAAACCGGACTTGCTTCCACAGGTTCCCCTCTCTGTGCCTCTGTGGTGGAAACACATTTCTATTTGAACCACGGAGGCACAGAGACACAGAGAAGCGATCATCTTCATCTGCGCCCCGCACTTGGGGCAGCTCAAGGGGTCCACTTCATCAACCTGCTTGATCAACGC
>SXMN01000300.1 GCA_005777315.1 Verrucomicrobiales bacterium
GGGCAATCCTGCCAACATTTGATCCGCATGCGCGATGGACATGCGCCAATCCAATCAGAGTCCACAGCGGCGCGCCACCAAATTCATTCCATCTCCTTGCCCTCAAACTTCATTCCACCCTCCTTGTCGAGGGCCATGCGCCTCAGTACGCGACCGACGAACAACCTCGTGGATGGCCTGGCCCCGCCCCGCGGGGCTGGTTTTATTTCACCGCGGCTCCACGGATGCCTTGCCTGGCACCCGCATCGGTGGCTAATTGGTTTCAGCGGGGCGAGCCTGCAAAACCTGTGACCACCCCAAGACAAGTCAAACGGGTCTTCGTCGCCATGATCGGCGGGACAGTCGTGCTGATTGGAATCGTCATGATCATTCTTCCGGGGCCGGCATTCATCGTGATCCCAGCTGGACTTGCGATTCTTGCCACTGAGTTCGTTTGGGCCAAGGTCTGGATCGAGAAGATCCAGACAATGGTGAAAAGGAAGAAACAGACCCCTTCGTCAAAACCAGTGCCCGCTCCTCCAGAGCAAGGTTGAATTCAGTGCATCCACAAGTTGTTGGTGAACTCGGCTGGCAGCCTGGAGCGCGGTTGTGTGAGAAGCACCAGCCGCAGCAGGTTTGGCGTGACAGCGAGCTCGCGACGTTGCTGCGACTGGCTTCCAGCACAGTCGCGCTCCACCGACAACTTGTGGATGCACCGGGTTGAAATCGAGGCTGAGTTTCCGGTTTGACGAACAGCGGGCTTTTGCCAATCTCCCGCCATGACTCCTCGCATCCGCTTTCAACTGCTCGCTTCCATCCTTGGAACATCGCTTTTCGCTCTTCCTGTTGACGCCGAGGTCAACAAGGTCGAACAGATCGCACCCGGCGTGTACTTCCACGAGGGAGATTTGAAAAATCAAGGTCACTGCAACAATGGCTGGGTCGTCTTTGAGGATTACGTCCTGGTGATCGATGGCAATTTCCCCTCCGGGGCGAAGGAGGTCATACCGAAAATTCGCGCCACGACTGACAAGCCGATTCGATTTGCCTTTGACACCCACCATCACGGCGATCACGCGTACGGCAACCAGGTCTGGGCCGAGAACGGAGCCATCCTGGTGGCGCACGAAGGCGTGGTGGAGGAGATGAAGAAATTCGAGACGGGCTTTTATGGCGGCAAGCCGGGGCGCTGGGAGGAGGCCGCGAAGGGCCGGCCTGATGTCGCAGCCTGCAAGCTCAAGCCACCCTCGCTGCTGTTCCGAAAGGACATGATTTTCGATGACGGGAAGCACCGCGTTGAACTGCTTCACCTTGGAGTGGCGCACACCCGCGGCGACGGATTCGCCTGGCTGCCCAAGGAAAAAATCCTTTTCACAGGAGACGCGTGTGTGAATGGCCCTTACAACTTTACTGGCGACGGGGATACCGCCAAGTGGGTGCAAACCATGGAAGCCGCGCGGCAGCTTGGCGCGAAGATCGTGTGCCCCGGTCACGGCGAGATTGGCACCGGCCAGGTGCTCGACGACCAGAAGGCTTATTTCGTCGCACTACGAGCCGAAGTGAAGAACCTCGTGGATGCCGGCAAAAAGCCGCAGGAGATCAAGGGGGCGTTGGACGACATCAAGGCCAGTGTGCAGAAGAACAAGAACATCGCACGCTACGTCGGTGACTTCTTTCCCGCCCAGGTCGAGAAGGTTTACACCGAAATGGGAGGAAAACCTTTCGCCCTAAGACCTGCGGTGTTTGATGATCATCATCCTCAAGCGCTGGTTCAACGCGGCACGCTGCGTGATGATGAAGTTCTCTACACCAGACCTCGCTGAGCACATTCGGCAGCGTGTGTGCCGAACGGATTGCAGCCAGGAACTCCACCGTTCCTGAGTCATCTGCACACGGAACGCTCGGGCGTTTCCTTCGGGCTGCGCTCCGCGCACGTTTCCCAGCCAGTCACAAAAAAAGAGCACAACCATCAAGCTGTGCTCTTCGGAAGGAAAAAGAGAACGAAGTTCTTACTTGAGGATTCTACGTCCAAGCGCGCCCATTGCTGCGCACGCGCTTGCCAGCAAGGCCAGCGTCGAACCTGAATCAGGAACCCTAGTCCCATCTTTTTCCACGATATAACCACCAACAGTGCCCCCTTCGTCGTTCCACTTCGATGTGCCAAACCGATTGATGGTAAGGCCGGTTGAATCCCCGTTAGGCTCACCCGCAGCAAAATTGCCCGCATCAATTGCTGTCCACGCGTCACCGTTGATCCAGGCCCAGGCATTTGGATCAATCGTGGTGAAACCTGAATCGGTGGTATATCCGCCCAACCATGCTTGGTGTGCTTGACCGGCGTTACTTGTGAAGAAACCCGTGCCGATGAAGTCACCGTAGACGGCTGAAGTCTCGGCAGGGTCCGTGAGGGTCGCCAGGTACCCACCGCCGCCAACGGCAGCGGAGAGCGCATTCTCCCAGGAGACACCTGTATCGGCCCACAACTCATAGGTATGCCCGCCGTAGGTCGTGGAGTCGATCATGCTTGCTGCAGAGGCATTCAATCCTGCGAGCGGGATTGCGGCCGAGGCCAGCAGCAGGCCGGTTCTAAGTGTTTTTCTCATAAGTCATGGTTTGTTGTTGTGTTCACCGCTTATGGCTTTTGGATGGATTAAAGTCATCCTGACAGGGCGGTGTTCGTAAAATAGAAGCAGATTACAAACCCGCGTTTGAGCAGTCCCGATCAGTCAGGAGCAAGTCTATTAATCAACAAGATGCGCAGGATTAGCAATGGCCCGCCTTGGTTCGACTAGTGAGAGTGTAAGGTTTCCCGACGTTAATGGGGGCTTCTGGCTTCGAGAACTTGATGCGGGCGCAAGCGAGCACAAACGCGGCATCGTGGTGAATGTGCAACATCTCCAACCGTGTCAGTTTCGAGTTTTGTACAGCCGGCAACGCTTGCTCCAACGGATCTTCAGGAGGACTGAGGAGACTGTGAGACAGGCTGCGAATGATGCAGAGCGCCACGGATTCAGATGCGAGGTACGAATGCGGGAGGACGCCCGCAGCAGGCTGCTCCAAGGGGGCTGGAAATGCTGTCCCGGCTTGGATTCGTTCGTGACATCGCCTCGCGTGGCACATTATATCTTTCTTGTCCATGGTCCGCGCGCAAATCGAATTCGTGCGTGACGGCCCCGCGGCGGAATGTTTTACATCCAACAGCTCATCAACGGTCTTGCGCTGGGCTCCATCTACGCCCTCATCGCCCTCGGCTACACGATGGTCTATGGCGTTTTGCGGTTCATCAATTTCGCGCACAGCGACATCTTGATGGTGGGAGCATTTGCCGCTTTCTTCCTCGCACCCGGAATCCAGGGCGTGTTCGGCCCGGAGTCCATTCCAGGCGCGTTGCTGGTCTTTCTCTTTTCCGCGCTGATCTGCGCGCTGCTGGGTGTGTTGATCGAGATGCTCGCGTACCGTCCGCTGCGGAACCGCCCCAAGCTTACCGTGCTGATCACCGCGATCGGTGTTTCGCTATTTCTTGAATTCACCTGCCAGCATAAGGGCGTGTTCGGTTCGAATACGCGCCCGTTTCCAACGTTGATCCCGGCGCAGGAACTCCACTTTGGCGAACTGGTGGTGAGCAGCAATGATCTCGTGGTGCTCGTTGTAACGCTGCTGCTGCTGGCGGCGCTGCGGTTCATCGTGCAACGAACGAAGATCGGTACGGCAATGCGCGCGGTGTCGTTCAATCCGCAGGCGGCGGCGCTCATGGGGATCAACATCAACCACGTCATCTCATTCACGTTTGCTCTCGGGTCGGCGCTGGCGGCGATTGCTGGAATTTTCTACGCGATGCGCTCACCCGGGATTGAACCTTTGATGGGCATCCAGCCGGGCTTGCGGGCATTCATTGCCGCGGTGGTTGGCGGCATTGGAAATCTTCCGGGCGCGGCGCTCGGCGGCATCGTGCTCGGGGTGATTGAGGCGATCGCAGGAGGACTGCCGGGCGTGTCGAATTATCGGGACGGCATCGCCTTCGCGATCTTGATTCTCATTCTGCTCTTCCGCCCGGCAGGATTGCTGGGCAAATTCCAGGCGGAGAAAGTCTGATGGACCGAGGCGCAAAACGATGGTTGCTGGCGGCCGCCCTGGCGGTGGCAGTGGTGTCGCTCTTCGCGGGCCAGTTCAACCGCTATTACCTGGGCGTCACCATCGACATCGGGATCAACATCATCATGGCCGTCAGCCTGAACCTGATCAACGGCCACACCGGGCAGTTCAGCCTGGGGCACGCAGGCTTCATGGCGGTGGGTGGTTACACGGCGGCGAAGTTAAGTCTGCTGTTCGGCGCGCAGATTCCGCCGGGGGCCGCCCCGATCTTCTTTGCTGTCATTTTGCTCGCGGGAGGTTTGGTGGCGGCCCTTTCGGGGCTGGCGGTCGGAGTTCCCTCGCTCAGATTGAAGGGGGATTATCTGGCGATTGTGACGCTCGGATTTGGTGAAATCATCCGTGTGATCTTTCAGACAACCGAAAGTCTGGGCGGCGCGACCGGTCTTACCGGTTTGGAGCGTTACACGAATCTGGCCTGGGCGTTCGTTCTCGCCGCGCTGACGGTTTACGTAGTCTCGTGTCTGGTGAACTCGACTTACGGGCGGGGCTTCATCGCGGTGCATGACGACGAGGTCGCGGCAAGCGCCATGGGCATCAACCCCACGAAATACAAGGTCGTGGCGTTTGTCATCGGGGCATTCTTCGCGGGCATCGCCGGCGGTCTCTATGCCCACCACAAACTGGTGCTGAAGCCGGACGGGTTCGATTTCATGCGCTCGATCGAATTCGTGGTGATGGTGATTCTCGGCGGCATGGGCAAGACCGCCGGCGTGATCCTTGCCGCTGTGATACTCACGGTGCTTCCCGAGTTCCTTCGCGGCTTTGCCGATTACCGCATGATCATTTATTCACTCCTGATCATCATCCTGATGATGGCCCGTCCGCAGGGGTTGTTTGCCGGCTGGAAGACCGGGCGCAAGCAGGCCGCGCCAACCTCATGAGCACCGCATCCGCGAAAGAGAGGTTGCTGGATGTTTCGCGGTGTACGATCCGCTTCGGCGGACTGACTGCGGTGAGCGAACTGGATTTCGCCGTGAAGGAAGGTGAACTGGTGGGATTGATTGGACCGAATGGCGCGGGAAAGACAACGGTTTTTAATCTCATCACAGGGGTCTATCAGCCCACCGAGGGTGCGATTCAGTTCAACAGCCGATCTCTCGGAAATCTCAAGCCTCACCAGATCACGGCTCGAGGCGTGGCTCGAACTTTTCAAAACATCCGGCTTTTTCCGTCCCTGAGCGTTTTCGACAACGTACGCGCCGCGATTCAGCTTCATCGCCGGCACGGGATCGTTCATGCGCTGTGGCGTGGCGGCTCTTTCAAGCAGGAGGAACGCGAGGTGGAAGCGGAGGCTCTCGACTTGTTGAAGATCTTCGGACTCGACAGGTTTCGCGACGAAGCATCCAAAAGTCTCCCCTACGGCGATCAGAGACGGCTGGAGATTGTTCGCGCCCTTGCCACGAAGCCAAGACTGCTGCTGTTGGACGAACCCGCCGCCGGCATGAACCCGACTGAGAAAGCCGAACTCACGAGCCTGATCAAATTTGTTCAAGAACGCTTTCGCATCGCCGTTCTTCTCGTCGAGCATGACATGCAGGTCGTCATGGGCATCTGCCAGCGCATCGCCGTGCTCGACTACGGCGTGAAGATCGCCGAGGGAACGCCGGACGAAATCAGACGCAACCCGAAGGTGATTGAAGCCTACCTGGGAGAACCGGATTAGAATTAAAAAGGAAAAATTAGAAATGAAAAATGAGGGACAGCCGCAGCCGATCACTGAGCGCACGTTCGATTTCGCCGGGCGTGTCGTGAAGTTGTGCGTGCATCTTGACCAGAAGCGCGGCTCAACCCGCGTATTGGGACCGCAAATTCTGCGGGCTGAACAAGCGTCGGAGCGAATATTGAAGAAGCTCAGGGCGCGCAGAGCAAAGCTGACTTTATCAGCAAAATGAGCATCGTTCTGAAAGAAGCTCGCGAAACGCATTTCCGGCTGCGTGTTCTGATGGCCGCCGGCGTCGTCGCCAAGTCTCGTCTGACCTCGCTCGTGCAAGAAGCTGATGAACTTCAACGTATCATCGGAGCCATCATCGTCTCCTCGAAAGGAGGCCCCGAATGACGCCAGTTCCTCATTTTTCCTTTTGGATTTTTCATTTTTAATTCTCTGCGAATGCTCGAAGTCAAAAAGCTCCAGGTCAACTATGGCGTGATCACCGCGCTGCATGGGATTGACCTCACGGTCGAGGCGGGAAGCATCGTCACTTTGATCGGTGCCAACGGTGCTGGAAAGACAACCACGCTTCGTGCGATCTCCGGCCTGCAACGCTGCGCAGGCGGATCGATCACCTACGATGGTCAGCCGATCACCAACCTTGCCCCGCACGAAATCGTCCGCCGAAGATTGTGCCACGTCCCAGAAGGCCGGATGGTCTTCGCCAATCTGACCATTCTGGAAAACCTGCAGATGGGCGCGTACCTCGTGAAAGACAAGAAGGCCATTGCGAGCGAGATGGACTATGTTTTTAACATCTTTCCCCGACTCAAAGAGCGCGAGCAGCAGGTCGCGGGCACGCTTTCCGGCGGCGAACAA
>SXMN01000301.1 GCA_005777315.1 Verrucomicrobiales bacterium
CTCGTCCATCCGCACGGACAATTGCCGATACTTTCTCCTGACCTGGGCGATGATGATCTTGAGCCGGATCCTTCGAGCTTATCTCTCGATCCGTTTCAAAAGCCAGCCTATTTGCTCAAGTTATTATTGCGCTCGCCCTAAGCTCTCTCGCCTTCAGCCCGGATGGGCGCACGCTGGCATCTGTGGGTGAAGGTGGCGGGCTGAAGCTATGGCACGTGGCCTCACGCCAGTTGGTCCTTCCTCTGAAGGGTCATGTGGGCGCGGTCAAAGGGATCGCCTTCTCGCGGGACGGCAACCTCATGGCAAGCAGCGGCAATGACGGCACCGTGCGGCTCTGGCCTGCCGCGACTCTTGCAGAAGACGACGCGCCCTCAAAAACGAAAAACCCATGAAACCAACACTGCTCCTGGTAGCCGGTTTAATCGGGCTCGCTGTCCCCATGGTCGGCCTGGCTCAACCCACCATCACCACTCAACCCAAGAGCCAGTCCGTCAGCCTGGGTGCGAAAGTGACATTCACCGTCCGTGCCAGCGGCACATCGCCTTTTGGCTATCAATGGCTGTACAACAATGCCGCAATCTCGAATGCGACTGCCATTTCACTGGTTCTGACGAACACCGAATCGGCGAACGCTGGCGCTTATACTGCCGTGGTCACCGATGCACAGGGCTTGTCGGCCACGAGCCAGTCAGCCAACTTAACCGTCGATTCCACCTTTACAAAAATCACCGTCGCCGATCCGGTCAACGAGGCCCGCGAGTTTTGGGGTTGCGACTGGATTGACTTTGACAACGACGGCTTCGCCGACCTGTACGTCACCACCCGAAACTTAAATTCAGCAACTCGTAATTATCTATACCGAAATAACCGCAACGGATCGTTTACCAAAGTGATCACAGGAATCATTGCGACTGACACAGGAACATCGCGCGAAGCGACATGGGGTGATTTTGATAATGATGGCTTTCCGGATGTGGTGGTGGGCCGGCAACCAGGTGTGGTTTTCTATCGAAACAACGGTGACCGCACATTCATAAAGATTGCGAATCCCTTTTCAGGAACGGCAGGCGTCCGTTCCTTTGGGCCTGAATGCGCTGACTATGACCGCGATGGATTCCTGGACTTGTTCGTACCCAATCAAGACGGCAACAGCTTGCTATACCGCAACAAGGGCGATGGCACCTTTGACCGGATCGCTGGCCAACCGATTGCGAGTGACCAAGCTGGTGGTACGGCGTCCTGGGCTGATTACGACAATGATGGCTGGCCTGACCTTTTCGCAACGGGCGACCTCAATCGCCTTTGGCGAAATGCGGCCAACGGGCGGTTCGACAGAATTCGCACCGGTCCGGTCGTAACCCAGGCTGCGGTCAATTGGGCCAGGGGCTCGTGGGGGGATTACAACAATGATGGGTTGCTTGACCTTTTCGCCTCCGCGGGCGGTCACCTTGCCGCAGAGACCAATGCTTTATACCTGAATTCTGCCAACGGCTTCACCGCCATCACTACAGGCGCGATCGTTACAGAGGCCAGGCCATTCCACGGATCTGCGTGGGGTGATTACGATAATGATGGGTTCCTGGATTTGTTCGTGGTCAATATCGCGGAATCGGGAAACAACTTCCTTTATCACAACAACGGCGACGGCACCTTTGAAAAAGTAGTCGAGGGCAGTCTTGTGAATGAAAGCGGCTTCTCCATGGGCCGTGCCTGGGGCGATTATGACAACGACGGCTTTCTGGACCTGTTTGTAGCGAACGGAGGGATAGACGGACAGATAAAAAATTTTCTGTATCGGAATAATGGAAACGGGAATTCCTGGATGAAAGTTCGGTGCGTCGGCACCGTCTCCAATCGCTCCGCCATCGGCGCCAAGGTGAGGGTGCGCGCCACCATTGGCGGGAAGATTTTCTGGCAACTGCGAGAGATCTCAGGTGGTTCTGGCCTCATCGCCCATTTTGGATTGGCGAACGCCACAAACATTGAAGCGCTGCGCATCGAATGGCCTTCGGGCATAGTGCAGGAGTTCCACAATGTCCCGCCCAAGCAGTTCCTGACATTCACCGAGCCGGCGCGGCTCCAAACGCTGCGAGCAGGTACCCTTCGCATCCAATCGTGGAAAGGGATGGCCTTCGAAGTGCAGGCGTCCACCGATCTGGATCAGTGGTCGCCCCTGACCACCGCGACCAATTTGACCGGCACGCTGGAGTTCACGGATCCCGACGCGGCGAACTCGTTGCGGCGTTTCTACAGAACGGTTCTGCGGTAACACCCTGCGTTCGATGGGGACGACGTTTTCGCATGTTGCCTGCACGGCGATTGGAGCTGGGATAGCTTCCCAGATGTTCGTTACCAGGACGCCGCCAACCTGCCGTTCGCGGTTGGTCGCGTGGCCCCCTTGAAATGGCTGGAGCCCAGCACGCTCAAGAGCTCAAAGGTAAAGGGCTCCGCTTTTGGAGCTGGGTGGGGCGGTGTCAAACTGGGAGATCGTGACTCGAGACGATTGCAGGAGTGCATTGCGAAGCAACTTGCGACTTTCACGGTGCACAGCACAAAATCGAAATCTGTCTGCGACCCGCACGCCCCATGAGCCGTCAGCCATCCGGGTTGGAACGTCCGATTGGCTTGGCTCAGTCCTGATCGTAAATCGAATCACTCGGCGCATAGCCATCAAGAAACTGCGTCGCGGTCAGGCGGGACCATTCGTTGTCTGCGTTGCCGAAAATGGGAAAGAGCAAAATAGCGCGGACTTTTTGTGAGCGCGGCAGGCCCGCCACCATTTCGTTGGGGATGCGCAGCTCGCACTCCGCATTGACGGTGGATTCAAATTCTACTGCTTGCAGGAGCCGAAGGCAACGCTTCCACAGTGCCGACGCAGGCCGCGCATCCACAAGCCGTGGCTGGCAGCCTGGAGCGCGGTTGTGTGCGCAGCACCAGCCGCAGCAGGTTTGGCGTGAGGGCGAGCCATCGGTACTGCTGCGACTGGCTTTCAGCACAGTCGCGCTCCACCGACAACTTGTGGATGCACCGGACGCTGGACGCTAAGACTTCCCACCCTTGCGCCGCCCGTCCAATCATGCGATACACACACCTGTCAAATTCAACGCATGACGCCGAGCCTTCAGGATCAGTACGACGACGCGATGTTTGAATTCAGCCTCGGGAACACCGATGCTGCGATTCAAATGTTGCAATCCATTCTCGCGGCCGATCCGGTAAACTTCGATGCCCAGCTCGCGCTCGGCGGCGCTTATTTCGCCAAGGGTGACTATCCCCGGGCCATCGACGAAGGCCACAAAGCCGAGAAGCTCCGGCCTCACGATCAGCTCGCGCACACCAATCTTTCCCGCGCTTACATGAAAGCGGGCGACAAGACCACCGCCGAGCACCACGGCCTGCAATCGCGCATTGCCTCGTGGCGCGGCGACATGTCCAGGCCCGATCCCAATGCAAAGCCCGGCGATGATGAACTCAAAATGGCGCAGCCTCCCGCGCCCCCGCCGGTCAAGCTGCCAACGCAGTTCCCAGACATGCCTTGGAAGAAGAAACCTCCCGTTGGGGGCAGCCATTCTCATTGAGTGGCACCGCGTTTCCAGTCCGTGGCCAGGGCCGCCGATCTCCCGGAATCAAGTCCGGTCACAGTGCAGGTGGACTCAAGGCAGATTGCGCTGTTCAAGACCGGCGGCGACGTATTTGCCATGGACAATGCGTGCCCGCACAAGGGAGCACCGTTGGGGCAGGGGACTGTGGAGGGTGGGAAGATATTCTGTCCAATGCATGGCTGGGAGTTCGACATCCGCACAGGAATCTGCGCTGATCGGCCGGATCGACCGGCGAAGTGCATTCCTGTAAGGGTCGTTGATGGGCAGGTGCAGATTCAATTGTAACTTGTCCAACGACCAAGACACATCCGCTCCAGAGAGACATTGTAACTGACTGATGAATTTATGAAATCCGCCTACGAACTCGCGATGGAACGGCTGGGCAAACAGGCGCCGACCGTCAAATTGACACCTGAACAAAAGAAAGACCTGGCAGAGCTGGATTCGATCTACGCCGCAAAAATCGCCGAGCGGGAACTCTTCCTCAAGGAGCAGATCTACAAGGCGACTTCCGCCGGAGAATTCGAAGCCATCGAGCAACTCGAAAAACAGATGGTGAGCGAACGCAAAGCGCTCAATGCCGAGATGGAAGAGAAGAAGGAGAAAGTTCGGAATCGTGCCGCGTGAAATGTTTCGTTACCGGCGCCGCGGGTTTCATCGGCGCAAATCTTGTCCACGAGCTGGTTCGGAATGGGCACGAGGTGAGGGCGCTTGTCCGGCGGGGCGGCAACCTGCGCGGGCTTGAAGGCGGAAGTTGCGAGCTTGTGCAAGGCGACCTGCTTGATCTGCGATCATTGGAGTCCGGGTTGAAGGGTTGCGATTGGTGCTTTCACGTGGCAGCCAGTTATCATCTCTGGCTCCGAGATTATGCACCGATGTACGCCACAAATGTACAAGGCACTCGCAATGTGATCGAAACTGCGGCTGCGGCAGGTTGCTCGAAGATTGTCTATACGAGCACCGTTGGCTGCATCGGCTTGCCGAAGGAAACGGATGGCGTCGTACAACCGACAGATGAAGCGACGCCGGTCTCCGCCGCTCAGATGTCCAACCACTACAAGCTCTCAAAGTGGCAGGCTGAAGTAGTCGCCAGGGAGCTCGCAGCCAGGGGAATGCCCGTGATCATCGTAAACCCAAGCGCTCCGGTCGGGCCGCGAGATGTCAAGCCGACTCCCACGGGACAGGTCATTGTTGATTTTCTCAACCGTCAGATGCCCGCGTATCTGGACACGGGGCTCAACTGGGTTCATGTCCGTGATGTTGCCGCCGGCCACATCCTGGCGGCGGAACGCGGGCGGATTGGTGAACGCTACATTCTCGGCAACGCCGGCGGCAATTGGTCGATGAAACAAATGTTCGATGTTCTGGCAGAGATCACCGGTTTGCCAGCGCCCAGGTTTTGTGCGCCTTACAAGCTCGCGCTGGCTGCGGCTCACGCCAGTGAGTGGGTCGCACGTGTCACCGGACGGCCGCCCAAGGCACCGTTGGCAGGAGTTCGCATGGCGAAATACAAGATGTACTTCAACCCGGCAAAAGCCATCCGGGAACTCGGACTGCCGCAAACTCCGCCTGAACAGGCGTTGCGCGACGCCGTGGAATGGTTTCGCAAGAACGGCTATGCGAAGGGTGGCTGAAGTTCGAGGCGAGAAAAACTATCACCTTGTTCCGGCTTGCTGGAAACCGCCTCAAGCACTAGCTTCCGCCGAAGCGTGAGGTAAGTTGCAATCAAAGATTCCCATGATGCAGAAAAGATTAACTCCGATGAATTGCTGTGATTTTAGGAAATGCCTGACAAAGGCTGGTCGCCTGACGTGGCTTGGATTTCTGATGGCCGTCCTAAGTGTGGCGGCGCTGGCTCAGAACCAGGTCCAGATCGCTCCGGCTGGAAACAAGGTCCAATTGACGCTCTCCACTCCCGCTTCCGAGAAGGAGTATCTGCTCGAATCCCAGGCCAGGCTCGTCGAGGGGGAGGAATGGGCGCCGCTCCTGCGCTTTCGCGCGTCGAAAACACCCCGGCCATATCTGGACAGTATTTGCGGCAACGCGGATTCCCGGTTCTTTCGCCTGCGTCAGCTCCTCGACGCGCCTGCGCCAGAAGTCAGCAACTTTCGATTGATCGATGCCGAGGGAAAAGCTCATGAGCTGTACTATCAGAAGCCGGCGATGGGAGTTCTGCTCGTGCTGGCGGGTGTAAATCTCGAAAGCGCAGTGCCATTCAGCCCGGAGCTGGATCGCGTGCGCAAGCTGGTTGGTCCCGACAATCTTCCGACCTGGATTATTTCCGCAACACAGACCAGCGAGCGCGATTCCATCGCCGGGTTGTCGAAAGTTTTCCCGTCCGGGGTTCCTGTCCTGCAAGATCCGTCACAAGCCGTGCATCGCACGCTGGGGAGTGGCAGCGCGGCTGAAGCGGTGCTCATTTCGACTGTTGATTGGTCGGTGGCATATCGCGGTCCAATCGAGGAGATCATCAACACGGGTTTGAGTGTTGTGCACACCCGCCCCTTGGCTGACGCGGTTTCCGACCTTGCCGGCAACAAGCCGATCTCCCTGTCCCGGGTCGCGATGGATTGCGGCACCGCCGGGATTCAACCCGTGGAGCCCGCCGGATACGCGACGGTGGTTGCCCCGATGCTCTTGAAGTCGTGCATGCCTTGTCACAGTCCCGGCAACATCGCGCCCTGGGCAATGACAAGCCACTCGGTCATTCTGGAGTTTTCAAAACTCATCAAGTCCTCCGTGCTTGCCGGCGAAATGCCGCCGTGGCATGCGGATTCAAAATACCAGCATTTTTCAAATTCGAAGGCGCTCGCACCCGCGGAAATCGCGTCGCTCGTGGATTGGATCGACAGGGGCAGCCCGCGCGGAGACGGTCCTGATCCATTGGCGCTGACTCAGCAACCACCGCTGCCTGACTGGCCGCTGGGCAAGCCCGACGCCGTGGTTAACATCGATCCGCAGGAGATTCCCGCCTCGGGCGAGATCCCCTATACATACCTTTTTGCGAAGAGCCCGTTCCCCAGTGATGTGTGGCTGCGAGCGGTGTCGGTCAAGCCTGGCGACCGCTCGGTGGTGCATCATTGTTTGGTGTTCAAAGGCGGCACCCTCGCCGAGTTGCTCGCATTGCAGGGAGGATTGAGCGGTTACTTCGCGGGCTACGTCCCGGGCATGGATGATGTTCAGTTTCCAGAGGGCACGGGCAAGCTGCTCAAGACGACTGACACGATTGTCTTCCAGATGCACTACACAGCCTCGGGAAAAGTGACGACGGATCAAACTCAGATCGGATTCTACCTGGCGCCGTCAAAACCCGCGAGCGAACTGGTCACCACCGCAGCCTACAACAGGAAGTTCAGCATTCCTCCCATGACCGCCGACTCGAAGGTGGATGCCTCTCGGACTTTCACCAAAAAATCGAAGATTTACGAACTGAGTCCGCACATGCATTTCCGGGGCTCGAGGGCGCGATTTACCCTCGAGTATCCTGATGGCACCAGCGAGGTGCTGCTGAATGTTCCCAGTTATTTCTTCAACTGGCAGGCGCTCTATCGGTTGGCGACTCCGAAAGAAGTCCCCGCCGGCACGAGGCTGATTTGCGAAGGTGCCTTCGATAACTCGCCTCAAAACCGATTCAATCCCGACCCTTCGGCGACGGTGACATTCGGTGAACAATCCTGGCAGGAGATGTTCATTGGGTACGTGAATTACTCCGTAGTGCAATAGCATCTACAGAGCGGACTGGGAGCTGATTATCGGAACGCCAGGCAAACGCATTGTCCTACGTGCTCAACGTCTGCTTTTGCGTCTCCCGCACTCCACCGGGTTCAAACGATTTGCTGGATTACATTTCCTTCGACAAAGGTGAGCCGCTCATTCCGGCCGAGGTGAGGATACGTCAAACGACTTTGATCCAGGCCGAGCTGGTGAAGGATGGTGGTGTGGAGATCGCGGAAATGCACGGGGCTTTCAACGGCGCGCAATCCGATGTCGTCCGTGGCTCCCACCACTTGTCCCCCCTTGATTCCTCCGCCGGCCATCCACGTCGTGAAGCCGAGATTATGGTGGTCGCGGCCCTTGCCTGATTCCGCTTCGGGTGACCGGCCAAATTCGCCACCCCACACGACCAGCGTGCTGTCGAGCAGACCGCGTCGTTCGAGATCCTGGAGAAGTCCGGCGACGGGCTGGTCCGTCTCGGCGGCTTTGCGCAGGTGATTTTCCTCGATGTCATTGTGCGCGTCCCATTGCAGGTTGCCGGGACCGCCGCCCGCCACCACGCAGACAAAGCGCACGCCGTTTTCCACAAGCTTTCGCGCCATCAGGCAACGCCGCCCATAGTCATTTGTAGGCTGCCTGCCGACTCCGTATAGATCCAATGTCTCCGGGGATTCCCTGGTCAGATCGAACAGTTTTGGCGATTCGGTCTGCATCTTGAACGCCAGGTCGTAGGCGTTGATGCGCGCATTGAACTCCTGGTCCTCCGGGCTCAAACCAGTTCGATTCAGGTTTCGGATAAGGTCAAGTGTTCGGCGGCGCTGCGCCAGCGTGACTCCCTGAGGGAGTTCGAGGTTCAATACCGGACGGTCTCCCGGACGAAACATCGTTGGCTGAAATATGGCCGGCAGAAAACCGTTTGCATACATGGGTTGTCCCGCCTCAAGAGCGCCCTTCGGGTCCGGCATGACAACGTAGGATGGGAGTGAATCGCTCTCGGAACCGAGGCCATACGTGATCCATGAACCCATGCTCGGATAGCCGGGAACCACCCGGCCGGTGAACAGTTCGTACTGCGCCGCCGAATGAACAACCATGTCCCCGTGACAGGAACGAATCACCGCCAGGCGATCCACCCACTTCGCAGTGTGCGGAAACAGATCGGAAACTTCGATCCCGCTCTGCCCGTGCTTTTTGAAAGTGCGTTTCGTGCCCAGCAGTTTCGCGCCACTTTTGACGAACTGATACTTGGCCTCGCCAAACTCCTTTGGCCTGGGCTGGCCATGGAGTTGATTGAGCAACGGCTTTGGGTCGAATGTTTCCAGATGGCTCGGCCCGCCGGCCATGAAGAGGAAGATCACCGATTTCGCTTTAGGCGCGCCGTGCGAAGGCCGCGGAGAAAGTGGATTGATTCCAGTGGCACGCGCTTCCTGCTCATGCAGGAGAGATGCGAGCGCGAGCGATCCGAATCCGCAGAACGCATCGCGGACAAATTCCCGCCGGGTGCGGGTGACGAGAACGTGCTCTGGATGGTTACTGAACATACATGAATGCGTTGAGGTTGAACAACGCCAGCGCGAATTCATTGAGTGGCTGTTCCTGCAAAAAGGCGCTCGCGAGTGCGCGTTCACTGCTTGATGGTTCTCGGCCGACCGCAAGCCAGTAGGCACGGTCGATGATCTTGCGGCGGCTCCCGCCCGTTTCGCGCTCCAATCTCTCGGCAAACGCTGCTGCAAGTTCGTTGGAGAGTCTTCCGTTCAGCATCTCCAGGGCCTGCGGCGCGTGAGTGCTGGATTCACGGCGGCCGCAGCTTGTCAGCAACGCTGGCTGATCGAACGCTTCCATGAAAGGCAGGCGCAGGTTGCGCTTTGCGATGAGATAAATCGAACGCCGGTGGTGCTCGTCAGCGCTGCGGGCGACCTCCCACTGGGCCGGTTTGTAGAGCAGCCCAACCAATTCCTTGTCCACCGGCACCATGACGCTGGGGCCGCTGATCCGCGGATTGAGTTTGCCGGAAACGGCGAGCATGGCATCGCGAATTTCCTCGGCGGAAAGGCGTCGCTGCCCGAAGCGCCACAAGAGTCGATTCTCAGGGTCAAGCTTCAAAGCTGTTTCAACAATCGGCGACCGGGTTGACTGCCGGTAGGTGCTGCTCGACAGAATCAACCGATGAATCGGCTTCAGTTGCCAGCCATTCTTCACCAGTTCATTGGCGAGCCAGTCGAGCAACTCGGGATGACTGGGCCTGTCGCCATGGTTCCCGAAATCGTTTGGGGTCTTCACCAGGCCGAATCCAAAATGGTGCTGCCACAGACGGTTCACGATGACTCGCGCCGTGAGCGGATTTTTTGGATCAGCCAGCCATTTCGCCAGGTGCGTCCTTGGGTTGGTGGTTTCCGCCGGCAATTCTGGAAAGGTTTCGTTCACCAACACGCTTGGGGGACGTGGAGCGACGACGTCGCCTTTTCTCTCCCAATCGCCGCGCTTTAATACGTGTATTTCCGTTCGCTGCGCGGGGTCGTTGCGGGTGCTGGGAATGGTGGGCGGAGGCGGAGGCATTTTAGATTCCAACGACTCGATCTGTTCATTGAGTTTGATTCGCTCGTCGCCTTCCGCCTTGTCCGCGGCTTTGCGAAGCTTGCGCAGTTCATCGTTGAGCACCCTGGTCTTTTCCTCCCAGTCCTTTTTCTGGTCAGCGGGGACGAGAAGAATGTTATTCTCATGTGTTCCGGCCAAGTAAGCCTGAAGCCGGTAATAATCCTTCTGCAGGATGGGATCCAATTTATGATCGTGGCAGCGTGCGCATCCGACCGTCAGGCCGAGAAACGCCGCGCCGATCACATCGGTCCGCTCGGTGAGGACTTCGTTGCGGCTCAGGGCAATCTCCGGGTTGCCGGCGTTGCGCCGCACCGGGCCCAGCCGGTGGAAAATGGCCGCGATGGAACCTTCATTGTCCGCGGACGCCAGTTCGTCACCTGCGACCTGCTCGGTCAGAAACCGGTCGAATGGTTTGTCATTCTGAAACGAGTTGATGACGTAGTCTCGAAATCGCCAGGCATCTGGCAGATGACGGTCGTATTCGAACCCTTCGGTTTCCGCGTAGCGGACAACATCCAGCCAGTGCTGCGCCCAGCGTTCTCCAAAATGCGGGCTGTCGAGCAAACGATTCACCACGCGCTCGTATGCATCCGGTGAACGATCGTTCACAAACAATCGGACTTCTTCCGGTGAGGGCGGCAAGCCTGTAAGATCGAAAGTGACCCGGCGGATCAACTCCGACTTCGTCGCGGGCGGGGCAGCGGAGAGACCATTCCTTTCCAGGCGTGAGAAAACAAACGCATCAATCGGATTTTGGATTTTGGATTTTAAGCTTCGTACGCCGGGAACCGGGGGCGGTTTCACCGGCTGAAATGCCCAAAACTCGCGAGCCTTCTTGAAATCCAACCCAGAGGACACTGCTTCCGCCGCCCTGCCTACGACAGTTTCGCCAGCATAAACTGGTGAGGTAGCGAGGGTGCAAAGCGCGAAACTAATCAACATTGCGGCGCGAAGTTGCGAACGCCATTTCATGGTTGATAGCACAGTGCCCGGATCGCATGAGGGCGACAATGCTATTTTCAGAATGCAGGAAGTCTTTTGAAGAGTTCTGGAGATGCCCACAGCCCCAGCTCCTTATTGTCCACTCAAGGGCAAAAAGAGTGAAGGTATTTGAGTAAAGGGGGCGGGATGCGTTGCCGATTGCTTGGGTTGACGGGCGTGAACTGGTTGGACACCACTCGTTGTCCGGGCAATTCAGGCGCCTCGCAACAACTGATTTATGAATCCTAGTCGCATCATCCCCACCGGTCGCGAAGCACTTTTCGCGGAGGACGAGATCATCGTGAGCAAGACTGACCTGCGCGGTGTGATCACATACGCGAACGATGTCTTCTTTCGCGTGGCAGGCTACACGGAAGCCGAGTTGATTGTCCAGCCGCACAACATCATCCGCCATC
>SXMN01000302.1 GCA_005777315.1 Verrucomicrobiales bacterium
GCTTGGTGATGGCGTTCAAAAACCTCAAGCCTTGCCCTTCCTGAAGTCGCTGAACCACCGAAATTCACCAGAAATCAGATGCTCGCCATGGCCATTCAACTCTCAACTGTTTTCTCCAATGACTTTGTCACAGCCGTGCATTATCGCGGCTCATCTCTGTTCCGCTCTTGTCTTCGCGAACTGCTCCACTATGCTGCGCACCTCATTTTGGCCGGGAATGCCGGCATGAGATCACATTTATGACCGAACAGAGGCGCATGTTGCGTTTTGGGCTGCCGAAAGGGAGCCTGCAGGAAGCCACAATTGAAAAGATGGCCAAGGCTGGATTCAACATCCAGGTCAGCAGCCGTTCCTACATTCCTTATGTGGACGACGATGAGCTGGAAATCCGACTGATTCGGGCCCAGGAAATCAGCCGTTACGTCGAGCATGGCTACCTCGATTGCGGGATCACCGGCCATGACTGGATTCAGGAAAACAACTCCAAGGTGCATGAGGTCGGAGAATTTCTTTTCAGCAAGGCAACCCGCCAGCCAGCGCGTTGGGTTCTGGCGGTACCCGAGGCATCGCCGATCAAGTCCGCCAAAGACCTTCAGGGAAAGCGCATCGCAACGGAAGTCGTGCAGATCACGCGCAAGTGGCTGCGCAAGCACAAGGTGAAGGCCGAGGTCGAGTTTTCGTGGGGCGCAACGGAGTTCAAGGCTCACGAACTGGTGGATGCGATCGTGGAATTGACCGAGACCGGCTCCTCGCTCCGGGCCAACAAATTGCGCATTGTGGATACGCTTTTGACCTCGACGCCGCGGCTCATTGCCAATCACGCCGCCTGGAAGCACGAATGGAAAAGGGAGAAGATCGAAAACCTCGCCCTGCTCCTGAAAGGGGCGCTCGATGCAGAAACAAAGGTGGGGCTCAAGATGAACATCGCGCACAGGAATCTGGCAAAACTGTTGCAAAGTTTGCCCGCGTTGCGTAATCCAACCATTTCCAACCTGAGTCTGGAGGGCTGGGTGGCGGTGGAAACGATCATCGACGAGCACATCGTCCGGGAATTGATACCGCAACTTAAAGCTGCTGGCGCGGAAGGAATCATTGAGTATCCGCTCAACAAGGTAGTATATTGAGCGCCTGAAAATCGATTATGGGATCATTAAAGAAACGCAGAAAAGCAAAGATTAACAAACACAAGCGCCGTAAACAGCTTCGCGCGAACCGTCACAAGAAGCGCACCTGGCAGAAGTAGGCTGCGCGTCGTTCACGCGTTTGGTGTGGGGCGGGCGAAGTTCGCTATGCGGACTTCGCTCGTCTATCTTTCACCCATGAGGGCTCGCTTCAATCCCTGTCTCGTACTCCTGGTTCTTGCCATATACGCCGGGGCGGGATGTCGTTCCGCCTCTCCATCATCCAAGACAACCGGGAAATCCGTCGGGACCGCCGCTGCGCGCGCAAGCAAGCCACTCCCGGCAAAACCGCCGAAGCTGGTAGCTCTTTCTGAACAGAGCATCCGGGCGCACGCGCATTACGCAGCTGGCCTCGCCCATGATCTGAGTAATCAACCGGAGCTGGCCCTCGAAGAGTTCCGGCAGTCCGCTCTCTCGGACCCCTCCCACGAGCGAGTTGTCCTGGAGACAGCCAGCCGTTTTCTCCGGGCGAAGAAGCCCGACAAGGCCATCGAGGTACTAAACAAAGCCGCGTCGCTGCCCAAGGCCACGGGTAGCATTTACGCATGGCTCGGCCTCGCCTACGCCCAGGCGGACAAGAAGGACGCCGCCATCAAGGCAAACAAAGCGGCCATCAAAAAACTGCCTCAATCCCTCGCCGCCTACCAGAATCTCGCCCAGCTTTACCTCCAAAACAAACGAACCAATGATGCGTTCCAAGTGCTCGATAGCGCCGCCAGACAAGCGACCAGGAACGCCGGCTTCCTCCTCGATCTTTCGGAATTGCTCTTCCGGTTTGCCCGGTCCAGTCCTTCGATGAGTGAAGCTGCCCGAACACGCTCCAAAGCGATGCTCGAACGAGCCTCCGCCCTCAAGCCGGGCGACCCTCTCATTCTCCAGAAGCTTGCCGAAGGTTATCTGTTGTACGGCGACCTCAACCGCGCCGAGGAGATCTATGCGCAGCTCCTCAAGGATTTCCCGGACATCCCGATGCTCCGGGCCAAACTCGCGGAGATCTATGTCCGCAATGGGCGGAAGGAAAAGGCGGCTGAACAACTCGAAGCCATCGCCAAAGAGCAGCCCACCAATCCACAGACTCATTTCTTCATTGGCTCTCTCGCCTTGGAAGACAAGCAGCCCGAGAAGGCGGCGGAAGCCTTCGAGCGCGCCATCCTCCTCGCTCCGGATCTCGAGCCGGCTTACTACGAACTCGCCGCCGCTCGTCTGAGTCTCAGAAAGCCGCAGGAAGCCCTGGCGATTCTCGAAAAGGCCCGCACGCGGTTCAAACTCAACTTCGTCCTCGAATTTTACAGCGGCATGACCCACTCGGCCCTCAAGCAGTATGCCGATGCCGTCAAGCACATGGTCTCCGCTGAATTGCTGGCCAAAGCCTCCGAGCCTTCGCGGCTGAACCACTTTTTCTATTTCCAACTCGGGGCGGTTTACGAACGCCATGGTGACTTCGCGGAATCCGAGAAACATTTCCGCAAGTGCCTAGAACTTTCGCCAAAATTCGCCGAAGCCCTGAACTACCTCGGATACATGTGGGTGGACAACGGTGTGAAACTGGAGGAAGCCAAGGGACTCATCGAGAAGGCCGTCGAACTGGAACCCAAGAACGCGGCATTTCTCGACAGCCTCGCTTGGGCCTTCTTCAAGTTGAAGCAGCCGAAAGAGGCGCTTGTCTGGATGTTGAAGGCCATTGAAAACACCGAAGAACCCGACGCCACGCTCTACGATCATCTTGGGGATATCTACGCGGACCTGCAACGAACCGACGATGCGCGTGATGCCTGGCGCAAGTCCCTCAAGATCGAGGCCAGCGACAAGATTAAAGACAAGCTCGACAACCTCGCGCCGAAGGCTGGCGGTTCCGCACGGTGAACATGGCCCATCACTTCAACAAGCATTACACCCTCGATGAGGCGCGGGCGCTCCTGCCCCAAATCCGGGAATGGCTCGCCAGCATCTCCGTCCTGCGAGTCCGCATCGAGCAATACGACAAGGCTGGCGAGGGCCATCTCGCTTCCGGATGTGACGCCGGTGGCGATGACGTCAACCGCTGGATCACGGCAGTCTCCGAACTCAAGCAGGTCCTCAACGAATTCCAGTCCCGCGAAATCCAGATCAAAGACATGGAGCGCGGATTGATTGATTTCCCCGCCATCATCGCCGGCAAGGAAGTCTTCCTCTGCTGGGAGAAATCTGAGGACGACATCGAGTACTGGCATGACCTTGATTCCGGCTACACCGGCCGCGAAGCGCTCTGACCATCGTTTTCACTGGCCCTGCTCCCGGAAGGAAGCAGGGCTTTTTATGCCCAAAACTCAACTCAACGCTCCGCAGTCGGAATCTAGGACGACTTCACCGAACGCGGACGGGCAAACGTCGGCGATGACGATTTTGTTCGCGTTGAGTTTCTGCCATCTGTTGAACGATGCGATCCAAGCATTGATCCCGGCCATCTATCCTCTCCTGAAGGAGTCCTTCAATTTGAACTTCGCGCAGATCGGTCTCATCACGCTCACGTTTCAGATGGTGGGATCGGTGCTTCAGCCGGTCGTGGGATGGTACACCGACAAATATCCCAGGCCCTATTCACTGGTTTTCGGCATGGCCGTGACCTGGTGCGGTTTGATCCTCCTGGCGCTTGCCCCCAACTATGCAGCGGTGTTGCTGGCCGCGGGAATGGTTGGGTTGGGTTCGGCGGTTTTCCATCCTGAATCTTCGCGGATGGCCCGGCTCGCCTCGGGTGGCAGGCATGGTTTTGCTCAATCGATTTTCCAGGTGGGAGGCAATGCGGGAACGGCGCTCGGGCCTCTTCTGGCCGCGTGGATCATCGTGCCCTACGGTCAACGCCACATCCTCTGGTTCAGTGTCCTCGCGCTTGCCGGGATGGTCATCATGCGCAACGTCGGGCGCTGGTATCAGCAACATCTCACTGACGCAGTTCGCCGTGGTGCTCGGCCATCCGGGAGTCTCGAAGCAGTGAGCCGCGCCACGGTGGTGATCTCTTTGTGCATCCTTTTGCTCCTGATGTTCTCGAAGTTCTTCTATCTCGCAATGATGACCAACTATTACACGTTCTACCTCATGCACCGGTTTGGGGTTTCCGTGCAGCAATCACAACTTTACTTGTTTCTGTTTCTCGGTGCCGGAGCTGTGGGGACGTTTGCAGGAGGGCCGATCGGGGATCGCATTGGACGCAAACAGGTCATCTGGCTCTCCATCCTGGGAATCGCTCCATTCGCGCTGATTCTCCCGTACGCCGGCCTGTTTTGGACCGCGATACTTTCAGTGGTCACAGGCGCAGTCATGGCCTCCGCGTTTCCGGCCATCCTGGTCTATGCCACGGAGCTGCTGCCCGGGAAGGTCGGCCTCATCGCGGGGCTCTTTTTCGGCCTGGCCTTCGGGCTGGCAGGGATTGGATCAGCCGTGCTGGGGAAACTCGCGGATGCCACGAGCATCGAGTTTGTCATGTACGTCTGCTCATTTCTGCCGTTGATCGGACTGTTGACCTGGTTTCTTCCGGACCTCTCGAAACCCCACTTCACGGCGCAGCGGACTTCTTGAAGTCGCCGGCTTTCACCGTGATCATTTTTGAGTAATCAAGGTGCCTGCTGATCACGTCGTTTACCCTGGCGACGGTGAGGTTGCGAATGGCTTCCTCACGTTGTGCGTCCCACTGGAAGTCGCGGCCGTAATGCAGATAGCTGTTGAGAATTCGTGCCAGTGCGGGGTCTTTCGAACGTTGGACTTTCCTGGATTGCAACAAGCCTGATTTGGCGGCTGCGAGTTCCTCCTCCGTGAAACCGGATTTCGCGGCACGCTCGATTTCCTCCCGGAAGGCCGTTTCCAGTTTGACGACATTTTCCGGATTGTAGATCGCACCGGCGGTGCATGGCCCTCGACAAGGAGGGTGGAATGAAGTTTGAGGGCAAGGAGATGGAATGAATTTGGTGGCGCGCCGCTGTGGACTCTGATTGGATTGGCGCATGTCCATCGCGCATGCGGATCAAATGTTGGCAGGATTGCC
>SXMN01000303.1 GCA_005777315.1 Verrucomicrobiales bacterium
AAGCTCTGACGTGTATTCGATCTGGGCTTTGCGCCGGAAAAGACATCGCTTTTGGGATCGGGTTTATCGGGGTGGGGACGAGCCGCACTGCCGTTGAATTAAGCAAGGTGCCAGGGGGAAACTCGTCGGCTGCTCCCTCTCCTCCCACAGCGGGAGGAGGGTTGCTCGAACCTCAATAAAAACCCCTCTCCCCAACCCTCTCCCCGTCCGACGGGGAGAGGGAGAACCCGAATCGGATCACTCATCTTTCCTTAATTCAACGGCAGTGGGACGAGCCGTCCCCGCCCCTGTTACCAAGGCTCAACCTGTGGCAACCTTGAGTATAGTCATCACTGGTTTGCGGTCCTCTAAGAACCGCCAATTCAGCTCAGAGATTTGGAGAACACAGAGAAAGACTGCTTTCCTTCCCTCCTGAGCCTCCGTGTCCTCCAAAACTCTGCGCTGAAGAACTGGTGCGCCCCATAGCCAAGGAAGTTCACACCCTCGATTCGCATCAAAATCTTTGAGGTGTTACCCCCGGTATTACTGGCATTCCTCAACCCGCCGCAAATGTCAGCCGGATGCTCTCATCCGCAGCCATCGCCGCGCTGCTTCACGCGTTTCATCCGGCGAAGCCAAAGAGCCTTCGTTCCTTGATGATCGCGGCGACTTGCGATGGCACCTGCTTTTCCCAACCAACGGCACCCGATTGGATCTTTGCCAGAACGTCGCGGGAGAAAATGGAAAGACAATCGGGGTCGTAGCCGCGCAAGGGTGCGATGAAGCGATTCTCCAGCAGATGCGCATAGAGATGTGTGAGATTCGTCGCCACTTGCAGATTTTGAGCGGTGATAAGCGCGCCATTGCGCTTCTCACGCAGGGGGTAAACGTAAAGCTTGAGGTCATTCTTGAACAGCCGGCCAAATGATTCGAGGATGCCACCGTCCAGGCTGGTGTAGTATTTTTCCTCGAAAATCTCCCTCAAACTCGGCACCCCCATCACAAAACCAACCATCTTCTTCGTGTAACGGAAGAGGTGCGCGGCCAGCCGGTAGTATTCGCCGTAGTTGGAAATCAACACGGTCTTCCCAAGCGCGCCGAGCACATCGACTCTCGCGAGAAAATCCTTGTGATCAATCCCCCCTTCAGTCGTCAGGTTCTTCATGGTCATTTCCATCAGCACCACGACTTCCTCGCCCTGCACCTTCGGCTCCTGAACGAACTGCCCTTGAGCGCATTCCAGCATGTCGATGGTCACATTGGTGACGGGGCGGAAACTCCCGCGCTCAACGAGGATCGACTTCTTGTGAAGAACGTCCGAAGGCTGCACCACCTGTCCATCGGCAGTAAACATGGCTGCGTTGCTCAATCCACCTTGAACCAGCTTCAACGACATCAAGCGATTGTCCAAGTGCTCGAAAGCCGGACCAGAGAACTGAATCATGTCCACCTCCACACGGCTGGCGGTCAGATTGTCCACGAGAGAAGCGATGAGTTGCTCCGGATCTGTGAAGAGATACATCGCGCCATGCACAAGATTGACGCCCAGGACACCCAACGCCTCCTGCTCCTGCACAGCGTCCCGATCCGATAGCCGCACGTGCATCAGGATTTGCGATGGTGGCTTCAGCGGCTCGCTTTGAAAGCGGATTCCCATCCAGCCGTGCGCGTCTTCGCGTTGCGAGTGTCCGCGTGCCGCCACAGTGTCGGCGAACACAAAGAATTTCGTGTGCGATCCACGTGTCGCCGCAAGTCGTTCAATCAGCAGCCCGTATTCGTGATCCAACATCGATTCAACCCGCGGACGGCTCACGTAGCGCTCACACGGGCCGTAAATCGCGTCGCTGAACTTCATGTCATAAGCGGACATGGCTTTGGCTATGGTGCCCGATGCGCCGCCCACGCGGAAGAACCAGCGCGCCACCTCCTGGCCTGCGCCGATCTCGGCAAACGTCCCATACTTGCTGTCGTCGAGGTTGATCTCGACCGCCTTCTGGTTGGTGCTGATAACGCCCCTCTCACTCATGAGTGGATCTTGAGCAATTCTCCGGGAAACGCCAGACGGAACAGGAGTGGTGATGATGTGACCACCAGCACGCGGGGACGATCACGCCATGCATCAGCCCGAATCAGAAGATATCAAAGTCGTATCGCAATTTCATCCCGGGGCGAGGGATAGATACCGTTTCGCGCCGGCTGTTGCGATGGACATCGAAGCGGCGTGAACGCCGTGGTTCTTCAAATCAAACCACTACCGACCTCAAGGGCCGCTCGACTGAGGTCGGGATCTATGATTACAATTTCGACATGAAATCAACGGTTCTGAATTCGCATCACAACTTCATCTGCTCATGAGACTCGACGCTCATCAGCACTTCTGGCGTTACAGCGCCGCGGAATATCCCTGGATTCCACCCGGCTCCGCGCTCCAAAGGGACTGGCTGCCGGGGGATCTCAGAATCGAGCAGGCAAAAGTCGCTCTGAATGGCTCCATCGCTGTTCAGGCCCGCCAGTCTCTCGAAGAGACACGATGGCTGCTGGAACTGGCGGAACGGAATGCGGAGATCAAGGGCGTTGTCGGATGGGTGGACCTGCGATCTGATCGCGTTGAAGAACAACTGCGGGAATTCGGGGGACACGCGAAATTCGTCGGAGTGCGGCATGTCGTGCAGGATGAGCCTGATGACAACTTCATGTTGCGACCCGAATTCCTTCGTGGAATTGGAAAACTGAAGCAGTTCAATCTTGCCTACGACATCCTGATTTACCCGAAACAACTCAGGGCGGCCATCGGGCTGGCACGACGGTTTCCCGAACAACGTTTCGTCCTGGATCACATCGCCAAACCTCACATCAAGGAGGGCAGGCGCTCGCCGTGGGCGGAGGAGATTGCAGAACTCGCCACCGCTCCAAACGTGTGGTGCAAAATTTCAGGAATGATCACGGAAGCGGATCATTCCGCCTGGAAGGCTTCTGATTTCAAACCCTATCTCGACGTGGTGTTCGAGAAATTCGGCATGGATCGTTTGATGTTTGGCTCCGACTGGCCGGTGTGTCTGCTGGCGGGAAGTTACGAGCGGGTGTTCAAACTCTTCGCCGATTACTGCGGTAACTTTTCAGAAGCTGACAAGGATCGTATCTTCGGCGGGAACTGCGCCAAATTTTATCTAACCCGCCAATCCATGTGATGAGCCAGCCTGTGGGATTCCGCATGGAAGGGGTATGATTCCTCGCTATCATCGGTGTGCGGTCTTCCCCTATCTGCACCACGGCGAAGCCGTGACAGACATTAGCCGGGGGTTGAGTGAAGCGACACCCCCGGTTCACATCGCCCTCGACCCACACCCCGAAGAGGGGTGGCAGAAACCCAACCCACTCACCATTCCAGCGCTCGATGGCCATGTGTCTGGCGTCCTTCCGGGGTGCAACCTCATCACCCCTTCGTCCGGGGGGATGTCGCTTCGCTCACCCCCCGGCTAATGTCTTTCAGCCCTCCGGGCTGCAACCCTGAGACAGCTTTCGCTGGCGGCGAACTCACCGAAAACATCGAAGGACCAAGCACGCACGCCCTCGGACGATTCGGAAAGTTTTCGACGCATCCCATCGCAACAACCACTTTCAAGGAGCCGCGTTCAGAGCACCGGGTGTGGGCGTCATCTTCTCCAAACGTTCGGACTGGCCCGGAAGGCGTCCGTAGGATCGATCCGTTTCCTGGGCTGCAAAGGTCACAAGATCCAGCAATGCGTTATGATTCGTGTCGGAATCGACGAGGAGGATTTGTTCGCCACCGGCCGAGAGCTTGAAATTCGCATGCAAGCCCCCGGCGGCAGTTCCATCTTCATCGGCCCAAATCAGGAAGTAGCCATTCGCTGGAATTTTTGTCCCATCTGGAAACCGCCATTTGCGCGGATTCTGAGGATCATCGCTCAGATACTTGCCACCAAGATCCACGGAAGCGTCGCTGGTGTTGAGCAGCTCGATCCAATCTTCGAAGTCACCCTGGGGATCGCGGATGATCCGTTCGTTGTCCGCCAAAAGTTCGTTGATCACGACGGGCGACGAAGCGCCGACGCCAGACAGCACGCGGTAACTGTAGCTCGCCTGTTCCGCACGGGCCGGGGAGAAGACGGCAGCTTTGACAGCGTTGCCAGAGCGGGCTTCGACATAGTAATGAACTTTCGTGCCCGCAAGGAACCCCGCCGTTTGCGCTCCATAAACGCGATCACCCGCTGCCCCGTCGTCATGCGTGCCGTCGTCAAACATCTGCGTGCGGGTGAATCTGCCTGTAGGCCCGGCGCGAAAATAGAGCCAGACGGAGTCAATGCCGTCTCCCTCCGAGGGATGGACTTGAGCGGTGATTGCGGCTCCAACATCAGCAGCAGGCGGGGAAGGTTCCGAGACGGACGCAATTTTAGGTTGGAGCGGTTTCAGCTCCACGTGGTTCGTCAAAAACTTGTAGCGATTCGTCACAAAAGTTCTCAAGGAGTTCACGGCATTGCTGTATGAGGTCATCGAATAGCCTTTCTTTGGATCAGCCGCGATCGCATCCACACTCAAGGCATGAAACTGATTGATCAAGGGAATCAACTTGTCCGGGCGAAATGATTCATCAAGCACCGTTCGCATGTGAGCGAGGTAACTTTGACGAAGCTCGGGCACGGCCAGCAGCTTGGAGATCACCGGCCGGTTGGTGCCTGTCGAGCCCGTAACCGGAGACAAGGAAACATGAGCAGTGATGAATGCCTCGTTGCCATCGTGTTCAATGGGGTGAATCCGTCCGCTCTCCGGCTCGTAGTAAAACGAATAATCAGCCCCTTTGTTCCAGTAGCTGTCATCGTCGGCAAAAATAATTTCGATGCCGACAAACCAGAGCCAGCGGTCCACGTCGAGCACGTCCTCGACTTTGTTGCGGCGTTGATCCAGAGGCGTGTTGTTCAACACATCGATGGCGTGAACCAGACGTTTCCAGGCATTGGTGGAGTCTTCGCTTTTCTTGAGTTCGTAGTTCCTCTTGTAGGTGTTGATGTTGGTTCCCAGCCAGCTCAGGGCCGAGAGCGGACTGGAGAACCCTCCTCCGGGTGGCGCCATCGCGAGGCCGATGTCACCCTCACCGTTCGATGTCACCCCCGCACCGCCCACAGGCATGAAACCCGCGGCGTTGGGAGCTCTCCATCGATCTCCACTATTGCTCTTGAACCATTCGCTGATCAGGTCGCTGTCGCCATTCTGCGCCAGTGAATACACTCCCCAGTAAGCGTCATTGATGAACAGCCTGGCCAGCGCGCCTTTCGGGCTGACGGTGTAGCGCTCCATGACCGTGAAATAGACGGGTTCACGCATGATCGTTTGATTGCCTGCCGCGTTGTTCAAGTTCACCGAGGAGTAGCCCATCAGATTCGCGTTGGAGTTGGTGGCATCCATTTCAATGTTCACGGATTTTTTCGCGCCGCCCATCGTGAACGAAGTATTCCCTTTGTAACGCCCGCCGATCCCTGGGATGACGATGCCGTTGTCCAGGGTGAGATTGCCAATGACATTTGTGCCGGCGGTGCGGGCGCTCGTCAGCCGCGTGGCCCAATTCGCCTGCGTGAAGCTCAGGCTGATGGTGCGCAATGCAAGCGGATCGTAGAGCCCCTCCGTCTGCCGAGTTCGGAAGAAGCGCTGCTCCTGGCTGAATCCGCCCATAGGTTTTGAGGGAGCGTTGGCAGTGCCGCCGGAGAGTAACGTTCCGAGTGCCGGAAAATTGAACCAGCTCACCAGATCACTCGAAACTTGAAAACCCCAGTCATCATCCTTGTCGCCGATCACCTGGATCTGTGGTTCGCCGTTCTCCATGCGCAGATGTAACTGGCCGTCATCCGCCAGCGTTGCGACTGCCGCGCCCAACAGCAGGACAGGAGAGAGGATCAATCGAGTTCGCATAAATCAGGGGTTCACAACACGGTAAAACTTGTTTGATTCGACAGGAATCAAGATTCGGAAATCCACGCTCCCATCAGCGGCATTCTGCGAAAGAAGGGTTTGCCAGGAAGGGTTGGAGAACGACTCCGTGCCTTGAAGATGGTAGGAACCGGCCCGGGGGGCGGAGTACCTGAACACAAGCTCGTTTCCGCTCACCTGCACCGCGAGAACGCCGGGTGAGTTGAGCGCCACTTCCATTTGCGCCCCTGAAATCAACTGACCGTTCTGATTGAGTGCTGCAATGCTCAACCGGTCAGCCGAAGTTGCAGGCGGGTAAATGGCCGTCCACGAAGTCGTGGAGTTCCAAGTGACAGGAACAAGCGAGTCGTTGATGCGGAGCGCAACCATATCCAGCGGCCCGGTGCCGCGCACGCTGAACGGCCCCTGCCCTTCCACGCCCGTCACAGAGAACGGGGCGGAGTCGTTGCCGATTTGAGAGAGAATATATGCTCGTGCCGAACTTATCCATGTCTTGATGACGCCAGGAGACGCCGCCGTGACGCCGTGCTCCTGAAACGCGGCGTACTTCGCATCGAGCATGGGCGCGATCACGCTCGACTGAAACGGCCCGTTGATCAGGTTGTAGAAGGCGGCAAGATAGCGACGCCGGAATGGCGAACTCGCGGCGAACCAGCGGCTCAAGGTCGGATCACCCGTGGTGAACAGCGGCAAATTCGCCGGGCCGTCGGAGCCTGAATTACCCAACACAATGTTGGCGTCCCAGATCACCAGTTCCCAACGCCCGTTGCGCGGTTTGTAGGAATAGGTGTTCTGCGAGTTCCGATAGCCGACACTGTCCCAGTTGCCCACCGCATGGTTGATGGCGCAGAAGCGCAACCATTCATCCACGTCCACCAGGCTCTCGACGTTTGAGGCATAGTCCGGGTTGGTGTAATCGGTGGCCGTGTTGATGAGTTTGAGGACGTTGGTGTAATTGTTGGCCGTTCCGTCCGCACCACGCACCAGCCAGTTCCAGCGGTAACGCGCCAGCTTTAATTCCCCGCCTGTGGTCGTAAAACGGTCGATGAATACGAACGTGCTGTTCTGCCTCTGTAGCGATTGTGTGGTGGCATCGGCAAACTCGAACCACGGATGCATCTTGAACAAATCCCCCTCCGTGTCATCCGGCCAGAATTGCTCCACGAAATCATCACTCCCCACCTGGGTGTCCTCCATCAGCGTCCGCCTTTTTGTCCCGTTGACGTAAAAGTGAATGTAACGACGGTGCAGCCAGGGCATCCCGGATTTGCGGGCCATCCAATAAACGGCCTGCTCGCGCTGGATCGTGTCGTCGTCAAACGCGCTGTTCCCTGGCGCGTGCAACTTGTTGAAGCCCGCCGAGCCGAGCACTCGATCGTCCTTCGGCAACTCGATCGTGAAATGCGCGTCGCTGGCCGGCCCATCGCGGAATTGCTGGTGATAGGGGCTGCCGGCGAAACGTCCGCCCGCGTTATGAACAACGCGTGTGTCGCCATAGACAAACGTGCTCTCGATCGGCTCGTTGCTCAACACGGGCCGGTCGCGCCAGGCGTTCGCATTCTTCTCCGTCACCCAGAGCCTGTAGGCGCCAAACGCGCCGCTTTGCACCCCTTCCCCAAATCTAACAAGGCACTCACTCACCGGAGCCCCCGGCGGGAATACACTGCCAGCCCCGGTTGCATCATTGGCTTCGACCGTGAAGGCGATCAATTTTGCCGAACCCGGCGCCGGGATGGTTGCGGAAAAAACGCCATCGCCTGGAACCGCGTCCCCACCCTGGCCGTCATCGAGCATCGCGACACTTGTCTGCGTCGTCTCGGAATCGACATGGTAACGCAACGTCGCCGCGCTCACCCCATCGGGATCATCGAGCAACGCGCTGACGACCACAGGTTCATCGACCGCAGGAAGCACTGGAAAGTGCGTGACCGATTCAATCGCCGGGCCTGTGTTATCAACCGCGCGTGAGTTCCTGCTGCCCGGTGTTCCAGGCGCGATGGACGCGTCGAGACGCCCGTAGGCCTCGATGAAATTACCCCGCACGCGCAGAAGAATTTCCGGCCAGCCCCGCACCCATTTTACGCGCGCACGAAGTGTGGCAGTCTGGTTGGCCGCCAGCGCCGCGGTTAGTTTCGAATAAATCTTGTTCGCGCCCGTGTCGCCGTTGTTGCTGGCGCGCAGATGCAGCGACTGACCGCTGGAGTCGCCTTCCGTGGATTCCAGTGAAGTGCGGATGTGATTTCCGGAAAAAACCCAACCCGCCGTGCCCTCCTCGAATGTGCTGTTCGCGATGCGATTGGTGCCCCCCGGACCGATCACTTCAATGTTGTCGATAAGACATTCGCCTTCGCCCAGGAGAATAATGTGCAAGCTGTCGGGTGACAGAGTACCTCCGCCACCCCCTCCTCCGCCCCGGCCTCCACCGCCGCCCCCCGTTGGTCCGTTATCGAGCACGCCGGTGAATTCGACGGTTGTCCAGCCTCCGCGCCCTGATTCCTCGCTGTCAGCCCAGCTCGATGAAAGACCTGCATGAGCACGCGCATCAGTCAGTTCCAGAGTGCTCCCGCCGGCGTCAGACCACTTGCCCCAACGCCCGGCTCCGGTGTACGCAGCCTCCGTCACCGTGGTCAGCACGGTTTCGTTTTTGCCGGAGGCGTTCCTGACGGTGATTGGGCGGCTCAAGCTCAGACGTTCACCCCGTCCGGTTAGTTTTCCGCTGAAGTCACCAATCGCCTGCTCTGGTTTGAGTCGGGGATAAAGCTGCTTCAAGCGAGCGGCATTGCGCGCCACGACGAGGTAGCCGCCAGATGGAATGCTTGTGCCGAATGGAAATGCAAAACTCACGCCCGAGGTAAGTTCCCAGAAACTCAGGTCCACCACCGTGCTGCCTGCATTGAACAGTTCAACGAACTCCTCGTCGCTGGCACCGGAGATTGGGCTGTGGTGAATCTCGTTGATCACGATGTCTGAATGCGGTCGGGTGTTGGCCGCTCCGGGTGTAGGCCGGGGCAGCGGGCCGACTGACTCTCCGCCGTTCGGCCAGCGACCAGCCGATCCGCCCGGCAACTGCGGCCCGAAGGTCACAGCATCAAGGAAACGGCTGCCGTCAGCGTTGCCGAGATAGAGCGTGTCCCCTGTGGCTCGGAGGCTGAATCCCAGTTCCGCCCACGTGAATCTGACAAAGCCCCCGTGTGCGATCTTAGATCCTGCCGGAATCGTGAACGCGAACGAGTCCGGTGACCGGCCCAAGCGCAAACCACCAAGATCCGCTTCGAAAGGACTGCTATTGAAGAGTTCGATGAAGCCCGCGCCCGTTGCGTCGGGCAACTGACACTCGTTGATGCGGACACCAGTGCTCCCAGTGATCTCGATTGCTTCTGGAGCGCCCGGCGATCCTCCTCTTATCCGACTGGCCGCCCATGCGCGCGGATTGTCTTCGCCATGCGACGGACGCGCCAGTACGAGCGAGTGGCCCGTGCCGTCCGCCAACTCGGGCCAGGGAGCACTGTCATTGAATTCGATGTCGAGGAAGACTGCATTGTGATCGCCGACCAATCGCAGATTGCCCCCACCGTTGCTGAGTCTTCCTGAGAACGGCCCCAGCACTCGATCCAGTCCATAGATCACACGCACGTCATCCGGCGACGCGGCCACGACCAGAAATCCGCCGCCTGGAATCACCGTGCCCGCTGGAAACTTGAACTCGATGTCGCCTGCCAGCTTCCAGCCGCTGATGTCCTCGAAATATGGCTGCGAGTTGTAGAGTTCGACGAATTCTAATTCCTTTCCGTCCGCGCGATCCGACGGGTTGTACATGATCTCCGTGATCACAAGTGACGAGCGGCGAGTGGATGGCCCCAATGGTTCAAGTGGCACGGGCACGCGCGCAACCACTGAATCCACCGATGCGCTCAAGTCACGAAATTCCGCCTTCGTAGGATTCAGGCTGTGGCTGGTCACCGCCAAACCGAGAAAGGTATTGGCTCCAAGAAGGAGAGTCTTTGTCCCGAGCACCGTCCATCGCCGCCCATCGAAGCCTGCATAACCGGTCAGCGATTCGCCCTCTCGTCGAAGTCGCAGCCAGGTGAAGGGTTGATTGGCGGGAAACGCGCCTTGGTTCGCAGCACTGCTGCCTGCGCTGTCTCGCGATTGGAAGAGACAACCCGCGCCGCTCGGAGTGGTAAAGACGGCGGCAAACGGTGCGTCCACAGCCAACCCTTCACGCAACATGATCCCCGCCTTCGCCCACAGGTCCGTATTCTTCAGGGTGGAGACTCGCACGCACACATCGAAGTCTGCATTTTGAGACGCCGCCGCAAAATGGAACTGATCACTCCTGAATCCGACCCCCAGCCCGCCAGCCGTGATCTCAATCACACCCTCCCGGTTCTTCGTCTCGCCCAGGACGGCTGGAGCACCGATGTCGCTTCCCGCCAATGAAGCCGCATCAATCGTCCCGGGAAGTGGCTGGAGCCGGACTTGAGAATCGTTTGCTTGTGACAGCCAGCATGCCGCAAAACAGGTTATCGCCAGGAGCACCCGTGGCAACGGCAGGCAACCATGCTGTGAGAAACAATCCTTGCGCGCGCTCTTGGCCGAGCGACCTGCGCGAAGTGTGAGGAAATAGCTGCGCAGAATTGGAAGATTATTTCGGTCCATGTTGTGTTGCTGTTCAGCCCGACCACTGTTCACCGTCCGCCCGCGTTCGATATGATCACATCCGGGCATGGCGGCGGAAACCAAGCATTACCTGTGCGAGAAGGGCACATTCGCCATTTTACCATTGAGAATGGAGAAGCATCACTGGCTCCGCAGAATCCCCAATGATGTTCCGGTTCAGTCTTCAGATGGCAGCACAGCCATCTGAACGCTGCAAACACAGGAAGACATCCATCCGTTCCAAACTGGCAGCTCTGGACTGAATCACTCGATCTCGTGTCAGCTCAAGCGATGCACGCCGAAATTAGAATCAGTAAGTTCCCTCGATCGGATCGATCGGCGGAGGCACTACTTGCGCACAAATTGCTCAGGAGCGAACCGTTTTTTGCGCGCCGCTGATACTGTGCAAGGCATGACGGGTTGAACGTTGAGTCAATGCACTGCAAGTGCGATGACGCGGTGCAGACTTCAATTTTGGGGGACGCGGAGAGTTGTATTCCGTGTCCTCCTTATTTGCTACCGAACCTTTACCGCGTTCGCGGCAGCTCCGAACGCTCCTGCGTACTCGCCGAGCGTCGCCGGACGCAGCTCGGCTTGATGCCCGCCCGGCCTCCACTCCATCTCATCGAGAAACCGCCGCAACGGTTCAAAAAGAAACTCCCCTGCCCTCGCTACACCGCCCCCAATCAGCACGACCTCCGGATCGAGGATGTTGATGAACGAGCACACTCCAGCCGCCAGATGTTTCACTGAACGAAGCCAGATCTCGTTGGCTCCCGCGTCCCCTGCCCTTGCTGCCGTGATCAATTCATGCGTCGTGGCGAATCTGCCGCCGGACCGCTCGCCAATCGTCGCATTGCCAACCGCCCACTCCAGGCTCCCCGGAGCGCGGCAGATATCTGGCACTCCATCGATATTCAAGCTGGTGTGTCCAAGATGCCCGGCGCGACCGATCTGCCCACGCAACAGATGCCCATCCACCATTGCCGCGCCGCCCACGCCCGTGCCCAACGTGAGCATGATGACGTTGCGAACACCACGAGCCGCACCCACCCAAACCTCGCCAAGCAGCGCCGCATGAGCATCGTTCAATACGGGCACCGGCTTGCTCGAATCAAGGGCTTTGGTCCAATCAAAATTCTCCAATCCTTGAAGCCTGCCCGGCATGAATGCGATGGATCGCCCGTCCGCCGATGCCAGCCCGGGTGCCGAAAGCCCCATCACTTCCGCCGCGCCACCGCACTCGCCCTGAAGTTCATCGGCAACAACCTTCACGGCTTTCGCCCATGCCATCGGAGTGTTCGCATCAAAATCGCGATTCCTCTCGGCCAGACGCCGTCCATCCAGCGTGACCGCCACCGCCTTCACACTCGAACCTCCCAGATCCAATCCAATCGCGTAGTTCATCTTATTCGCAAGCTTCGTCGCGCAGCTTTGATACCGAAGCGATCAGCGGGACGCCAGCACTGCGAGAAGATTCCAATAACCACAACCTTCGGTAGCACTCGATTCTTGTTCTCAAGCAGAGTTACAGTTTGCACCGCTTCATTCCCGTGTGACGCGACGACGCCTCCAGCAGAGGCTCCCTAGCGCAATTCCTGCCTTCCCACCGCTTGACCGCTTTGGTAAGCCGCGTAAGAATTCAGCCATGAATAGCGCAACGATTTCAACGAAAGGCCAGTTGGTTATCCCCAATCGCTTTCGGAAAGCCCTGCATCTCCAGGCGGGCGACAGGGTTTCGTTCACGCTCGAAGGTAAGAAGCTGTCCCTTCAGCGTGAGCAACCCAAGAGTGCCCGGCTCGTTCGCGGCAAATTTGGCCGGCCAGTCCTGGTCGCGCCGCCGGGGGCGCCGCCTATGACACCGGAGCGGGTCAAGTCCATGCTCAGCGAACTCCCATGAGCCACCTGCTGGACGTCAACCTCCTGCTGGCCTGTGCGTGGTCAGGCCACGCCGAGCACGTCCGGGCCAACAGGTGGCTCAACTCGGTGGCCGAGTTTGCCACGGCTCCGGCCACGCAAATGGGCTTCCTGCGTGTGAGCCTGAGCGTGGCTTACGGCGCATCCTTTGGCGACGCCCAGACCGTTCTCCGGGCCATCCTCCAACTAAAGTCGCACCGATTCCTGACCGACGCCGTGCTGGCGGATTCGCTACCCGCGCTCGCCAACGGCAAAGACGTGACCGACGCTCATCTGGTGCGGTTGGCGGACGGCCATGGCCTCAAACTGGCGACCTTGGATGGAGGACTGTGCAAGAAGCCGTGGGCCGCCGGCATTGCTGAAAACCCGCTCTGACCTGCGGCCATGCAAGTGGAATTCCCCTACGACGTCGTCCTCAGCCACAGCGCGAAAGACAAGGCGGTGGTGCGCCCGCTGGCGTAGCGACTGCGGACGTGAAGGGGTCATGAAGGGGGCAATAGTTACGTGCTTTGTTTGCAACAACTGTACCGCTGCTGCCGTGTCGAGTCTCAGTTGAAAACTCTATTCTTTGTTAACTGTTTCTGATGCGCTCTACCTTTGCGCTGCTGCCGGAGCTCCCGCAGATTTCAAAGGAAGACATCGTCGATCAGAAGTCAGGATGTAGAATTCAAAACGATCAGCGGAAGTCGTCCACATCCGGTCCGCTGCCCTCGAGGATGCTCCTGAGCGTGCCGATCAGGATGGGTTTGCTGCCGTGTTGTGCAACGATGGTTTGCAGCCCGTCCGGGTGCCGCCATTGCTGATGGTGCCGCGCTGACCGCAAAAAAGGAGCCATGTCGGCGGAGCACCCGGACAACCTCGTGAGAGTTGCAAACTGGGAAGTGCCGGCTCAAGGCAGGGCCAGTTCGGCCAGCTTGGCGTTCTTGCGCGGCTTGACGGGCGTGGGTTCAAACCAAAGGGCGAGTGCTTCTTTGGCATTGGCGATGGCTTCCTTTTTCCTATCGCCCGCCGCAGCGCAGCCGGGTAGTTCTGAAAACACTGCCAACCAACGCTTTGTTTAAGAATCCAACTCAGCCATCAATCAGAATTCTATGCCGGCAGTATGACCGGGCTTTCCCCTACCAGACAATCCCAGTGTGGCGAATTTGGTTGCAACGGCCGCAGGGAGAAAGTGGAAGGAGGACGGGGAAATCTGTAACCGGAGTCCGGAGGAGCACGGGCGTTCGACTTGCGCCTTCAGTGGCAGTTTATCTAACGTCATGAACACGGTTGCCGAAATCAAAAACTCGGTGGAGAACCTTTCGCAGCGTGAACGAGCCGAAATCGTTTTGAGCCTCGTTGTTTTGTCTCCTGCGGCATCTCACCGAATTGGATGACGTGGGGTGTGGACTCTTGTCTGGATCGAGTGAACTTGCCGGGTGACTGCTCACGCTACCTGGAACTCTTCGAAACCAGTCGCAGCACCAGTCAAGTTATCTGGCAGGAATCTGTCCCTCCGTGACCGACCAGCCGCCATCCACCGCCAGCACCTGCCCGGTGGCAAATCTCGAATCGTCCGACAAAAAATAAACCGCCGCCGCATCGAGATCCTCGACCTTCCCGGCTCGACCGCCTTCGAGGGGTTGTTTCGTAGCGATGAACTCCATGACCTCCTTGTCGTTCATTGCGCGTTCCGCCATCGGAGTGTCCACCAGTGCCGGTAACAGGGCATTGAAGCGAATTCCATCACTCGCATACCGGGCCGCCGCGGATCGCGTCAATCCGATGATCGCAGCCTTGGCTGCCGCATAAGCGTGCGTCGTGAAATAGTGGGGTGAAGGTGCAACCCCGAGTATCGAGCCGAGGTTGAGGACGACCCCGCCAGTCCCTTGCGCAAGAAACTGCCGAACTGCCGCGCGGTTCGAGTAAAAAACTGACGTCACATTCAGGTTCATCGTGTAAGCCCAGCCTTCGTCAGAAATCTCGTGCAAAGCGCCGTCTCCCATGCGCCGGCCACTGCCGCCAGCCACATGATAAAGTCCGTGCAAACCGCCGAAGCGCTTGACTGCCTCCCCCACCGCCCGCGACGCGACATCAGCATTCATCGCATCTCCGGTCATTACATGCGCCTGCTCACCGAGGGTTGACTGGGCGGCTGCCGCCACCTCGGCATCACGTCCAACGACAACCACTCGCGCTCCCTCCGCCACACACGCTCGAGCGGCAGATAATCCAAGCCCCGCGGTGCCGCCCATGATCAGAATGACTTTGTTTTCGAGTTTGCTCACGTGGACTTGATAGCTGACCGACTGACGTGAAGCCAGCACCGCATTTGCACCTGGCAACCGTGTCCCAGCTCGGCTTTGTCCCAATTAACATGCTCTGCGAAGGCGGATTCAACCCCACAATGAATGGGAAAATCAGATGGAAGAAACGCTTTCCGGTTGAACTGGTGCGCCCGGCGCGATTCGAACGCGCGACCGCCGGATTAGAAATCCGAGGCTCTATCCAACTGAGCTACGAGCGCTAGCCATGTTCCAACGTGGTGGCAATTTTGACCGGGCGAGAGCCGAGATGCACGATGCATGTCGAGCCTTATTTCCTGCCAGCAGCCATCACGAGCTGAATATGCCGGGCTGAGAGTTCACCGCAAGCGGATTTGAGCTTTGACTTGGTGATCGCACAAATCTGCGCCCCGCCAATCCGCATCTACCCCGCAAAGCCATGGTTTGCTGGGATCATTTTTAGAATGGCCTTTCAGATCATGAACGTGAATAAGGGGGCCAGCACGCATGACACATACAGAAGCCATTGAGAAAGCAGTCAAACTCCTGCGCCTTGCTCAGAGTTCCAATCCTCACGAGGCCGCACTGGCTGCGTCCCGGGCGCAGGAAATCATGGACCGCTTCAAACTCGAAGGCTTGAGCGCGGACTTTGATCCAAACACGCGTCCTGCCGAAGCGATCGAGGATTTCCGAGCGGACCCACTCGATTCCAGCTCCAGTATTGAATCGTGGCGCGCCCGCCTGTGTCATCACGTTGCCACCAGCAATGAGTGCAAGGTTTACATCCTGCGAACAGTGAACGGGTCCGGATTCGCCATTGTGGGACGCGCCAGTGACGCGCAGACAGTGCGTTACCTCTACTCCTGGCTGAAACAGGAAGTGGACCGGCTGGCCTGTGAACACTGCGCCGGGCTCGGCCGCACGTACCGGAACAACTTCAGGATCGGCTACGTGGAAACGGTTGTGGAGCGCCTTGTGGAATCACGCGAAGCCACCAACGAAGCGGTGAAATCTGAAGCCACCGTGGCCGGAGATCTCGCCGTGGCGCGCGTCGAGAAGGCGTTGGCACTCCGTGAGAAGATGCTGGCGGATGTTGATGCATGGATGAACACACGTCTCAATCTGCGAAAGCGATCGTCATCGCGGAGCACATACAACCCCAACGCCCGTATAGCAGGCCGCATTGCGGGTCGCGACGTGCGCATGATTCCAACCCGTGGCGTTCTCACCTGAAACCTGAAGGAGCGTGAACGATGCTCCCTCTTCGCGTACTCACCACCCCCGATTCCGGCCGACTTCCAATCACTGCCTGGATATCGCACCAGCGTCCGCGCACATCCTCTCAGTTAGCAATCTCTCCGGCGTCTCGTGACTGGATGTCAGTTCGTTCGGAAATCACGCAATGATTTCATCGACCGCACGTCCGTAAACGTCCGTCAATCTGAAGTCACGACCTGCGTAGCGATACGTCAGTCGCTCATGATCGTAGCCCAGCAACTTCAACATCGTGGCGTGCAAGTCATGCACGGAAACCGGATTCTCCACAGCGCGAAATCCGAACTCATCCGTCGAGCCGTAAACGGTTCCGCCCTTGATGCCGCCACCGGCCAGCCATAACGAAAATCCCCAATGATTGTGATCGCGTCCCTGCGCGGCGCCCGAACCGTTCTGCCCCATTTCGACGGAAGGCGTGCGACCGAACTCTCCCGAGCACAGAACCAGTGTCGTGTCCAACATCCCGCGTTGCTTGAGATCCATGATCAATGCCGCCAGACCCTGATCACACTCGTTGGCCACCTTCCGGTGCTCGGTGCGGATGTTTGAGTGGCTGTCCCAGGGTTGCAGGTTGCCATGCCATGTCTGCACGAAGCGAACCCCGCGCTCCACCAGTCTCCGAGCCATGAGCAACTGCCGGTTTTGAGGCCCCTCGCCATAGGCCTTTCGTATGTACTCCGGCTCCTGATCCACATCAAATGCGTCGGTCGCTTCCATCTGCATTCGATAGGCGAGCTCAAAGGATCGTATCCGCGATTCCAATGCCGCCTCCCCTGGACGCGCCGCCAGGTGCTGGGCATTTAATTCTCTCAACAATTCGAATTGATCGTGTTGAGCATCGGCGCTCAGACGTCCGTTGCGAATGTGGTCAATCAGTTTTCGCGGATCCGCCTGTGATGTGTCCACATGAACGCCCTGATACGCTCCAGGCAGAAACGCCGACCTCCAGTTTGCCGCGCCACCCACGGGCATTCCCCCGGGACACAACGCGACGAATCCCGGCAGATTCTGATTCTCGGAACCCATGCCCCAGGTGAGCCATGAACCAAAACTCGGGCGCACCTGCCGCTGATCGCCTGTGTTCATCAACATCAGGGACAGCTCATGACTGGGCAGCTCGACGTGCATCGACCGAATCACCGCCAGGTCATCCGCGCATTGTGACAGATGTGGAAACAAATCGCTGATCGGGATCCCGCTTTGGCCATGGTTTTTGAAGGTGAAAGGCGAGGGCAACGCCACCCCGGTCTTGCGTTCCGTCTGCAAGTTCTCATAAGGCAGCATCTGCCCGCCACGTTTCGTCAGCTCGGGCTTGGGATCGAACGTATCCACCTGAGACATGCCTCCGTTCAGAAATACATGGATCACGCTCCGGGCGCGCGGTGCAAAATGCGTTGTGATGTCACCGGCTCGAGCGGGCTGGCACAGCAGGTCCGTCAGCGCCAGCGAACCAATTCCCATGCCGCAGCGTTTGAGAAAATCGCGTCGAGAGGATGGAAGCATGCGTTTCATTGGTTTCAGTCGAGAAAAGCAAATTCGTTTGCAGCAAGCAACGTGTGCGCGACCTGCTGCCACGCGGTCACTGCGGACGATTTGGCAGAATCCCGCACAAAGCGAAGGATGCGCTCCTGTTCGGGAGCCTTTGGCTCACGTGAAAACAATCGCCGATACATCTCACGAATTCGTAGAATTTCATCGTCGCCTGCGATTTTGGAAACCTGTGCAACAAATGCCGTCGCGCGGTCCTGGATAAATTCCGAGTTTAGCGCGAACAACGCCTGCTGTGGCACGGTGGTGTCCGGACGCAGGGCGGTGCAGGAACTCGGATTCGCCGCGTCGAATGTGCTCGAAAGATTGGAAACAATATCCCGGTTCACAAACGCATACACGCTGCGGCGCAGCACTGTTGGTTTGGCGTCTCGATCATAAGGTTTTCCGCCCAATGTGAGATCCAGTTCTCCGGACACCGCCAGCATGGAGTCCAGCATCGCCTCCATCTCCAGCCGGCGACGCGGCATCCGCCACAGGAGTTCATTTTCAGGATCCGCATTCCGTGACCGGGCATCCTCGATCGAGCCCTGTGCATACACTGCGGACAACATGATGCGGCGATGCAGTTTCTTGAGAGACCATTGATCCTCGGCAAACACCGAGGCCAGATAGTCCAACAATTCGGGATGCGTCGGCCTGCCCGCACGTGTTCCCCAGTCGTCTGGGGTCTTCATGAGTCCCTGTCCAAAATGATGCTGCCATACCCAGTTCACCAGAACACGACGCGTCAGCGGATTCTCCGGGGACACGATTTCCCGCGCCAGACCCAGACGGCGGTGACCGTCTGGAAAAGGCGTGGCGTTGGTTGAAGCGAGCATGGTCAAAAACTTCGCGGAAACTTTCGCACCGCGGTCGAGCGGTTTTCCGCGCTTCAAGACATGAAACGATTCAGGTGCCGATTCCTCCTGTAGCACCATTGCCCGCGCTGGCGACCCAGGAGAATCCAGATGAAGATCATGTATCGCCCCGCGTCGCCCGGACAAATTGTCATTCACCGTCCGATTCAGGAGATGCACCGCCAGGCTTTCGGGAACTGCGGTTGGGGTATTGTCGCCATAAAGGTGGCGACGCAACTGGCGATTGATAGCACTGTTGATCTCCAGTTGCCGCAAGTCCTCATCAGGAATAATCTCGGCACCGGGGGCAGCTTCAGCGGACGCCGTTTGCAGACTTTTCAACCAGGTCTGATGCGCGGTGGCAAACAGATCCCCGTAGGCATCCGCAACCTCAATCACTGATTGGGGAGACTTCCTGCTAATCGCCTCCAGAACCCGGGGATTCCACGGGGGCGTCTTGGCGGCGAGCAGGTGCTGATCCTTGAATTTCGAGGCATCCCCATTCTCCTTCTCCAGACTTTGGATCAGATTTGAGCAAGCGTTGGCGAATCCCGACGAAGGGAACCTCAACAGCCGGACCCAAGTTCCGAACACAGGGTCGGTGTCAGGCATTTTCTTGAGATAGTCATGCCAGCGATTCTGAACGAGAGGGCGGAAATCGTCAGTGCGATACGAGAGGAAGGCCGTGGAGACATCCTGCTCCGGCACCCCTTTCGCGATCTCACGCAAATACATCCCAACTTGCATCCGCAGACGCCCGCGCATCACCTCATTCTGTTCGCTCGCCATGGCGTCATGACTCTCCTGACGACGAGCCAGTTCATGCTGGTAATCGCGATGCGGTTCATCGTCCTTCGGCGCACCGATAACCGGCAGCGTCTCCGGAACACGGCTGGCGGCAAAGGTTGCGTAGAGCGCGTAGTAATCTTCCGTGGAGACTGGATCGAATTTGTGGTTGTGGCACCGTGCGCACGCGACCGTCAAACCCAGCAGCCCACGTGAAACAACATCGATCTGGTCGTCGATCACATCATGGCGATTCCGGTATTGCATCCCGACCGTCAGGAACCCAAGCCCCGCGAGCGCAGGATCGTTTTCTTTCAAGCCCGTCTGATCCGCAGCCAGTTGTTCCGTCACGAAGCGGTCATAGGACACGTCGTTGTTGAAGGAACGAATGACGTAATCCCTGTATGTGTAGGAGAACGGGAATCGGGTAAAGCCAATGGCACTTCCGCCGAGCGTATCAGCGTAGCGCGCCAGATCCAGCCAGTGCCGTCCCCAGCGCTCACCGTAGCGAGGCGAGTTCAACAACCGATCCAGAACCTTCTCCTTCGCATCCGGCGACTTGTCCTCAACAAATGCCCGAACCTCATCCCATGTGGGCGGCAGTCCGATGAGATCAAGAGTCGCGCGACGAATCCACTGCCACCGGGGAAGAGGTGCCGACAGGGACAGGCCCCGAACCTGGAGTGCTGCGATAATAAAACGGTCAACTTCGGTGGGAGTCGGTTCAACACGAGGGGAGAGCACTGGCAGGGCGGGTTTTCTCACCGGCTCGAATGACCAGGGTCTTCCTCCGTTGGTCGCCGTCGCCCCAGAAACGCTCTCCGAGAACACGAAAAACGCGTAGAGAACCGCGAGCGCCAACCGGGACAGGCTGTTGATGCCTCCCGGTCGTGCTTCGCGCTCTCTACAGAGATGTCTACTTTGGAGCAGGCTCATGACACAGCATCCGTCAAATATCTCACCGACCCTGATCGCCGATCCGTTTGGCAGAACGGCGACAAATGTAACCGAGCAAAGCCAGTTCGTTTCAAGTGGTCGATGGCGAGAATCGTCCGGTGAGCCTCAATCTTCAAGTCAAGAACCACCAATTTGTTGCGTACCATCCGCTGGAATCCAAGGTTTTCGCCAGCCGAAATATCTGACCATCATCCCTTCCCCCAAAACGATCATGGCTGCTGGATACACCCTGGCCCTGTGTGTCGTGCGAGTCGCCCAACCGGTGTGAGTGGCGCCTTGCGCGTTTTGATCCGCAACTTGAAAGGTCCGACTGGGATCAATGCTGACATTGAATTCTTGCAAGGGGTATGAGAGCCCTTCGCCCCGCGCTTTGATGTAGGCTTCTTTGCGGGTCCAACCATTGAAGAATGCTTCTCCACGGGCCTCACCTTCAAAAGTTCTAAAGCTCGCCAGCTCCCTTGCCGCGAAGATCGTCGGGGCAAGTTCCTCGATGTTGACATCATTTCGGACAAGCTCGACATCGACGCCTACAGGATGTCCACGGACGATCCCAATTGCCGCCATATCCCCGGAGTGAGACAGGCTGAATTCGATCTGCCCGCCATTGGTAGTGGCTTCTACGAACGGTTTTCCAAACGCATTCGTGGAGAATCGAATTAGCCGGGGCGATTGCTCAAGATAAGCTCCCAGAATGAGACGGAGGATGGCATGCGAAACGATGTATCGCTGTTGATCCACAGCGAAGTGAAATCGCGCTGCGCGATCCCTTTCACCATCGGGGAGGAGTTCTGCCCAGGAAGGCAGCTCTGGAGCGGGAACATCCAGTGGCCCCAACCAGAAATGCGCTTCGCAGGTTCCAAGAGGCGGCACACGGCTTCCAGGATCCCAAACGAACGTCGGCTCAAAGGTGTTTTCAGTGCATCGATGCATCTGTTTTGGCGACAGCTCAAGGCCACGGGCATTGAGCCAAATCAGCCGTTGACACGTCTTCGATGATTGTTATCGTCGCCGCTCGGTTTTCCACAGAATTTTCGAAGAAAATCACACAATTCAAACTCATTCCATGGCTAAAGCATCCAAATCCACGAAATACGTTTACACTTGGGGTAATAAGAAAGCCGACGGCGACGGCAGCATGAAGGCCCTCCTTGGC
>SXMN01000304.1 GCA_005777315.1 Verrucomicrobiales bacterium
CCGGCTGTGGAAATCTGTTCGGAGAGATCAGCTGCAGGGTAGATGTTCTGGGCGTTCTTGACGCTGAAATCAGGGAAGAACACCACGCGATCCTGGATCCCTGGATCGTTGTTGACGACATCGGCGACGGAATGAACCAGCTTGATCATGAGCTTGGCCATGAAATACCCAGGCGCCGCCTTGCCCCCGAGGAGGAAGGTCCGGGGAGGGAGTTGAGCCTTCGGATTTTGCTTCAGGTCGAGGTAACGGCGCACGATGTGGAGCACGTTCAAGTGCTGCCGTTTGTATTCGTGGATCCGTTTGACCTGGAAATCGTGTAGTGACTCGGGTTGCACGACGACGCCGGTGCGTTCCTTGATGATGGTGGCGAGCCTCTGTTTGTTCGCCAGCTTCACGGCACGCCACTGTTTTTGGAACGTCTTGTCGTCAGCGAGCTTTTCAAGCTGGCGGAGTTGATTGAGATCCTTGAGCCAGTTGTCACCGATCTGCTGGCTGATGAGCTGGGTCAGGCCGGGATTGCTGAGGGCGACGAAGCGGCGCGGTGTCACGCCGTTTGTTTTGTTGCTGAATCGACTCGGCCAGAGATCGGCAAAATCCTTCAGGGCGAACCTTTGGAGAAGATCGGAGTGAAGGGCTGCGACGCCGTTGATGGCGTGGGATCCTACAGAGGCGAGATTGGCCATGCGGACGTAGCGTTCACCGGACTCGTCGATGATCGAGAGGCGGGCCACGCGTCCGTCATCGTTGGGGAACCGGGTGCGGACTTCATCGATGAACCGGGAGTTGATCTCGTAGATGATTTCCAGGTGCCTTGGGAGTAGATGCTGGAAAAGGCCGATCGACCATTTCTCCATGGCCTCGGGCAGGAGTGTGTGGTTGGTGTAACCAAAGGTGGCCTGGGTGATCTTCCAGGCGGCGTCCCAGTCCATGAACTGTTCATCGACGAGGAGTCGCATGAGTTCCGCAATGCCGATGGCGGGATGGGTGTCGTTGAGCTGGGCGGCAAAATTCTCGGCGAACCGGGCGAGGGGTTTTCCGCGTTCAAGCTGGATGCGGATCATGTCTTGAAGCGAGCAGCAGACGAAGAAGTACTGCTGTTCGAGGCGCAATTGTTTGCCCTGCGGTGATTCGTCATTCGGATAGAGAATTTTTGAGATGTTTTCGGAGACGATTTTTTCCTCCACGGCTCCCTTGTAATCGCCACGGTTGAACGCGGCGAAGTTGAAGGATTCGGCGGCGGCGGAGCGCCAGAGGCGGAGCATGTTGCAGGTGTTGACGCGGTAACCGAGGATTGGAGTGTCGTAGGCAACACCTCGGATGACTCGGGACGGGACCCAGCGTTTGCGCGTGTTCCCTTGTTCGTCCTGGTAACTCTCGGTGTGGCCTCCGAGTTTGACTTCACAACTCAATTCCGGGCGGGAAATCTCCCATGGATTGCCGAGGCGCAGCCAGCGGTCGGTGATCTCGACCTGCCAACCGTCTTTGATGCCCTGTTCAAAAATGCCGTATTCGTAGCGGATGCCATAGCCTATGGAGGGTCGCTCGAGGGTGGCGAGGGAGTCGAGGTAGCAGGCGGCGAGGCGTCCAAGACCGCCGTTGCCCAGGCCGGGTTCCTCCTCCTGTTCAAGAAGGTCATCGAGTTCGACTCCAAAGCTCCGGACTGCTTCGCGGGCGGCCTCAAAGATGCCCAGGCTGATGAGGTTGTTGCCGAGCTGGGGGCCCATGAGAAATTCTGCCGAGAGGTAGCAGACGAATTTGACGTCCTCCTTCAGATAGGTCTCGATGCCTTGCATGCCGCGGTGGAGCAGACGTTCCCGGACGGCATAGGCGAGGGCGGTGTAGAGATCATTGCGGGAGGCGTTGGAAGCCTGACGGCCCTGGGCATAAGAGAGGGTGTGCGTCATGGACTTGCGCAGCGCATCGGCGGAGAGGCCAATACGGGCATCTTCGATCTCGGCGTTGGTTGCTGCTGCTGCGTCCTTGGGGGTTTTCTTGGATTTCATTGGATGAGGTTTGAGCGGTGTATGCCGGCGAGCCTGGCGTGAAGGCTCGGGCGGCGGGTTTTGGTCAGAGATTGCGAGACAGGTACGTTTGGTAAAGCTGGCACCGGAGACGGGCGTCATGAGCCGTGGAACCTGTAATGATTCCCGCGGCTCGAAGCCTGTGGAACGTTTCGGGTTTGGAGCAGGGCTCGCCACGCGTCATGGCGCGCACGGCGTCCACAAGTATTGGATCACGAGCGAGGAGAACAAGCAGGCGGCGGAGATGATCGTTGAAGATTCCTTCCTCATGATCCGCGCCGGCCTGAAACTCCTGGATTGACTGCGGATTGCTCGCCAGTTCGTGCAGGCTGCGGCGGACGAGATACGGCTGCCCGCCTACCAGTGAGATAAAGGACTGGATGTCGGCCGGAGTTCGGAGCGGCGATCCGTATTTCTGGTTGAGTTCGGCCACCTGATCCTGGGTGAAATCACGGAGCACGATCCTTGTCCCGATGTTGAACGGGGACTGGGCGACATCGGTGATGAAGGTGTGAACTTCGGTGGCGTAAGCGAGGGCGAGCGTGAGGCGAGCCCAGGGCGAAGACGGTTCAAGCGCGCGTGCGTTATGCCAGGAGCGGAACAGGCCGAACACATCGTTGCCGAACTGGCAGGAAAAGACGCGATCTATTTCATCCATTCCCCATACGAGGTTGGATGTAAGCCGTTCGAGAACCTCGCGTTTGACATAGCGGTCCAAGTTGTAATTGGCGCTTCGCCGGCTGTCCCAGGTGTCTTCCGGGAGCACATCCAGATCCAATTGATCGGCGAGGGAAGTTCCGAGGGCGAAGTAAAGTTTTTCGATGGATTCAAAACTTGCGCTGTTGAGCTTCTGGTAATCGGTGAGCAGGACTTTGTGCCCGTTTTCTCTCGCGCGCTGGAGGCCGCGAGCAAGGAGCGATGTCTTGCCCATCTGCCGGGCGCCCTTGACGAGAATGAAGCTTTCTCCCGAAGCGACGGCTTCATGAAAAGCGGCATCCCCCGGGCGGGTGAGATAAAATTGGGAGTTGAGCGGAACTGCGCCGCCAGTGGGCTCCAGTTTTGGATGGCTGATGGTTCCGGGGAGATCCCCCTGCGAGTGGATCGCCGCCAGGAGATCGCGGGCGAGTTGCGCAGGGTCCGTGTGCTCGTTCACTGGCAGGAGACGTGCCGCATCCTGAACAAGCTCGGCGCTCTCGATGGGAAGTGGGACTGGCAGATCGTAAATGAGCGGGATCAGGCGTGGTTTCCCATGAGCGGACCGGGCATGGTCCTGGGCAAGGCCGATTTCGTAGGACATCAACTCGCTGGCAATGGAATCCACCGTAAGCAGCGGGACGGCTGCGTCCGCCTCACGGATTCTGTTTTCCATTTCACGCGCCGACTCGACGGTGACCGTGGCCGATTTGTCGGCAAACACGATGCAGGAGGAATTTTCCAGGTGCTGCGTGAGATGGTGAGCCAGCGCGGCGGCCGGGCCGCTGGTGCCGGCTGTCAGAAGGACAATGCGGGAGGCGGAAGCCGGCGCCGGGGCGGGATGGGATGCCACGACCTCGGTGGCGTTCTCCAACGCCTGGAGTTTCTGGATCAATTCCTTGGCGGTTGAGCAACGTTGCAGGGCGTTTTCCTCACATGCCGGTGCGATGGTTTGGAGGAACGCACGGCGCGCGGTGGCATCCTCGAGGCGGTCAAACTCCGGGGGCAGCTTGGGATAATTCAACTGATGCTGGCCACTGATGAGTTCAAAAAGAACCTTGCCCAGGCCGTAAATATCAGCGGCGGGTTTGCCTGGACCTTCCCGCGGGACGTAACCTTCACTGCCGACAAAGGTGGCGCTCTCCCCGATGTCCGTGACGAGGCCGATGTCGGCGAATTTCGGCGAATCGTTCACGAAGATGATGTTCGATGGCTTGATGTCCCGGTGAACAAGATTCTGCCGGTGAAGGTGGCCAAGGGCCGAAGCGAGCTGAAGTCCAAGGCGGAGGCATTCATCGACGGGCAGACGTTGGAACCGTTCCTTGTCCGTGGCCAGAGTGCGGGCCTCGTATCGAAGGGGATCAAACTGCTGGCCGTGAGTGACGTCGTCCGCCACCTCCATGATGTAATAAAAGTAATGTTCCTCCGTGTTGTTGCCAATGTGGAGCACACTGACGAACCCGGGATGCGATCGGGAGATGGGCTCATACTTCATGATGCCCATGTATTCGCGGTCCTAGGGACGTTGTTCCGTGAAGCGCTTTCGATGAATCACCTTGATGGCCCGAAAGGTGCCCATGACATTCCTGGCGAGCCACACTTTGCCATAATTACCGCTGCCGATACAGCGTATCATGGTGTGATCCGGGATTTCGGGAGGGTGCTCGACCAAGGATCGTTGGAAATTCATTAATGCGTCATGCTGCTCTTTCCTGGTCCATCCGCCAAATCAGGAGGCCCGGACGGCCTTGGGCACCTACGCCGCCGAACCTCCACAAGGGGCGGACAGACCGGGGACAGTTTTCAAGCGATACCGGACTCAGGAACGCGTGGAGCACTACCAGCTTTGATTCGCGATTACAATTTGAAAGTGCTGGAGCAGCAGGCAGCGGGTGCGATTAAAAGTGGGTGAGGCTAATTCCAAATTGATAGCCAGCGGTCATTGGCTCTGAGTACGCGCAAGTGAGCGATCTGATCGGCGTGTTCTGGGAGCCAGGCAGTGCCAGCCTTTTTGAGTCGTGCTTGGAGGACGTGACGATGTCCGCTTTCGATGATGCCTGAGCCGATCGGCAAACCCAGCGCCAGGGCCAAGGGATAGTCCAAGCAGTCCAGACGATTGCTCAGGTAGCGATGTCCGCTGCGTACGGGGGCTTCCGTGTCCGCTGTGCCCTCGGCTTCAAGTTGCTCCTCCAAGGTGGCTATCACCTTGGCGAGGTTGCCACACTTGAGCCGCTTCTGTTGAGTGCGTCGCCATCGATCCGGCTGATCGGGATGGCAACTCGGCGCTGCCTCTGCCAAGTATTTGCTGACGTGGAAAAAGTCGCACAGAAAGTGGCCCTGGGCGCCAAACACTTCCCGGCTCTGCAAGCGGATCCAATCCGCTCCATCTCCTCCCGCGTGGATGCGGCTGTTTAATCCTCTGCGGCGACTCGGAGCCGGAGCCGGACCTTTCTGTCATCCTCGGTTCTATTGCTGATTACGCGGACCAACACCCTCGCACCGCCGAGTTGGTGATTGAGGTATGCGAGACTGGCCACGAATACGACCGCTCCAAGCTACGCGCCTACGCCAGCGCCGGCGTGAAGGAATGTTGGCTGGTGCTGGAGGTGGGGAAGTCGATCGAGGTTCACAGGCAGCCGGCGGGCGAACAGTTCGCCGAGTGCATCGTTCACGGACCCGGAGAATTGCTGGTCACCACGTCAGTTCCGAGCTTCACGCTCGATATCGCCAGCCTCTTTGCTGCGTGACACGTATCAACGGTGATTCTGCTGAAAAACCTCTGCCCCGCATTTGGGGTGGCGAGCCAGAGAACTGGGAGAGAGAGCTTCGAAGACCAGAACTTACCATCACCATATCCGATCTCCCGACGGCCAGCACATTGAGTGAACATTGAGACAAACACACTTGAAACCCGTTTTAACGATTAACGCCATGGTCTCGGTTTGCGATACACAACCCTCATTCAAACTCAAAAAGCTCGAACCACCATGAACTCCCATCCAGCAACCGATCGGCCTTCATCCGATGCGAGAATTTACAGAATGAAACCACAACATCCCACCCATTCCCTGTTGATCGGAGATTGTACAGCCCGGACGGTTCCTAAACGCCCAGCAGCCGGCTCCGTGGTCGGCTTTGGTTTCCGCACGGCACTCGCCGCACTCACGCTCGCCTGCCTGCTGGCCAGCGGTTGTTCCGTCAAAAAGATGGCAATCAACAAGCTCGGCGACGCGCTGGCGGGTGGCGGCACTACTTTCACCGCCGATGACGATCCGGAGCTGATCAAGGCGGCGGTGCCTTTCAGCCTTAAATTGATGGAGAGTCTGCTCGCGGAAAGTCCGAAACACAAAGGGCTGCTCTTCACCACTTCGAGCGGGTTCACGCAATATGCTTACGCCTTCGTGCAACAAGACGCCGATGAAATCGAGGACAAGGATTTCGCCGCCGCCACCGCGCTCCGTGCCCGTGCCCACCGACTCCATCTGCGCGCGCGCAACTACGGCCTGCGCGGCCTCGAGGCGCGGCATCCTGGTTTTGAAATGGCTCTGCGTGCCGATGCCAGGAAGGCCGTCCGCATCGCCAAGCGTGCCGATGTCCCCCAGCTTTACTGGACGGCGGCGCCTTGGGGCCTGGCGATCACGGCGGACAAACCCGATCTAGTCGCCGACCAGCCGATCGTGGAGGCGGTGATCGATCGCACGCTGGAACTGGATGAGAGCTTCGCCAACGGCGCGATTCACAGCTTCCTGGTGACTTATGAAATGCGTCGGCAAGGCGCGAAGGGCGATCCGGTGACGCGGTCCCGCGAACACTTCGACCGCGCTGTCGTCCTCGGAAAAGGACAGCAGGCCGCGCCCTATGTCGCGTTCGCCGAGGCAGTCTGCATCAAGACACAGAACGTGAAGGAATTCGAGTTAGTCCTTCAACAGGCGCTGGCGATCAACGCCGACAACCATCCCGACTACCGGCTCGCGAATCTGATCATGCAACGCCGCGCCCGCTGGCTGCTCTCGAAAAAGGAAGACTTGTTCCTGATCGAAGCGAAACCGTAGGCACGCCTGATAACGCAAGCTCGATTCCTATCACAGCACTCAGGAGACCGTCAGCGAAATTCAAAATCCAAAGAGGCTCTTTCAAAACTCGGATTTGTTGAGAGATTTCAATTGATCATGTGAAGTGGCACGAGTCGCGCTGATTTTTGGACATGCTCGACCTGACGACGATCTTCCACAATTTGCAACGCCATCTTTTCCCCATGCTCGA
>SXMN01000305.1 GCA_005777315.1 Verrucomicrobiales bacterium
GCCACCTCCCGCACACGATGCTCCACCTCGCCCAGACTTGCCCATCCTGGATTCCATTCTAAAAGATTCTCTGTCTTCCTTCCTCACTCCTTTCAAACTAGCCAGTGAAAAACAACCAGGTAATTCCCGAAGAACCAAAAATACGGGTGACTTCATTGTTGCTCGGACTTCCGGGGAGGGGCACGTGTTCCCACTGGCCATTTGCGAACCGCTGAAATCCGAAAAGCTTCGTGCCGACCCAGACGTCGCCTCGTGAATCCTGGAAGATAGACTTGATTTCATTTATCCCTCCCTGGGATGACGAGGGGAAGGAAGTGATGACGCCGTCCTTGAGGCGGCTGATTCCATCATCACAGCCGAACCAAAAGGTTCCGTCTGACGATTCGTGAATCGACCAGACATTTTCATTCACAAGGCCATCGGGGGCGGCAATCGTTTCCATTCGCTTCAGTTGCAGCATGACCACGCCGCCGAATGGAGTTCCAACCCACAAGTTCGCCTCGCGATCCTCAAACACCGTCAGGGCGCGCGCCAGCAATGGGGAAGTCGTCGCGGCTTTCTGGAACGCCCCGTCTTCAAAACTGTACAGCGCTCCTAAGTTGGTTCCGGCCCACACCTTGCCCGTCGAGTCCTTGAGCAGGAATGCTCCCGCCAAATCCGCCTGCTGAAAATCAATGGAGTAATGACGCCATTGCTCCCGCTCGCGGACATAAATTCCTCCTGCCGCCAATACCCACAATTGATCGCCATACCGCCGTATCGCACGAACATCGCGGAAGCTTAAATTTCCGCCGGGCTTGATTTCCTCCGTGCGTCCCGTTTTAGGATCAAGCCTCTGCAACCCCTCTTTGAGTCCCAGCCAGATCAACCCAGCCGTATCCACGAATACCGATTGGATCTCGTCGTCAAGCAGTCCTGTTTCCGCGCCGAACCGTTGCGTGATTCTGCCGTCCTTGAATTTTAGCAACCCGTGTGTCGATGCGAGCCAAAGGCCTCCATCAATCGCGGCGTCCATCTGACGGATGATCATCTCTGGTGCGCCGGCATTGATGTCGTAGTTCGCAAAACGCTGTCCGTCAAAATAGCAGACGCTTTCCCGCCTTCCGATCCACAAGCCGCCCGTGAGGCGGTCCTGCATCAGGCTTCCGCAATTTCCATCTTCCAGAGCCGGATTGCTGCCGGGCCCGAAAACTGTCAGCGTGACACCATCAAAACGAACCAGACCAAATCTGGTGCCGAACCACAGGTAGCCGTCCGAAGTCTGAAGGATCGCTTTGACGCTGCTCTGCGGCAGACCTTCCTTGATGACCTTGAAGTTATACTGATTAAGCCGGTTCGCAGGCGCGGAGAATGTTGGCTCCTGTCCCAAGAGCCACAGCGCGAGGAGCCATATCAACCGGTAATGAATGCCGGCCATCATCCTCGCGAGCTTGGAACACCCGATGGTGATCGCAATTCAATTCTGGCTCCCGACGGATCTTTTCCAATGGGTTACTCGCTGACCGGAATTTTGAAGTAGCACTGCCAGTCGCCGATGGATGCGCCGAGGCTGACCTTCTTGCCGGTGAACCATTCGACGTGGCCATCTTCAAACCCAAAATTGCCACCGGACGGAGCTCCATTTTGCAACCGATGGGTCGCGGTGAAGACTTTCTTCCCATCATAATCCGTCTTCCACGAGAGGCGTGCATCATACATGTTTGTTGTTGAGGGGCCGATGCCCTGCATGCGGTCGATGATGATCGGGGCCTGCGAGAATCGCCCCCCGAGTTTGCTTCGATAGTACCAGTCGGCAGTTCCCTTTGCCTGGCTTTTGATCGTTGCATCGCCGTCCTTGCGTCCCGGCAGGTAGAAATAGCCGATCAACTGCGCCGTATTGTCGGAGGAAATCATCCCGGCTTCCGCGGCACGATGCCACTTGTCCGTCGGGCAGAAGAGCACGTCATTCGCAGGGCGCTCGTTCTTCTTGGTCGTGCGTGTGTTCTTGATCAGGTAATTATTCCAAAAATTGCTCATCGAAGGCATCATCCAGCTCAAGTCTCCTCCGGCGCTGTTGTCTGGAAATTTCTGATCAAAATCCCCGGCATAGATATTCACAGCCAAAGCCCATTGTTTCGAGTTGCTGACGCACAACGATTTTTGAGCGTTGGCCTTCGCCTTCGACAAGGCAGGCAGAAGCATCCCGGCCAGAATTGCGATGATCGCGATGACGACGAGGAGTTCGATGAGGGTGAAAGCGCGGCGGACGGTAGGCGCGGCAGACTGCCCGCGTGTCGGATGGTGAAATAAAAAGTTCATGTGCGTTGAGTTGTTAGGCGTGAAGCAGCTCTTGGATAACGCTTCCATGCACGTCCGTCAACCGCCGGTCGATGCCATTATGTCGGAAGGTCAGGTGCTCATGGTTCAGGCCAAGCAGGTGCAGCACGGTGGCGTGAATGTCATAAACCAGCGTCGGATTGTTTCGTTCGAGCGGCTTGTAGCCCCATTGATCGCTCTCGCCACAAATCGCGCCACCGCGAATGCCGCCACCTGCCAGCCAGTTCGTGAAGACATAGGGATTGTGGTCGCGTCCCTTGCCGCCCTGCGACGAAGGCATCCTTCCGAACTCGGTCGTCCACAAAATGACCGTGTCATCCAGGAGCCCGCGCTGCTTCAAGTCTTCAATCAACGCAGCCGCGCCGCACGCAAAGCCCATCGACAATGGTCCGTGATCGCGGCGAACGTCCTCGTGCGAATCCCAGTTGCGTCGCGGGAAACCATTGTCGTTGCCGGACCAGATCTGCACGAAACGAACGCCGCGTTCGATCAGCCGCCGCGCGACCAGGCACTTGCGTCCGAAGTAGTCTTTCTCCTCGCGCGCATTGATCTCCTTGGGCCACTCCTTTGTGGTTTGATCGATGCCGTAGAGTTTCAGGATGTGTTCCGGTTCGCGTGAGATGTCCATCGCCTCGGGCGCGGCAAGTTGCATCCGCGCAGCCAGCTCATAGCTGCGAATCCGCGCGTCGAGCCGGGCGTCCTCTTCGCGTTCCGCGAGATGCCCGCCGTTGAGTTGAGCCAGGAGCGTCTGGGTGGCGGCCTCGCTACCCGAAGTGATGAAGTCGCCGCGCTTGTCCGGTCGAAGATCAGCGATGGAATTCTCACGCCCCGGATAGATCATCGTGCCCGCATGCTGTTGCGGCAGGAAGGCTGAATCCCAATTCTTGGGTCCATTGGAGGCGAAGCCGCGGTGATCCGGCAGAACGACAAACGCCGGCAAATTCTCATTCATGCTGCCGAGACCGTAGCTCACCCAACTGCCCATTCCCGGGAATCCAGGCAATTGAAAGCCGGTCGCCTGAAGGTAAGTCGCCTGGCTATGCACACCTGTCTTGCCCACGAGATTGTGAACGAAGGCGATGTCGTCCACCACTCGACCGAGGTCCGCCACGACTTCGCTCAACATCTTGCCGCATTCTCCGTAGGGCTTGAATTCCCACACCGGCTTCATCCACGGCCCGAGCCCGTCCTGAAACGCCTCGACGTGCTCGCCGAAGTCACTCTTTTGCCCGTCGCGTTTCACCAGTTCCGGTTTGAAATCGAAAAGGTCAATGTGGCTTGCCGCCCCGCCCATGAACATCTGGATGACACGCTTCGCGCGCGGCTTGAAGTGGGGGAGCTTCGCAGCTCCTGGAATTGCCGCCGCCTGGTTCGCGTTCCCCGAAAGCAGGCCTTCGGAGCCGAGCAAACTCGCCAATGCGATGCCTCCCAGACCGCCGCCGGATCGCCACAAGAATTCGCGCCGGCTGAGCGGTGTCGCCCTTCCAGTGAAGCGATGAAATGGTGAATCGTTTCTCATGGCTCAATCCACAAACGAGAACTCATTCAAGTTGAACAGCGCCCGGCAAAGATTTGCGCTCCCGAACTCCCGCGCGTAACGTTCCAACTTCTCAAGGTCAGAGGAAGACGGCGGATGGCCTGTGGAATCGTAATAGGCACTCCGCACGTTTTCCTGAAGATCGCCGCCGGCCATTTCCAGCTTTGCGGCGAAGTGTTTCGACATCGCCACCACCATCGCATTGTTCAGCATCGCGAGCGCCTGGAGCGCCGTGACGCTTTCGTTGCGGCGGGCGACCTGCATGGAGGGATCAGCGCAATCCAGCGTCGTCATGAATGGCTGGGGCTGCGAACGCACGACGAACCGATAAATCGACCGCCGGTGCGATTTTGGATCGTCCGGATTGTGCAAATGATACTCGTAGTGCGGCGAATGCTCCGGTTTCTCGATGACAAAATCCTGAAAACTCGGTCCGCCCATGGTCAGATCCAGTTTTCCGGCGACCAAAAGCATCGCGTCGCGAACCGCCTCGGCTTCGAGCTTCTTCCGGTTCATCCGCCAGAGGAAGCGGTTGTCGGAATCAGCGGCCAGGGCGCGGCTGAAGTTTTCAGCAACCAGTGAATCAGAAGTAAGTTGTGCCGCCGGCTTTGATTCGCCAGATGCGCTGCTGCCGCCTGCTGAACTCCTTTGCCGATACGTCGCACTCGTGACAATCAACCGGTGAAGTTGTTTAAGGGATTGTCCACCATCGCGAAACTCGCAGGCCAGCCAGTCCAGCAATTCCGGATGTGTCGGCAGTGAGCCCATCTTTCCGAAGTCATTTGGGGTTTCCACAATGCCACGGCCGAAGTGCTGCATCCAGACGCGGTTCACGATGGAACGCCACGTGACCGGATTGCGCGAATCAGAGAGCCATTTCGCCAGCGCCGCACGGCGTCCCCCTTCCGGTTGATCCGCCGGAATCTCAAAGCGCGCGGGCAGATCTGCCACCACTTTAAGAGTGCCCGGCCCGACCTCCTTTTCAGGCTTCTGCACATTCCCACGGTTCAAAAGGTGAATCGGCCGCGGCTTGCCACCGTTCTTTCCCGTGCCCGCAAACGCTCCGGAACCTGTATGGACAGCCGCCACGTACGCCATGCTCGGCTTGTCCAGCCGGCCCAACTCTTCCTTCAAACCGCTCAACTTCTCGCGGATCTCTTCCAGCGTTCGTTTGTCATCCACCGAGGTGTTCGTGGCGATCAGCTCGCCGCGTTCCTTGCGCAGGCGGACGAGCTCGGTGGATTCAGCGTTGCCCACGCCCGGATACCAGCCATCCGTCAAGTTTGACTTCTGCCAGCGCACCGGCGCTTCGACCGAATCCAGCGCGGTGACCGTCGCCCCCAAAGCCACGTTCATGCCTGCGCCATCGATAGCGCGAAGTTCCGCGAGGGCGAAAATGAAGTCGTTCTGCCGTGGCGCCAGTTTGGTGGCGGTAACGCGGATAAAACGAGCCGTCTGTCCGCCGGTGTCGAACGACTGCGCCTTGAGTTTCGGATTCTCCAGATCGGCGCTTGTCTGATCCTTGATGATCTTCACGCTGTTCGAAAACTCCACCTCGTTGGCAACCTCCACTTTGAATCGCAGCGGAAAACCAAAGCCCTCGCCGATGTCATTGAAATCATCCTTGCACGGATGCAGAACAACGTTCGTCAAGGTGACAATGCGCCCAAGGTCCACCTGCACCCATTTCACACTGCTCTGAGCCGGCTCAATGGCGCTATGGTAGCCGAGGGCGTCCCCCTTCTTCGCCGCCTTCTCCGCATCGGCGATCTTCGCGTCCAACGTGATCAGTGGCTCACCCGCACGAGTGGCAATTCCGTCATCGATCTGCTTTCTGCGCGCGATCAAACCCCGCTCCCGGTCCTTCAGCCCGGCTCGAGTGCGGCCAACCGCCGGATCGATGTCGTACTCCTTGTCCGTCCGGTCCACCGCGGCGAAGACCGCCTGCAACGCGTAATAATCCTCCTGCGCAATTGGATCGAACTTATGATCGTGGCACTGGGCGCATTGAACCGTGAGACTGTTGAAGGTCTGCATCGTGTTCGCCACCATGTCATCGCGATCCAGATGGCGGGCTACTTTCCCGTCGATCTTCGTCTCAGGCACTTCTGCATGACCGATGAAATCCCACGGCCCTGCCGCGACGAACCCCAGCGCCTCAATGCCGTCGCGTGTGAAAGGAAAGAGCACGTCCCCCGCAATCTGTTCCTGGACGAAACGCGCGTATGGACGGTCTTCATTGAAGGCGCGGATCACATAATCACGATACGGCCACGCATGTGTCCTGAGCTTGTCCTTGTCGTAACCGTGGGTCTCGCCGAAATGCACCACGTCCAGCCAGTGCCGCGCCCACCGTTCGCCGTGGCGGGGGGATGCCAGCAATCCATCCACAAGTTTCTCGTAAGCGTCCGGGGATTCGTTCCGAATAAATTCCTCGATCTCGACAGGAGTCGGCGGCAGTCCGATCAGATCGAAGTAGAGCCGCCGGATGAGTGTGCGCCGGTCCGCCTCCCCCGACGGTGAGATCCCCTGATCTTTCAACTTCGAAAGAATGAAACGATCAATCGGGTTGCGAACCTTGCCCGGTCTGGCTTCATCCGCGACACGTGGAATCTCCGGACGCGTCAACGGTAGAAAAGCCCAATGCGTCGCCTTCCCCGTGGCACCACCAGTTGCTGCCACCGTCGCGTTTGCACCAAAGGCGGTTAAATTACCGGAGAACAACCACGCGAAGATGAATCCAAGAAGGCACAAGTGAAGTATGCGCAGTCGTTGCGTTGGAGAGATTCGTTGCATGTCCATCAAGGCTGATGCCGGGAATCTATCCTCGACTCTCTGGTCAAGACAACGGTGAAATCTGGAGGCGCTGCGGCGACGGTGCATCCACAAGTTGTCAGTGAACTTGGCTCTCGGCCAGGAGCGCGGCTGTGTGTGCAGCACCAGCCGCAGCAGGTTTGGCGTGAGAGCGAGCCATCGATACTGCTGCGACTGGCTTTTAGCACAGTCGCGCTCCACCAACAATTTGCGGATGCACCGCTGCGGCGAAGGCGGACCCCGACGGTCTGACATCACTTCGCGGCCTGCCTCAATCCGTGAAGATCAACACTTGCCGTTTGGTTGTCGCGCTCGATGTCCACCAGGCGCAACCGGCGGGACACGCGTAGAGCGCTTGCTCAAATCAAGTCCGGACTGAGCTGTGGCGATCAAGCCCGCGCTGTTGCCGAATGGTTATCTGATGAAACAGACTCAGGGCTGAGCAAACTTTGCCGTGGCCTGGAGCGTGCCGATGCCTTTGGGCACCGTCGTGTTGAATGTCGCGGTGCCGTTCACCAGGTTTTGAGGCGTTGGTTCAATGACGCTGCTTGCCGTCGTGATGCGGAGATTGACGGCGGTGCCATTTGGAACACCAGAGCCTTGCACAACGATCTGTACCGGGCCCGCGTCGCTGAAGACAACATCAGGAGTGTTCTGATTTCCGGTGGGTGGTGAGACCACATTGACTCCCTTGACGCTGACAATGCGCAAGGTGCCAACCTGGTTCAGTTCTCCGTTGGCTGCGGGCAAGCCCACAACCTCCTCCGGAATCTGCCCGCCGGTCAGGCTGCGGACATAAGCTTCGACTCGGATACGGCCGTTGGGGTTGTTGGGGTTGTTGTTTTGACCGCCATAAGCTTCAAGCGAACCCGGTCCCGACACGCGATCAGCGCGCAGGAGAATGGCGCCGCCTGAGCCGCGTCCACCCAAACTCGCGTTGCTGAACTCGATATGACCGCCGTTGGCCCGAACAACCCCGCTGACGGCAATGTCACGCGAGGAGGAGATCAAGATCGCGCCGCCGCCGCCGCCGCCATTTCCACCATTCCAATCATCGTTGGAGGTGCCGCCGCCGCCGCCTGAACCGCCGTCCAGTGGTTGGAGAAAGGCGTTTCCATAATTTCCGTTGAAGGCACCATCCTTGCCATCACGAAGGTTTTGAGGGTTTGTTTGCGGGGCGGTGCCGGGCGCTCCGCCACCAGGCCCCTGTCCTGGCTGGCCTGCGAAGGAGGCGGAGGAACGGAACAGGATGCCACCGCGCCCTCCATCGAATCCTCCGGGGCCGCCCCGGGCTGGAATGCCAGGCAGCAATGCGACCCCACCAAACTCCCCGCCGACATCAATGGCTCCATTGATTGTGACATCGCCGGTTGCCAGCCATCGCACAGGTGTGTTCCCCGAGTTCTTGGTGAACTTGACGGTCACGCCAGACGGAATTTCGATGGTCGTAAAGTTCCAGATGCCGCTGGCACGGGCTTTCATGTCGAAGAATTGGGTTTTGTTGCTCCACAATTCCCAGTTCGTGCCATTCCAAAGCCATGTTTCCGCGCCAAGGCTGTCCACGCCCGGAATATCACCACCGAACATGACTCCACGCTGACGGGCAGCATCATAAACCACCGCATGATACTGGCGTCCGCCGGGAGAGTTTGCAGGGGAGAGCTGTCTCCATTCGGAACCGTTCCACGTCCAGGTATCCTGCCTATTGCTGCCGCTGAAGAGGAGGATGGTATTGCTGGAGCCGTCGTTGATCAGGGTGGGGAAATTGCGGCCGGCCGGCTCGTTGAGTGGAGTTTCCAGTGTCCAGGTCTGGCCGTTCCATGTCCAGGTCTGGCCGTGATTTCCGAACAGGACGCACTCCTGCCTCGCTGAGTCGTATGCCATCGCGCTGGAGGCTGTCCCCGGCGGCTTTTTCGCCGGATTCGCCTGTGTCCAATTCGATCCGTCCCACAGCCAGGTTTCGTCACTGCCCCCGTTTCCTCCGAAGATCACCACTTGCTGGCGGGCGGCGTCATACGCCATGCAGAATTCGTCGCGTGGAGACGGGGAACTCGCGGGAGTCTTCTGCGTCCACGTGGTTCCATTCCAAGTCCAGGTGTCGTTCAATCGGCCGGTGATTGGACGGGTGCCACCAAACATCACGATCTCCTGGCGCGCCGCGTCGTAAACCATCTTATGACTCCACCGATCGGGAGGACTCACCGGAGGAAACAGGCGAATCCAGTTTCCACCCCGCCAGACCCACGTGTCGGCCTGCCCAACATTGTTGATCCAGCCACCGAAGAGCACGACTTCCTGCCGGGCTGCGTCATACGCCATCCCGAGAGAGGTTCTGCCCGAAGGAATGGCGCGGAAGGTCAGAGGCCCGTCCGCGCCTGTCGAGCCCGAGCTGAAGGGCAGATCAGGATCAATCGCAATGGCGGCGCCTGGTAGCGCTGCCGTCATCAATGCGAACAACCAGCGGAAGGCGATACGGGAGGTGATGTTCATTGTCGATTTCATAGCGGTGATGGGGTTGAAAAGTGAAAGCTCATTGAATGGTCGATCATTGGTTTTGATAGCTCACAACTGGCGAGATTACATTAAACAAGATGCCGGCAGGCGGTGCTTCCGATGCTGAGTTCAAGAAACTGGTCAATGGGGACAAGATTTGGAGCGAGACGCCGGGAGAAGGCGCTTCCGGAAGCGCGTTCAGGTAACTGACCGGGGGCGAGAGAACCCAAATCGTGGAGCCAGGCGGCGGAGTCTCCGCTTGCGCATTCAGGTAACTCACCGGTTGCGAGTGAATAAAGATTGCAGTGTTTGCCGACGGTGTTTCGGGAATAGCGTTCAGGAAACTGACGATGGAGCTCGTCACCAGTTGGAACGGGACCGCCGCAGGGTTGGTCGGATCTGTTCCGGACGCGACCTCACCATTATCATCCCAGCCATCGCCATCGCTGTCCGCGCTTCGAGGGCTGCTGCCAAGCTGGAATTCCCGGAGGTTGGGCAGCCCGTCATTGTCCGGATCTTCCACATCGTCGTTGACTCCGTTGCCGTCGGAATCACGGACCCGCGGATCGAGCCCGTAAAGCAGTTCCCAGGCGTTGCCCAGCTTGTCGCCATCCCGGTCTTCACGTCCGTCAGGGATTCCGTCGCGGTTGGTGTCCGGATTTGCCGGGTCATAGCCAAGGGCTGCTTCGATGTTGTCGGGTATTCCATCTCCATCACTGTCCTTCTCGCTGAGCACCCAGAAGCTCCAGACGACATCGGTGGCAAGAGCGTTGAGCGCGAGGTCGGCAATCGGAGGCCTGATTCGCGCTTGATACAAGCCGGGGGGAAGAGGCTTTTGAAATCTCAGGAACGCCGTGTTGATCGAATTCCGGTACTCGACCTGCCCGTCATCCACCACGATGTCATCCTTTGTGCCGAATGCGGTGTCGGGACCAGCGGACCGGAGCGCGAAGGTCTGGAAGGTGATCGTTGCTGGAATCACGGGTTCGTTAAACGAGGCGGATACAGTTGTCACCTCGGTGGTGAAGGCATCAGGCGAGGGCGTTTTGCGCAGCACGCGCGGCGGCGTGGCATCGGTCACGAGCTGGACGGTGACGAGCGGCGTGGCGGCGGAATTGCCTCCGGTGTCGGTTGCGCGAGCCTGGAGCGTGAACGACTTCCTGGCGGACGTCAGCATCGGCGTGACGAAGAACGTTTCGAAAGGGTAATTATTGTCGATGGTCATCCGCTGCCCATCGACGAAGAATTCCACACTCCGCACTTGCACATCATCCTTCACCTGCGCCGTCACGTGAACGCGTTTGCCTTCCTCCGCTTGCGCCGGGTCCAACGGGAAACTGGCCGAGAGCGAAATTGAAGGTGGCACACCTTGATTATCGTAGGCGCGGAAATTGATGATCTGCAATCCAGCCTGGCCGTCGGCGACGTACGCGAGGCCGTTGTAGAGGCTCACGGCCGTGGCCAGCCCGGGCGTCGGAAATGTGGCGATGAACCTCGTGCCCAGGCCGTCCGCGCCAAGATCGTAGAGTGAGACGTCATGCGGGCCGTCGCTGGTGCTGTTCTGGCTGACGGTGGCGATTCCAAGGCCGGAGCCGTTTGGGACGATCTGTTTCCAGCCTCGTTGTTGTGTGTTGTTGGCAAGAAGGCGGCGCATGTTCGAGCGGTTGCTTACATCAAAAACGTTGTAGCCCGCGGTGTGCGTGGCATAAGCGCGTCCGTCGGCAACGAAAAGACGGAGCCGGCGCTGGCCCGCGCCAATACCGCCGGGCGAATCAATGCTGTGGACCACTTGAAGCGCTCCTTCATCCAGGGCCAGCGCGTAGAGTCTTCCAACCGCAAGGGCGAAGACTGTCTGGCCCGAAATTACGAGATCTTGAAGACTCACGTCCACGGCTACGTTGACGGAATCGAGGATTTGTCCCAGCGCCATTTCCACCGCCACGACACGACCGTTCGCCAGCGCCGCGAACCCAAACGCGCCTGCTGCAGCCACGGCGTTGACGGGTGAACCAAGATTGAGCTGGTGAAGCATTCGCGGTTTCTCACGATCGGAAATGTCGATGACCAGGAAGCCGCCTGGGCCGTCGGCCACTGCGATGAACTGGCCTGAAGCGGACACCGATCCGGCGTTGCCCGTGGTGTCGATCTGCGCGATCTGTGTCGGATTCAATCCACCCGCGACATTGAAGATCGCCACGCCCGCCTCGGAATCCGCCACGGCGACGAGCCCGCCAACCGCGGAGACATCCACCGCCATGCCCGCGGTGTCTGCGCTGCCGATCACTCCCGTGGCAACAGGCTTGCCATCGCTGGGATTGGTGCCCTGTTGAACTTCCGCGCCATCAGGAATGCCGTCCCCGTCGTTGTCCGGATCCTTCGTGCTCGTGCCCATGATGAACTCGGCGAGATCGCTCAAGCCATCGCCGTCCTCATCCGCCGTCCGGTCCCGCTTCAAAACAACCGCCGGTAGCAAAAAGCGCTGGCCGTTGCCACCAGAGATCCATTCGGCGGTGCCGATGTGGAGGTCACTGGCGCGAAGCACCCACTGGCGGTAACGCGTGTCGGGTGCCATGATCAGATTCACGTGGCCCAGGCCGTTCTTGCCGGTGATGCCGCGCTGCTCGATTTCGCCTGTCTCCAGGTTCATCAGCGCGAAGTAATGCAATCCAAGGGACAACTTGCGGACAGCTTTGAACGTCGAGTTCGGGTTGGTGCCCTGGATCGTCTCATCGAAGTCGCTGCCACCGTCGCCATCGGTGTCGCGTTTGGACGGGTTCGTGCCGAGTTTGAACTCCGCGTAATTCTGAAGCCCGTCTCCATCCAGGTCTCTGATCCGATCCGCGGGGTCATTTGGATTCAGGCCGTTCGCCGTTTCATAAGCGTCCGGCATCCCGTCGCCGTCGCGATCCAGCGGGGAGATCACTTCGAGTCGAATAGCGTTGGCAAATGGCAGGCTGTCCTGTCCGACTTTGAATCGGGCGGTTATGACCACGCCGCCGCCGCTGACGCCCGCGACCAGCCCCGCGCCGGTCACGGTGGCGGCGGGTTTGTCCAAAAGGTAAGAGATGCCAGGCGCGGAAGTTAAATCGCGCCGGCTGTTATCAGAATAGATTCCTTCGACTTTGAGCTGCACGGTGCCGCCAATGTTGATCCGTGTGTTTGGAGCGCTCACCTCGATTCCGGCCAGCGAAGGCCCGGTGATGCTGGCGAGGCCGACCAGCCTTCCTGCGCCAGCGTTGAAGAGCGAGAAGAAGGCCGGACATGCCGCCCAGCCCTGCGCGGTCGCGAATGCCCTGATTTCGGCGATGCGGGTATTGAGGATCGCCTGACCGGCGAGATAAGCGCCGTCGTCGAATGGCGCGGAGTTGTGTGCGGGAACCCAGGCGTTGTACTGGGTGAAGAAGGTGGCCTTCATTGCGGCAAACGCCGCGTCCGCTTCCGCGCGAAGCACAGCCTCCGCCTCTGCCTGGGGTGTCTCGCAAGGCAGCGTGCCGGACTCCATCTGGATTTCCGCCGCCTGCCAGAGGGGATTGATGAAACCGGCGAAATCGGTATCCCGGTGGAAATACTCGTGAACTCTTGAGACGGCGGGAACATGCCATTCGCCCCGTCCGGTGCCGGGATTGCCGCTATAGTCGGCCATGTCGGCAATGATGGTGCAATCATTGGCGTCATTCACATTACCCGCCGGCGCCAGTTGGGCGATTGGTTCGGTGCTTCCGGAAAACGTCAGATTGATGCGTCCCTTGGAAAACATCCCCGTTACCATCAACCGCCAGACATTGGCGCTTTCGTCCAGACAGACCTGGGCCGAGTAAGAGAAATCCTGCTGATCGGCGAAATTACCATCGGCGGCAACCGAAGTCTCCGTCCATTGACCCACGTCGATCGGCGTCGTCGCATTCGGCGGGCAGGGCGCGCCTTCGCATTCTTCCTCCTCATCGTCCGGCGTGCCGTCGCCGTCGTCGTCAGGATCCTCGCCGTTTGGAATGCCGTCCCCGTCGTCATCTTCCTGATCATCGGGGGTGCCGTCGCCATCGTCATCGCTGTCCTGATCGTCAGGTGTGCCATCGTTGTCGTCGTCACTGTCCTCGCTGTCAGGCGTGCCGTCACCGTCACTGTCGCCATCACCATCGTCGTTTCCGTCTCCGTTACCGTCCCCATCCCCATCACCGTTGCCATCTCCGTCTCCATCCCCGCCGCCACCACTTTGAAGATTGTCGCAATTGCCGCTGGAGCCAGGGGCGCTGCCATGCCAGCCGGGCTGTAAAATTCCGACACCAGGGTCGGACTCCACGAAGTTTCCATCCGCCGTCACGGTCATCGGCCCGACGATCTCCCATTCGCCGCTGTCGTGATTGAAGCTCCAGAGGGCAGACTTCGCGCCGGGCGGAAGTTTCTTCCCCGTCTTCGGATCGGGCAGGTTGGGAAATCGAACTGGCACAGGCCGGTCAAAATTACTCGGGCCATCCGTTTGCACCGTGATCACCAGCGGCAGATCCAGCCCCGGCGGCAACGGCTGCGGCAGCCGGTCCGGCGACACAGGCGCAATCCCCACCCTCCCGCCGCGCGTTCCCTTGTCGTCAAAAAGCGCATCCTCGGGCACGAGGACATTGACTCCGGCGAGGGCTGGATTTTTGTCCAGGACCGCCTGGGGAAACGTGATGATCGTGGGTTGGATCGCGCTCACAGTTTGCAGAGTGCCCTGCTGGATCAACGGCAGGAAAATCTCTCCACTCCCTCCCGCTAGGTTGTCCTCCCGTCCCGCCACCGCCTCCCAGGCTTTGCCAACAAACGGATAGTAGTTGCCAGCCGGCCACTGGCTTCCCTTCGCCGTGCGGCCATCCACATGGACGAAGAAGCGTCCCACGGGCGCGGGCTGAAGTTTGAAGAAGCCGTTCACATCCGTCACTGCGCGCAGGGTTTCCTCGGCGCCATCCACCGTCACCGTTGCCCCCTCGAGGGGGACGTTGAGCGTCTTCGAGCTGTCCCGCGGGTCCGCCACCAGCTCCGAGGCATAGACTTTTCCGATCACCGCCGTGCTGCCCACCGCCGCGATCCCCAAGGTGTCGAACGACAACACCTTCGTCCCCCCTCGATCCCGTTGCCATCCGGATCGATCACCACTCCAGAAGCGTCCTTGATCCCGTCGCCTACGAAACGCACCAGCACCCGGGCGCTGGCGGGGAGATCCTCCAGATAAAACAGCGTCGCCTTCCTCCTGTCCGACGACAATTCCGCCCGCGATAGGACTTTCCGCCCGCCAAACTCCGCGTAAAACAATTGCGTCGTCACCACCGCGTCTGAGTTCAACGGCTGGCTGAAATAGAAAATAGTCTCCCGCGTCACCGCCACGCGATCCTCGCCTGGCAAAGGCGACGAATTGACAACCGTTGTCATGGGAGGCCGTGAAACCTGGCTTTCCTGGAACTCCTGCAAGAACGTTTTTCCATTGCCGTCGGGATCCGTCGCGGCATCCGCCACGTTCAGCGGGTTGAGCGGCGGATGATCCAGTTCATACGAGTCAGGAATCCCGTCCCCGTCCGAATCCAGACTCTGCAACCGCGGCACGGACTGAAGCCTGAAAAAAACCGGGGCGTCGCCCGCTATGGCCGGCCCGATCAGCGGACTGGTCAACGTGATCGCCACCGGACGGTTGATGCTCGTCACACTGTCCCCGTGCAGCAGCCGGTAATACTGAAGCGCGTCTGCGGTGAAATTGAGCTGTGGGCGCCTGTCCTCCCCTACTACGAACGACTGGATGCGCAGGTCCGCCGCCACGAGCGCCACCAGGCCCGACGCCACCAGCAGCAGCGCGAGGCCTGGCAACAGGCGGCCACTCGCGGGTGATGGATGATTAGATTTGGAAATTTTGGCCCTCATTCAGCGTATCGCACTACGGGAATTCTCCTGGCTGATTCGGAGGAGTTTTATTCCTCCCGATTGTTCGCGTCAATAGATTCCATGCGCCGATTTTGAGCGCGACACTTCGCATGGAACAATCGGTCCGCATTCCGGTCGATCGAAGAGCCGCCACCTCCAACCTTGGAAGTGCATCGGGGCCATGAACCAGATCAGACCCTCTCCCGCCATTTGTGCGTGATGAATGCTGCGCAGGCTTACTCCCGAACCCGCTAATGAAAAAAACTCATCCTCACCGCTGCCAGTGTGATGGTATCCGTTGCGGCTTTTGCACAGGGAGTCGTCGTATTTAATAACAGAGTGGGCACGGAGGTTTACGCGCGTGTGCTTCTGCCAGACGGAACTGGAGTCGGCGCATGGTTTAGGGCGCAGTTGTACGCCGGCCCCGAGGGCACGCCATTATCCGCCTTAACTCCACTTTTTCCTGTGACTACATTCAGAACGAGCAGTCAAGCTTCTCAGGGTTATGTCAACAGTGTTGACGTAACCATTCCAAACCTTTCACCGGGTGAGAAAGCCACCTTTGTGATGAAGGCTTACAATGGTTCTGATTTTGAATCCTCCCAGGCAAAGGGTGAGTCGGAACCTTTTATCGTGATGGTTGGTGGTGGCAATCTTCCGCCAACAAATCTGGTAGGTCTAAAGGGTTTTGGTGTTGCTGGCACAGGTCCGGGCACGGATGTCGAACCATTTCCAGAACCGTCTTCCATCACCCTTGCGCTGTTGGGTTCTGTTGTCTTGTTGTTTTGCCGTCGGGGGTAGGCAATTCGTTGTGCTTCCTGTCTCAAAAAGCCACGGCTCAGAAAAGGGTGGACGCACCTTTCGGCGCGTTCCTGTATCGAAGGAAAAGTGATAGATGCGCCGTCTCGGATTTATCGTGAGTTCATTTGGTGGTTTTCACGGAGCGATTTCTACGACGCGGTAGAATTGTTGGCCCAGCCCCTGGCAGCATGCACCAATGATGCAGCAGTCCGCGAAAGTTCTCCACTCTTTCAAGCGATAGAACTGGTTTTCGTTGGTGACGCTGTTGGTGAGAGTGAGCCGGTCGCCTACGGTAATCGGCGTGCTGAGAACGTTCGACCAGTTGAGTGGTGGACTCAGATCAGTCCTGGCCTCCAGCGTGTAACCGATTCAACCTCCCTCGGTCTCGCCTTCACTCTTCGACGCGATCAGCGCCTTCGCCTCCTCCGCCCGATCCTCTGGCACCTGGACGCGGACACCTCCCGTCGTCATCGAGTAACCTTCCACGCTCAGAGCAGACAATTCCCCGACTGTGTGGGCGGGAATTCCAGCCGCCTCAAGCATGGAACGGATCAACTGCGCCTCTGCCGGGCTGAACGAGCGGAAGATGGTTACAAGATTCATTGTCAAAAATTCTCCATGATGTGGCGCGTCGGCGGCGCGGGCGTTTTGGAGCCCCGATTCAGGCTTTACCCGGCTTTCGCCAGATCTGCGAACACCATCATCCCGGCGCCGGTCTGATGCAACGCTTGAATCTGCACGTCCACCTCCTGACCGATCACGGAATGACCCTGGTTTACCACAACCATCGTGCCGTCGGTGAGGTACCCAATTCCCTGGCCTTTGTCCTTGCCCTCGCGCACCACTCTCAACCGCACCACATCGCCGGCGAGGATGACCGGCTTCATCGCCGTTCCGAGCTGCGCCACGTTCACGCAGGTCACATGCTGCAATTCGGCGATCCGGCCCAGATTGTAATCGGTCGTGAACAGACGAGCTCCGAGGACTTGCGCCAGCCTGATCAGTTTTGAATCCACGGTGGTTTCCTCCGGCACTTCCGAATCGAGGATCTTCACCTCATTCCGGGGATTCCGCTGTAGCCGTGCGAGAACGTCGAGTCCCCTGCGTCCTTTCGCTCTCCGGATGGCGTCGCTTGAATCCGCGATGTTCTGGAGTTCGAGCAGGACAAATCGGGGCACGACAATGATTCCCTTCAGAAAGTTCGCCTCGACCAGGTCGCCGACGCGTCCATCGATAATCGCGCTGGTGTCGAGGAGCAGGAGTTCCTCCGCTTGATCGCGGGCTTTGAAGCGTACGAAGGGAATGATCAGGCTGAAATCCTCCTTGTTGCTCCGCATTGCCACAATGGCTCCGATGTAACCGAAGGCCAGGAACAAACACAGGCGGACCAGCCAGCGGGTGGTATCTGCATCCACATAAACGAAGAGCCCTGAATTGTCGAAAGCCCAGGCGACAATGCTTCCGAGCAGGAGTCCGAAGGTGGCCGCGGAGAATGCGCGAAGTGAAAAGCCTTTGAGCATCTCATCGATGCCCACCATCAATCCACCGAAGCCAAAGCCGACCACTGCGCCAAGGATGCCGTTCGAGAGGAGTTCAGGACGGACCTGGCTGACCGCGTAACCTCCGAGGGAGCAGGCCAGCACAAAAACAATTCGAATGATCCAAAGTGACATGACGGGACAAGGCAGTCAGCGCGGATCGCGATCCGCGTGTCTTGAAAGCTACCTCACGGGGATTTCGGCTTCCACAGAAAACGCCAGAGCCCGTGCTTGTTCAGATTGCTGCTGGCCACACTGAGGTTGCTGGTCAGCATGGAGATGTTCTGTTCGAGCTGCGGGTTCTTGAAGAAGCTTCCCGCCAGGCCGTGCCCTTGCTCCACGCCATCGAGCAGGCGGTTTACCTGTCTTGTTGCGGTTTCGACATTGCTGATCGCGTTGAAGACTTGGGCGCGGTTCGTCTCGATGACGAGGCGCAGTTCACTCGAAACACCGCGCAGCTCATGCGAGAATATCGCCAGATTGCTCACGGAAGTTCCCACCACCGGTGCGTTCGTCTTGAGAATCCGGTCCACACTCTCGATCGCAACCAGAGCGCGATCCGACATCGCCCGGAAGTTCGCGACCGCATAGGTGACATTTGTCAGCGTCTCGGTGGACAGCAGCACCTGATCCACCCGCGTGATGGACTGGTTCAACTTGGCCACGGTCTGATCCACACGCTGCATCAACCCGGAAGCCGAACGGGCAATTTCCTGAAAATTAAAGGCATCTTCTCCTTTCACGGTCTCTCCATCCTCGATCACAGGAGCGGTATTCTGACCGGGGACGATGGCGACGTATTGGTCTCCCAGAAATCCAGCCTGCTCGACCAGGAACCGGGCATCGCGGTGGATGCGGTCCCGGTACTTTTGAAGAACCTTGAGTTGCAGCATCACGGTGCGTCCATCGGCGGACAGTTCCGCCTTTTCGACGTTCCCCACGGGAACACCGGCCATGAGAACGGAAGCTCCATCCTTGATGCCGGCCACATTGCCGACGACCAGCTTGATTTGATAAGTGGGCGTAAACCAAGCGCCGCTTTTGCTGAACTTGATGATCAGCCCCGCCATCACCACAAGCCCCACCAACACGAAGAGGCCCACCCGCGTCGTCTTGCTTGAATCATTCATATCTGGCTAAAGATTGTGTTCCTTGGGGTCCGAGACTCCGTCAATAAACTGGCGCACCACCGGATCGGTGGAGTGGAAAAGATTTTCCGGCGTGTCACTCACATACATTCGTTTTTGATGCAGCATGAGAATCCGATGGCCCACACGGCGGGCTGTCCGCATGTCGTGTGTCACCACCACTGAGGTGACGTTTAAGTGCTGGTTCACCCGCATGATCAATTGATCGATGCTGTCGGACACGATTGGATCAAGACCGGTGGTCGGTTCGTCATAAAGAACGATCTCCGGCCGGTAAACAATCGCACGCGCCAGCCCCACACGTTTGCGCATCCCCCCAGACAACTCAGAGGGTTTCTTACTCTGTGTGCCGGGGAGTTCCACCATTTCCAGCGCCTCTTCCACCGCCTTTGCCACTTCAGCCGCTGTATGCTGCTTTTCCCGCGCCAGGACAAAGCCCACGTTTTCAGCCACCGTCAACGAGTCGAACAACGCCGCGCCTTGAAACAACATTCCAAATCGGCGGCGTACCCGCAGCAGTTCCCGCTCGTTTAACCGGGCGATGTTCTCACCGTCGATCAGCACTTCCCCCGCGTCCGGTTGAACCAGGCCGATCAGGTGCTTGAGGAGAACGCTTTTGCCGCCGCCGCTGCGTCCGATGATTACCACGGATTCCCCCTTTTCCACACGAAGGGAGACGCCATCCAGAACCCTGTGGCTTCCGAAGCTCTTCACCAGACTTCGCACTTCTATCATTCCAGGATTCGGTTGAGTGCCAGCGTGAGGAAGAAGTTCACGATCAGGATGGAAATTGAGGAATAAACAACCGCCTCGGTGGTTGCTTTGCCCACTCCTTCGGCGCCTTCACCGCAACTCATTCCTTTGTAGCAGCCGATGATTGCGATGATCCCGCCGAAGATCGTCGCCTTCGTCAATCCCGCCACGACCTCGTTCGGGTCGGTGTATCGCAGCATGTTGTGCCAGAGGTAAGTCGGATCAATCTGGAGCAGTTGCACGCCGACCGCGTAACCGGCGGCGATGCCCACCACAATCGACTCGGCCGTCAAGAGCGGCATCGCCACCAAAGTTGCCAGAAACCGGGGCACCACCAGATAATCCACCGGATGAGCCGCGAGCGTCCGCAGCGCGTCCACTTGCTCGGTGACGCGCATCGTCCCGAGCTCCGCCGCCATCGCCGCGCCAACGCGTCCTGCCACCATCAAAGCCGTCAACACCGGCCCCAGCTCGCTGCACATTGACACACCCACCACGGCCAGCGTCGCCGTATCCATCTTCACCTTGTGAAACTGGAAGTACGTTTGCGCAGCCAGCACCATTCCCGTAAAGGCGCCCGTGATGAGCACGACCGACTGCGATTTCACGCCGATGAAGTAGATCTGATTGATGAAGTAACTCCCATCCAATCGATGGGTAAATGCTGATTGAAGGACTTCCCGCAATAACTGCGAAATCCTTCCCAGTCCTTCCAACCAGTCATTTATCCATGCTTTGGCTCCTAGCTTCATCGCGCGGGGCAGTTTGTAGAGCGACGGATGTCAAAAGACCAGTCTTTGGTGATGACGAATGCCGCGCTGCCATGCTTCGAGATTAGAAGCCATTTGCTGGAAGGAGCGCGGACGGTCACGTCCGAGAGCCAGCAAGATCGGTTGTCGAAGATACCCTTTCCATGAACCTGCCCTGGGAGCGCCGGCATCCCTGCCGGCGCGGGCAGCGAGTGCGGACGGGTCCCCCGGAGAGAGAAATCGCCGGCAAGGATGCCGGCGCTCCCAGGCGTGGCCTCACCCGCTTTTAATCGCACCCCAGATTACCAGGGAACTTTCCCGGTCATTTACATTCGTCTTTGCTGTGTGGTATCAAGTTCGCATGAACCATCGTCAGGAATGTCCTGGTCGCAGCCGCGGATTGTGCGTCGGTTCGCGCCGCGAATTTCTTTGGCAGATGGGGGCGGGATTTTCGGGGCTCGCGCTCACGGCGCTTCTGGATCAGGACGGTTTCTTCACGCGGCAGGCTCGCGCGGCTTTGGTGGACAGTTCAGGGGGTGGGATGTTGCTCAAGGCAGCGCATATCCCAACGAAAGCCAAGTCGTGCATTTTCTTGTTCATGTATGGGGGACCGTCACAGATGGATCTGTTCGACTACAAACCCGAGTTACAAAAGCGCAGTGGGCAAACGGCCAGCCTTGAAGTCCGCAAGCGTGACGTGAAGCCTGGAAAGCTGCTTGGCACGAAGCGCGAGTTTGCCCGTCATGGAAAATCAGGATTGTGGGTCTCCGACGCGCTGCCACACCTTGCAAAACAGGCGGACAAACTGGCGGTGATCAAATCTCTTTACGCGGATTCCTTCGCGCACGGCTCGGCGATGATCCAGATGAACAGTGGACGAGTCGTGCAAGGCCACCCGTCAATTGGTTCGTGGCTCTCATACGGCCTGGGTTCAATGACTCAAAATCTCCCTGGCTACGTGGTGATGCTCGATCCGCGTGGTGGCCCAATCAGTGGCGCGGCAAACTGGGCCAGCGGCTTCATGCCGGCGGCGTACCAAGGCACGGTCTTTCGCGCCACCGGCCAGCCGATCCTGAATCTTGCCTCCACCGCAGGCTACACTCCCCAGATGCAGCGCGACCTGATCACGACGGCCAATGCGCTCAACGCCGAACACCTGGCCTCGCGACCCGGTTACTCGGAATTGCAGGCGCGCATCGCCAGCTACGAGCTCGCTTTCCAGCTTCAGACCACAGCGCCCGAGGCTCTCGACATCACGCAGGAGGATGCGCGCACCCAGGAGATGTACGGCGTGAACGAGTCGAAGCCGGATTACCATCCGCTCGCTCTCGGCCCGGCTCCATTCGGGCGGCAATGCCTCATCGCGCGGCGTCTTGTCGAGCGTGGCGTGCGTTTCATCCAGATTTATCATGGCGGAGGCCATCAACAGCAGAACTGGGATGCCCACTTCGGCGTGGAAGAGAACCTCAAGATTCATTGCCCGGAAATCGACCGGCCCATCGCCGCGCTTCTCACGGACCTGGAGCAACGGGGCCTGCTCGACTCCACGCTCGTCGTCTGGGGTGGCGAGTTCGGCAGACAGGCCGTTGTGCAAGGCGAGAAGGACGGTCGCGACCACAATCCGAAAGGTTTCACCTACTTCCTCGCGGGCGGCGGAGTGAAGGGCGGCACCAGCTACGGCGAGACCGACGAACTCGGCCACGAAGCCGCCGTCAATCGCCACCACATTCGAGATCTCCATGCGACCATCCTTCACCTGATGGGACTGGAGCACCAGAAGCTCACTTATTTCTATGGGGGCCTTGACCAGAAACTCACCGGCGTACTCGACGCGGAAATCATCGATGGGGTTTTGGCCTGATCACGGTAGAACCGTGCCTGCGTCTTTCTGCAAATTATGAAATATACCTACGAAGAACTCGCTAAAATGATCGATCACTCGCTGCTGCATCCAACAATGACGGATCAGGAATTGGAGGATGGCTGCAAGCTCGCCGCGAAATACGGAGTCGCATCGGTCTGCATCAAACCTTACGCCGTCAAACGCGCCTCCGAATTGCTCAAGGGAACGGGAGTGCTTGTTGGGGCGGTCATCGGCTTCCCGCATGGCAACTCGACGACTGAGTCCAAACGTTACGAGACCGAGCTGGCCTGCAAGGATGGTGCTGCCGAAATCGACATGGTCCTGAACGTCGGCAAGGCCCTCGGCGGCGACTGGGATTACGTCGAGCGCGATGTGAAGGCTGTCTGCGAAGAAGCGCACAAACACGGCTCGAAGGTGAAAGTCATCTTTGAGAACGATTACCTCACCAAAGGCGGCGCGGGAATGAGCAGCGATGATTTCAAGAAGAAGCTCTGCCAGTTGTGCGAGCGCGCCGGTGCTGACTGGGTCAAGACTTCCAGCGGTTACGGCTTCGTGAAACAGCCGGACGGCAGCTACAACTACAAAGGCGCGACGGAGCATGACCTCGCGCTCATGCGCGCCAGTGTGTCGGCGAAAGTGCAGGTCAAAGCCGCTGGTGGCGTGCGTGATCTGGATGGGTTGATCAAGGTTCGCGATCTGGGCGGCTCCAGGTGCGGTGCCACAGCCACTGCGGCTATGATGGACGATTATCGCCGGCGCGAGGCCGCCGGGAAGGCGGGGGAGAAGCTCGAAACCAAGTCCTCCGCCATCGGTGCGGGAGGCTATTGAACCGGGGTTGAAAGCGCCGCGAAGCTTCACGCGGTAAGTGGCTCCCGGGAACTCGACTCCCTGATCAAGGAGGATGGGATCGGCGTATCACTTTAGAATCTCAAGACTACTAACGCGCTCGGCTCGTAGCAGGAGCGACTCTGTGCGACGGATGTAGTTCCAGGGTGGCCCGGGCCGAAAAGGAATGAGGACTTGAAAATGAATCCGATGCAGCCCTTGCCAACTTTTGTGCCCCAATCTACTTTGCGACCAGTTGAGTCGGCAATTTGATGTATGAAAAAACGTCTGATGTATTCGGTGTTGTTCCTGGTGTTGGCCGTAAATCTCTTTATCGGAGCCCAGATCTACCTCACATCGGCCCAGGCGGCGGACAAGACCAATCTCTATCAGCAAATGGATATTTTTGTTCGCGTGCTGGAAAAGGTCCGGCAGGAATACGTGGACGAGGACAAGGTGGCTTACGATGAATTGATGCGCGGTGCCATGAAAGGGATGCTTTCCACCCTGGATCCGCATAGCGAGTTCATGGAGCCGCGGAAGCATGAGGATCTGCGTCATGACACCGAGGGTGCTTTCGGGGGAGTCGGACTGGTGGTTGTGCTTAAGGACGGCGCTTTGACCGTGGTGTCGCCGATGGAAGATACTCCGGCCTTCAAGGCGGGGATCATCACTGGAGACAAGATCGTCAAGATCGAAGGCAAAAGCACTGAAAAGCTGGGTTTGACTGAGTCAGTTCGACATTTGCGCGGCGAATCGGGCACCACGGTGACCATCACGGTGATGCGCTCAAACTGGCAGGAGCCGCGGGACTTTGAATTAAAGCGCCAGCAGATTCATGTTTCCACGGTGAAAGACATCGAAGGGCGCAGCTCTTTCCCTGTGAGCAAGCCGGACAAAATTGGTTACGTCCGGCTGACTCAGTTTGGCGAGCAGACAACGGCAGATTTGCGAGAAGCTCTCAAGAAGTTGAAGAAGCAGGACATGCAGGGGCTCATCATGGACCTTCGGGGCAATCCCGGCGGTTTGCTACCGCAGGCGGTCAACGTATGCGATCTATTCCTGGAGCGAGGCAAGCCCATCGTTTCAACAGAAGGCCGGGGATCCCAGTCCAAGGAGGTATGGAATGCCAGGGGGAGCGACTTCATCGATGGCAAGCCTATCGTGATTCTCGTCAACAATGGCAGCGCCAGCGCTTCGGAAATCGTCGCTGGTTGTCTTCAAGATCTGGGTCGTGCCTTCATCATGGGCGAGCAGACCTTTGGAAAGGGTTCGGTACAGACCATCATCCCTCTTCAAGATGGATCCGCCTTGCGACTAACGACCGCCAAGTACTACACCCCGAGCCACAAGGTGATTCACGAGCGCGGCATCACACCCGACAGCATCGTGCCGATGAGCGCGGAAGAGGAGGAAACGCTGGCGGTGAAGCGGTCGATGGCCATGCTTGAACCCGTGGACGAGGAGCGGCGAGCGAAGCTGGAAGCCGCCAAGGATGTGCAGATGGACCGGGCGACAGATTTCATCAAGGGCATGATGCTTTACAAGGATCGTGGCGCGGGACAGCGCAAGATGGCGGCGGGCAAGCCATGAAGTTTGGCTTCAAACCGGTTTCCGGCTCGCGATCCTGCCAATGATCTCGAAGGGGCGCTTCGTCGCGAGTCAACATCATGACAATCCTGGCCGCCGAGACATCGTGCGATGAGACGAGTGTTGCCGTGGTGCGCAACGGTGAGATCCTGGCGAACGTTGTTTCTTCTCAAATAAAGCTTCACGCCGAGTACGGCGGCGTGGTTCCAGAACTCGCCACACGCGAACATCTCCGCAATCTGCCTCCTCTGGTACGAGAGGCTTTGCGCACCGCTGGTCTTGAAGCCGGGGATCTGGATGCGGTGGCTGCAACGCAGGGGCCGGGGCTTCCCAACGCACTTCTGATTGGCTTCAACGCGGCGCAATCCCTCGCGTTTGCTCTGGAAAAGCCATTCATCGGAATCCACCACCACGAGGCGCACTTGTATTCCCCATGGATTTCTGGCGTGCCGCTGCGAGCGGAATTTGGCGAATTTCAGAAGAACGTATCGTTGATAGTCAGCGGCGGGCACACGCTTCTGGTCCATGTCCGGGCCGAGCTGGATCACGTGGTCCTCGGCTCCACGATTGATGACGCGGCGGGCGAATGCTTTGACAAGGTGGCTAAACTGATCGGACTGCCATATCCGGGAGGTCCCGGGCTGGATCGTCTCGCCATGGAGGGCAATCCAGTTGCATTCAAGTTTCCCAGACCATTGCTGAATGACGGCACGGATGATTTCAGTTTCAGCGGTTTGAAAACTTCCGTGCGCTACTTCCTCCGGGATCACCCGGCGTTGTTGGAGGATGCGAAAGCAAGGCGTGATTTGTGCGCGAGCGTGCAGGCGGCAATCGTCGAGGTGCTCGTGACCAAGACTGTCCGAGCCGCAAAGCGCCTTGGCGCTGGCTGCATCACGGCATCTGGCGGAGTCACATGCAATCGGAGCTTGCGCGCTCAGCTCGCCGCTGAGTGCGAGCGGCATGGTTTCAAACTCAGGCTTGCAGACAAGGCATTGTGTACTGACAACGCGGCCATGATCGGCGTGCTGGCTGAACGACGGCTATCGCGTGGGCTCGTCGATTCAGCGGAAGGCGCCGAAGTGCGTCCGAACTGGCCGCTGGCTGATTTGCGCGCCTCGGTTGGAGTTTGATTGTCTGCCCAACTCGCCAGATAAGCTGCGATTTCTGACGCAGTCCCAAGGCTTACTGAGGAGACCGCAGGATAGCCTACAAATCTCGGAGGTGGCGCGGGCGCATCTGCTGCGTTGCTCGCTTGGTCAGAGGCCGCTGCGGGCATCCTCCCTCGCTCACGCCTTGCATCTGTGCCCACGGCACTCTCCGGAA
>SXMN01000306.1 GCA_005777315.1 Verrucomicrobiales bacterium
CGTCCGCAACTGGTCTCCCTCTCCCCGGGGGAGAGGGCAGGGGTGAGCGCGAGCAAACCACTTCCGGCGAAGTCGCAAATCTAAAATCCCAAATCGCAAACAACCGCCGCCTTTTCTCCGGCGTCGTTAGCGGCATCGCGCATTACGGCAATTGTTTCGGCATCCCGACCGTCGCGGGCGAGGTGTATTTCGACAAGACGTATCAAGGCAACCCGCTCGTGAACGCGTTTTGCCTCGGCGTGCTGCGCCATGAACAGATCACGCGCGGCGCGGCCAAGGGCGTGGGTAATCCCGTGTTTTACGTCGGTCCGGCGACGGGTCGCGATGGCCTCGCGGGCGCGGCGTTTGCATCGCAGGATTTAACCGAGGAATCCGCCGAGCAACAGCGCGGTGCGGTACAGGTTGGCGATCCATTCATGGAAAAGCTCGTATGCGAAGCGTGCCTGGAATTGCTCGCCACCGGCGCGGTCGCCGGCATGCAGGACATGGGCGCGGCGGGTTTGACCTGTTCCACCTGCGAAATGGCCGCGCGCGCGGGCACGGGCATCGAGATCGAACTCGACAAAGTCCCGCAACGCGCGCCGAACATGAGCAGCTACGAGATCATGCTTTCTGAATCGCAGGAACGCATGCTCATCGTCGTCCACAAGGGCCGCGAAGAGGAAGTGAAACGCATTTTCGACAAGTGGGATTTGCCGTGGGCCGAGATTGGCATCATCACCGATACCGGCCACATGAAGGTGCGCCACGGCGGAAAACTCGTCGTGGACATTCCTGCAAAGAAGATCGCGCATGAGTCACCGGTTTATCATCGCGAGGGTGTCGAGCCGGCGTATCTCAAAGACGTGCGCGCCTTCCGCTTGGACGGAATAGCCGACAGCCAATCGCCGATGACCGATTTGAAGAAGCTGCTGGCGTGGCCGAGCATCGCTTCCAAGAACTGGGTGTATCGCCAATACGATCATCAAGTGCGCGATGGCTCGGTCGTCCTGCCCGGCAGCGATGCGGCGGTCATTCGCATCAAGACGGATTCATTGCCCGTGATGAGCGCGGAACTCGCGGCGAAAGTCGGCGACCCGAAAGTTTCTGAGAAGTTGATCGCCATGACCGTGGATTGCAACGGCGGTTATGTATATCTCGATCCATACGAAGGCGCGAAAGCCGCCGTCGCCGAAGCCTGTCGCAACCTTGCCTGCTCCGGTGCGTTGCCGCTCGGCGCGACGGATAATCTCAACATGCCCAGCCCGCTCAAGCCCGAGTTGTTCTGGCAGATCAAGGAATCCGTGCGCGGTCTGGCAGAAGGTTGCAAGGCCTTCAACGCGCCCGTCACCGGTGGCAATTGCTCGCTCTACAATCAAAGTCCCGCCGGCCCGATTGACCCGACGCCCACGATTTCCGTCGTCGGCCTAATCGAGAAGTTGGAGCACGTCACCACGCAATGGTTCAAGGACGAAGGCGACGCCATCATCCTGCTCGGCGAAGTGGTGGACAAAGCCGACCCGATTTCTGGCCTCGGCGGCAGCGCGTATCTGCAAGTCGTCCACGGCAAGAAAAACGGTTCACCGCCGCGTTGCGACCTCGAAGTAGCGAAGACACTTCACACCACGCTCATTGGCCTGATCCAGTCCGGCCTCGTGAAGAGCGCCCACGATTGCAGCGAAGGCGGCCTGGCCGTCACGGTCGCCGAAAGCTGCATCAGCCAGCTTGTCGCCCGCGACACGCCGCGCCTGATTGGCGCGACGATTGACCTCAGCTCGCTGAAAGAATTTCGCCTCGACTCCCTGCTCTTCGGCGAAACGCAATCGCGCATTGTCATCAGTTGCAACGCGCTTGATGCCGTCAAAGTCGTCGAACGCGCCAAGCTCATGGGTGTGGCTGCGGTGCAGATCGGTAAAGTCGGTGGCGACAAACTGACGGTGAAAACCGCCAGCGGCGAATTCTCCACTCCGCTCACCGAACTGCACGACTCGTGGTGGAACAGCATCGCCCGGGCAATGGCTTGAAGCAGCACTATCCGACTTTGATGTTGTCATGCCGTTAAACGCAATTGACCTGTTAGGACTGAATGTCGCGTCGGTGGTGAAAGCGCTTCAGCGTTTCAATCCCGGCATTGCCGATCTCGGCGAGGCATGTTTTAACGCTGGTGCAATAACTGAATTCCACTGCACAAAACCGGGAACAGTGTTTCACGCGCGCATCGAGCAGCAGGCTCCTTTCGAGGTAAGCCTCGTGTTCGATGCTTTCAAGAACGCCTGGGGCACGGCTTGCTCATGCCCTGTGCGTGTTGACTGCAAACACGCCTACGCAGCCTTCATGTATTTGCTAGCCGAGCACACGGACGTCTCCGTTCAGGCGCTCGCCTCCACTGCGGGGAAACAGTCAACACCTCCCAACTCGTTGACGTCGCGGAAAGAACCGAAAACACTGACTGCTTTCCTGGACGCCAGACTCGGAAGGAAGTTGACGACGGCCGAGGCCAAGTTTCTATCCAAACTCATGGGTCTTTACGAAACCGTGAAACGCGAACGCGCGTTATTCGGTCGCGACCTGGCAGCACTGGGATTGACTGGCCACGAAGGCTGGTGGGATCGCGTCAATCTTTGGCCGAGCTTTCCTGAAAACGAAGTCGAGTTCTGGAATTACCTAGCGCTCTATTTTGAGGGCCGCAACATCAAGGTTCCCGAGTTCCTTCACGCCGTGACCGATCTTACCGCGGTGCGTGACAGGATGCGCCGGCATGAACGGGCGAAGGAGGTCGAACGCTGGACACGGGAACTTGCCCACATTGGCGCTGCAACCCATTCGCAGAATTCGGCCGAACCAATTGAACTTCGCTTGCGGTTCACCGACTCCGAAGCCCTAGTCGAGTGGTGTCCACCGGGACGCGATTGGATCGAAATCAAACTGAAAAAGATGCGGGAGTTCGGATCGAGCAATGCGGAACGCTTCACGCCGGAGGCGGACTTGATCTGGCAGCCACTCCTGGAACGTGCCGAATCTTACTACGATCCATCGCTCAAGTACTCGGACCAATGGGGACATAGCGTGCTGAATCGCTGCTTTCGTCAGCCGACCCTGCGTCCGTTTCTAGTAGATGCGCAGGGTGAACCGCTAATGTTCCATGAAGTCGCGCTTCTATGGGAAGTGAAGGAGCCTGCCGAAGCCGATGGAGATTACACCTTCCGATTGATGAGAGCCGACGGGCAGTCGGCACCATTCATTCAGGCAACATTCACGGGACACCCAACCCTCTATTTGACAGCGGAGGGAGTCTTCACCGGACCACCGCGTGAATCAAATTTGCTGAGACTCACAGAACCGACACTTGTTCCAGCAAAAGCTCTCGAGAGCATGGGAGGCTTGCATTTGCTCGACCGGTTGCGGGCCGAACCACCACCACGGCTTGCTGCCCGGGTGCGCACAGTGCCCTTAATCCCTCGCATCATTGCTGAGATCAAAAGGCCATGGGCGGGCAGTGATGTCGAACATTGCCAGCTCGACATGCTTGGTGCGTCGCAAGACGCCCACCATGTCGAGCGATGGGACGGGCGAACCTGGACGCGTGTGGAAGCCATGGCGCAAAAGGCCGAGGCGAAGGACCGTTCACTGGAACGTATCGAGCGTTCTGCGCTGGCCGACCTTCCTGCGATTCTAGGCTCGACCAGTTTCAAGTGGGACTACGCCTTCTCACGCTGGACGATGCGCATGACGAAGAAATTCGCCGAAGTGTTCGTTCCATTCCTGAAGTCTCTTCCAGCCGGAACAGTGATCGATTTACGAGGTGAACTGGCGTCCTTCCAAAACGCCGAGGTCGCCGGCCAGATCCGACTCAATGCTGTCGAGGCAGGCATCGACTGGTTCGATCTCAGCGTATTGGTTGATGTCAATGACGCCACGCTCTCGAAGGAAGAGATCAAACTGCTCCTCGACGCAAAAGGCAAATGGGTGAGACTGGGCGATAAAGGCTGGCGCAGACTCGAATTCAAACTCACCGAGGAAGAGGACAAGGAACTCGCACGACTGGGTTTAACACCGCATGAACTGACCAGCGAACCTCAACGCCTCCATGCCCTTCAGCTCGCTGACCGCGCCGCGCGCCGTTTCCTGCCGGAAGAAACCTGCGATCGCATAGAGCGCCGCGCCGCCGAGCTTCAGGCGCGAGTCACGCCTGAATTACCGGCGACCATCCGGGCAGAGATGCGACCCTACCAGCTCGAGGGCTTCCATTTTCTCGCGTACCTCAGCACAAATCGTTTTGGCGGCATCCTTGCTGACGACATGGGCCTGGGAAAAACGGTGCAAACTCTCGCCTGGCTTGCATGGCTGCGTGACACTGCCGACGGTGCGCTCGGGTTGCCGAGTCTTGTTGTGTGTCCCAAGTCCGTGTCCGACAACTGGCGCGCCGAGGTGGAGCGGTTTCTTCCGACATTAAAAGTCCGGGTCTGGTCCGCCGGCACATTGAAATCGCTCGTCTCCCAGCTAGGTTCGGCTGATCTGCACGTACTTAATTACAACCAGCTTCGCCTCTCAGGTGACGAACTTGCACGCGAGTCGTTCCTTGCGGTCATTCTTGATGAAGGGCAGTACATCAAGAATCCCTCTAGCCTTACGGGGCAGATCGCCCGACGATTGCGGGCCTCGCACCGGCTTGTGTTGAGCGGCACACCCATTGAAAACAGACTGCTGGATTTGTGGAGTCTGATGAGTTTCGCCATGCCAGGAGCGCTCGGCAGCCGCGCGGAGTTTGGACGACTCTACGACGCGAAAGAAGATCCGTTCGCCCGGCAACGGCTCTCTGCGCGCGTACGTCCCTTCCTGATTCGCCGCACCAAATCACAGGTGGCGCGCGATCTTCCCGATCGCGTTGAAGAGGATCTATTCTGTGAAATCGAAGGCGAGCAAAAAACCCTTTACCGCGCTGAACTAAAACGCGCGCAACAAGTGCTGTTGGGATTGAAGACACCCAAGGCACTCAACAAGGAACGATTTCATCTTCTCACCTCACTGCTCCGGTTGCGCCAGATATGCTGTCACCCGAAGCTCGTGAAACCTGACTCTACAGCGCCAAGTGCCAAGGTCGAGGCCTTGATGGAAACACTCGAACCCTTGATGGAGGAAGGCCAGAAGGTGCTGGTCTTTTCTCAATTCGTGGAGATGCTCGATTTACTGCGCCGAGATCTGACCACGCGAGGTTGGAAGCACTGGTACCTTGCAGGCAACACGGAAAACCGCGGCGATCTTGTACGCGATTTTCAAGCGGGTGAAGGGCCGGGTGTGTTTCTGATCTCACTCAAGGCCGGCGGGTTCGGGTTGAACCTCACTGCCGCGAGCTACGTGATCCTGTTCGATCCCTGGTGGAATCCCGCTGTCGAGAACCAGGCCATAGACCGCACGCACCGCATTGGCCAGACGCAGAAAGTCATCGCCTACCGACTGTTGATCAAAGACAGCATCGAGGAGAAGATACGCACCCTCCAGCGGAAGAAGAAAGGGCTCGCCGAAGACGTACTGGGTGAAGAAAAATTTTCGCAAAGCCTCTCGCTGGACGAACTGCGTTACCTGCTGACTGAATAACTGCTTCTCCGACTGTTCAATGCCACAGACAGGTTTTGAATCTCTCCCTTGAATCTACAGGCAGGGCAGCACTTGCGGTTTTGAACTTCATCGCCTCTTACGCAGGAGATTCCTGAATTCCTTGCGCACCACATCACACCATGAACTAAAAGCGGGCTTTGGCGGAGTTATCACGCCAAAGCCCGTGCGATTCGCTCTATAGTCGGCTTCCTATCGTCGTATCCGGTAATAGCCGGCACCGGTCGCGATCTTTGCCTTGTATCCGCTGGCTGCGCCAGCGACAGCACCCCAAGGGCCAGTCACGTTCTGTGCTGATTCCAGCGTGCCTGCCCCGTCCCAGTTTATCGTCAACTCACCCGCGGCCAGACTGTAAGTGATCTTTGCAGGTGAGGCGGGCGGCAGCGGTGCCGAAGCCAGCGGGCCGACATGAATGCGGACGTTGTCGATGCCTACGATCTCGTTGAAGAACGTGGACATGGACTCGAAACGAACCACCAAGGCCGTCGCCCCATCGGGTATCTTCAATTCCACATCACGGAAGA
>SXMN01000307.1 GCA_005777315.1 Verrucomicrobiales bacterium
TCGAGCATGGGGAAAAGATGGCGTTGCAAATTGTGGAAGATCGTCGTCAGGTCGAGCATGTCCAAAAATCAGCGCGACTCGTGCCACTTCACATGATCAATTGAAATCTCTCAACAAATCCGAGTTTTGAAAGAGCCTCTTCCAAATGACATTACTGGAAGCGCTCCAGGAGACAGGCACATCGACAGCGGTCGCCACCCCCTGCCCTGTCGGCCCTCTAAATTCAGGCCACTCGGAAGCCGACCACGACGCCGTTTCTCCAAGCAGGAGGAGCAGGATTACGCACAAGGAACGCAAGCAAACAGTGTTTTTCCGGAAGTTCATGGCCACGTGAAATGCGGTTTCTGAACGCAGGAGTCAATCGCAGAAACCGGAATTTGCATCCTTAGCCTCGTCGAAGCCGGCGGGGCGAAAGATCGAAATCTCGCCAACCTTGAGTTCATTCCGGCGATTGGCATACTGCGGCCACTTTTACGCAATCACAACATGAGCAAACTAAACTTCGCCATCATCGGCACCGGCGGCATCACGCTGCAAAACCATCTTCCTGGCCTTGCCCTCTGCAAGGAGGTGCAGGTAACCGCCCTCTGCGACGCCAACGCCGCGACACTTGAGGCCGCGCGACAAAAGACCAACGCACCCATTTATTCCACCAACTGGGAGGATATCATCCGGCGGGATGACATTCATGCTGTGATCATCGCCACGCCGAACGCGTTTCATCCGCCGATAGCCATCGCTGCAGCGCGTTCGGGCAAACATGTTCTTTCGGAAAAGCCGCTCGCACTGAACGCCGCCGATGCCCGCCAGATGGCAGAGGAAGCAGACAAAGCCGGCGTCCGGCACATGACGGCATTCACTTACCGCTTCGTGCCGGCGATGCGTTACCTGCATCACCTCGTGGGCAAGGGAGACCTTGGCAAACCTTATCACTATCGTTCGTGCCGCCTTCAAGACTGGGGCACGCGCAACGTGGGCTGGCGTCAACAGAAAAAACTCGCGGGCACTGGCGAGATTGGCGACATGCTCAGTCATCGGATTGATTTTGCCCATCATCTCATCGGGCCGATGAAGCGGCTCGTGGCGAACTTGATGAATCTCACCCCCATTCGGGGCGGCGCGCCGAATGACACGGACGATTGGGTGGCCATCCTTGCGGAGTTCTCCAACGGAGCTTCAGGCGTGCTGGAAAGCTCGAAACTCGCGAGCGGCGTGAACGAAAGCTGGCGCAGCCCTGACCGCGTCGAGTTGAACGGCAGTGAAGCAAGTTTCAGTTTCACCACGGGGTGCTGGAATGAACTTCAGTTTGGCAAAGTGGGCGGACCAGGACTGAAGACACTGCCGATCCCGCGCGAATTCCATGTCTGGCCGGGCTCGCCGCGTGATCCAGGCGTGGGCGATCCGCTGGTGTCCTTTCGCTACGATCAAGCGGCGGAATTCGTCAACGCCATCCGTGAACAGCGCCCCTGCTCCGTCACATTCCATGATGGCGCAAACGCACAAGCTGTGACTGAAGCCGCCGTCAAATCCGCCGAACTGAAGCAGTGGATCGATCTCTGATCGGGAACCGCCCGACAGAAGCACGGGATGGAGTTGTTCCGCGCCGTGCTGAGCCCGACTACAACTCACTCTCGAAGAAACAAAAGAGCGCGGACGAAATCGTCCGCGCTCTGCGAGTTTTGACTGCTTTATTTATCGCCTGGCCCTGCTGGCTGGCAATGCGGAAGCAGCCCGCGTTGCCAGCGAGTGGACAAGGCCTGGAAAACAGGATTATGGCTTCACTTGCCCACGGATTTCCCCGCTGCCATGCGCGCCGCTGTGGATGTTGACGTACACCTGGCCGGTCTCGAAGAGGATCTTCTGGTCCGCGGTCAGCGTGACCGTGCCGCCGAGCAATCCGCTCGTGCCGAACGGCGTGATACCAGTGATTGGGATCAGGACACCGGCGGATTTCGTTTCGTCCGCCGCTCCGTGGAAATGGGCATTCGAGGCGTTGGCCTTGAGCCCGGAGTAACTCACGCGGTAGGTGAGTTGATTCCCGTCAATCGAGAGCACTGCGGCTCCGGTACCCGGCGTGGTCACGCTAGGCACTTCCGCCGCGCCGCTCAAGGCGGCCTTGAACAGCTTCACCGATTTGGCGGTCTTGTTGACGACGCGCAGGAACGCGGCATCGCCCACGATCGGAATCGTAATGGAACGATCACTGGTGGTGACCAAGTCAACCCAAGCGCCACCGAGGGCGGTTGCGCTCTGAACCAGGAACGGGCCCTGACCGCCAGACCATGTGAGTGTGAGGTTGCCGTTCGCAACGGTTAGGGTCTCGACGGTGATCGGCTCGCCCGAGCCGCTGGAACCGAACTTGAAGAACCGGGAAGCTACCACGGAAGGGTCTCCAGTGCCCTGGTTCTTACTTTCCCATGCAACAGCAGCGATCCCACCACGCAACGCGACACGAGGATCAATAGCATCCGCAGTTGCTTTGCCTGGGATCTCGGTCTCGCTGATGGGGAAGACAGCACCCACCGGTTTGCCGCTTGGATCCAACAGCCGTCCGTAGATCAGGCTGACTGAACCTTCGGCGGTTCCTTTGGCTGCAAAGACTGCTAGTACATTCCCCGCTGAGTCGATGCCGGCATCCACCCGTCCGACAGACGCAATCTCTGCGCCTTCCGCCGCGTTTGCCGTGTAACGGAGTTTGCCATCCGCTCCTACCACAGAGACCTGAGCGATCGCTCCGCCGCCACCAATGACCACATAGGCGTCATTGCCATTGCCGTGGAAGCCCGCACCGTCGCCGCGGCCACCAGCGCCAGCCGTGTCGTTTCCGGCGAGAGTTCCCAGATCAATGTCACCACTGGTTGGGTTGCCGTTGTTGTCAAACAAACGAATGGTCCCACGACCTCCGAGAGCGTACCGCACCGCGAAACCGTTCTTGGTGACTCCGACACCATGCCAGATCTCGACGCGTTCTTTTGCCGCTTGAACGAGGCTGACGGCCTTGATCTCATTCCCTGCGGGATCGACGATCCGATACGTCGCATGGCGCGCCGGAGCGGCCCCGCCAAACTTATCCACGAACACCTGCTCCTGTCGGCTCTCGCCGACAATGACGGTGTTTCCATTGGAGAGGTAATCCCAGTCGCCGATTCGCACGTCGCCGTCCGGTTCCGCATCCGCATCTCCAAGCCCGGATACGATTCCAAGCGGAGCACCACTGTTGTCGAGCAACTGGACCGCCGGGAAATCACCCGCGTTTTCACCAGCCGCCGTGTTTTGAACGGGTCCGAGTTCCTTTACCTCGTTACCCAGGTCGTAGGCTGTCGCACCCATGCCGATGCCGTCGCCGAACAAGTTCGCTTTGATCTTGGGACCCCAAGCGGTGTTGCCCGACACGGCACTCTTGTCCGTGCGGAAGTAGGCAAGAAACTTCGATTTGAGGGTGTCCGCGCCTTGCAGCGTGGTGAAGGTGACCTCCTTGGTCAGCCCCTTTCCAGTGCTGTCGAACAATGTCCAGACCGCTTCCTGATCCTTCAATCCATCACCGTCGTCTTCCCAACCGATGATCACGTTGCCATTGGCGGCGATGGCGACACCAAGGCTCTCCGTCTTGGTATTGTTGATGGTGTCTGGCGTGTTGATATAGAACGTCGCCGTCGCTGGTGTGAGCGTGTTGCCTTGAGGTGGAGTGACTGGAGGCTCCACAGGTGGAGTGACGGGAACCCCGGCAGTCGGATCTTCTGCAGGCGCCGGGTGCGATATTACAGTGTAAACCGTCGTCCGGATTGCAGTGTCAGGGCCGGCCTCGGGGGTGTTCTTGCTGCTGATCGTGCCCTTGCCTCCGATCAGGATTTGTTTGGTGGTCACCGCAACCGTCGGACGGATGACGGTGATACCAGTCTTGGAGTTGTTCTTGAACGGGAAGAAACTTGGCGTCAGCGCCGTGAACTTCTTCGCTGCCGCGTCGTAACCCATCACTCGGGCAAGCGTCTGGAACTGCTCATAGTCAGCCGGTTTTCCTTCATACGCCACTGTCACACGGTTGAGCGCGTCCACAGCGAGGTTCACACGATCCGAATCCCCGTCAATGTCACCCACTTTGATAGTGGCGGTGAATTTCTGATCACGGGAATCGAACGCCGCAAGATACGGCACTTTAATGGGAGTACCATCTTCCTTGGTGTCAGTGACTGTGCCGGCGAGGTAAACGAACGGCGAATTGATATGACCTGCCAGGCGTGTGCCGTCTCCGCGACCCCGATCGAAACCGATTGTGGAGTCCGCTGGATCGACCTGGCCCTTGGGATTGCCCTGGTTATCAAAGAAGTAGATGATTCCTCCGACCCGAATAGCAAAGCCGCCTTTGTAAGCAGCAAGGTTCGCCCAGAGGTCGCCATTCGCCACGGCGAAGGTTTCCTTCACGATGGAACCGTTCGGCGCAATGATGGTCACCACACCCGCATTGCCGTCCGGGTTGCGCACTTTGGAACGATCCTCGACAGCGGCAACGAAATTGCCGTTGTCCAGCGCCATGATGTCACCGCCGAAGCGAGTGGTCTGATCCGAAGGAGTCTGGCCCGTGGTCAAACGACCATTGGCAACGTCGATCGCTTTGCTCAACGGTGTCTGGCTTGTGCCATCGTACTTGAATATCTGTACCGTGCCGTAACGGCTCTCCGCGCCATCCTCCCGCGTGCGATTAAAGCCAAGTGTCCATCGGTTGTCAGAACCGAAGGCCGGGATGGTGTGGGGTGAGGCTTCTCCACCGCTGATGAAGTTGACCGCGCCAGGGCGCTTGTCACCGGCAACACGACCAGGATTTCCGTTTTGGCGTGATGCATTGATCTTTCCGGTGAAGGGCTTTCCATCATCGGAGAAGAATGCTTCGCCTGATTTGGCGGACCCGCCCGCAGCCGGCTGGAAGGCCAGAGCAAAACGCTGATTCTCAGTGGAACCTTCCGCGAAGGTATTCGCTTCGATCAGGAACGTGCTGTTTCCAAGCACGCTGGCATGTGGTTCCCAGTTATCCAGGTTGTCAGCGTCCGTCTTGAACAGAATTGTGTCAGGCACGATATGAGTGAGTTTAACCGTCTCGACACCACCCAGTGCCGGGGCCGGGGGCGGTGCCGAAGCCAGCGGGCCGACATGAATGCGGACGTTGTCGATGCCTACGATCTCGTTGAAGAACGTGGACATGGACTCGAAACGAACCACCAAGGCCGTCGCCCCATCGGGTATCTTCAATTCCACATCACGGAAGA
>SXMN01000026.1 GCA_005777315.1 Verrucomicrobiales bacterium
GAATCATGGGATTCCTGTTCCCCCCGAAGTCCCCTCTGGCCCATGCGAGAGCGAGTTGATCTGAAGAGCCCGGTGCGGGAAAACCGCCCGCCGGGATCTGTGCGGGGGGCGCCGGGCAACCGGCGTCCCTACCGCGACACACCACCCGTTATCCGCGTGAGTTGACGGCCTGCATGAGGTTTGTTAGAAGCTTGGTGTCACGTCGTTTGGAAAGGAAATCGCCAGTTCTTTTTGATGGCATTTTCACCTGCTTGCTGACCCGGAAGCTGGCAGCACGACGTCTTGAGCGAACAGCCATTTGAACCTATGAGCAAGAAACCCAAAGCAAAATACCAGCGAATACTCCTCAAGCTCAGCGGGGAGGCTTTGGGTGGCAAGGATGGCAACAGCATTTCCGCCGAAGCAGTGCATGGGATAGCCCGGCAGATACAGCAGGTACGACAGTTGGGGGTGGAAGTCGTCATTGTGGTTGGCGGAGGGAACATCTTTCGAGGTCTCCAGGGAAGCGAGCGCGGTATTGATCGAGCCACAGGCGACTACATGGGCATGCTCGCGACGGTGATTAATGCGCTTGCACTTCAGGATTCTTTGGAAAAACTCAATGTTCCTACGCGCGTTCAGAGTGCCATCAACATGACCCAGATTGCAGAACCGTTCATCCGCCGCCGCGCGATGCGTCACCTGGAGAAAGGACGGGTCGTGATCTTCGCCGCAGGAACCGGCAATCCCTACTTTTCCACAGACACTGCGGCGGCATTGCGGGCGAACGAGATGGGGGCGGATGTGATTCTAAAGGCGACCAAAGTGGATGGGGTTTACGATTGCGATCCCAAGAAGAACCCCAAGGCCAAACGCTATGATCAGGTTTCCTACACCCGGGCATTGGTCCAACAAATCAAAGTGATGGACTCCACCGCCTTCTCGCTCTGCCAGGACAACAAGATGCCTATCATTGTTTTTGACCTGTTTGCTCCAAACAATCTCGTTAAAGTAGTACAAGGGGAGAAGGTGGGGACACTCGTGACAGGCGAACCAACGATTTGATCTTGTTGGCAGACGCCTGATTGCAGGCACGCTTCGGGGCTTAACGGGTCGCTGGGTGTCATCGACACATGGACGGCGAGAGTTTTGCCTTGGCAAACGAAACACGCCGAATCCCAATCGCCCGCGTCTCAAGTTCTGCGGATGAGATTTTCGAAACCTCAGCGCCTCCATCTGAGTCTCATGGTGTTAGAGACGAAGATTTGACGAACAGAACCAAATGAACCAACCTCCGCCCCAATGCAACTTAAGCTAATTTTCCTGGTTCTCTTGCTTTGCTGCGCGATGTCAGCATCCGCTCAGACCGGCACCACCCACACCATGCGGGCTATCACCCTTGATGAAGCCATTTCCCTTGCCCTTCAGCACAATTACGACATCCAAATCCAGAAGATAAACCCGGAGATCGCCAGTTACAGCCTTGGGATATCATCAGCCTCCTACGACCCGACATTCTTCATGTCGGCCCAGCACAACTACTCGCTGTCACCCGGCGGTATTGATGCCCAGGCGCGTACGTTCGCTGGCAACGAAACGGATACGGATACATTCAGGGCTGGCTTCAGTGGGATCCTTCCGAGCGGGATGACTTACACCCTCAACACCAGTGCCGCCGACACCCACGGCACGCGGCCTGGCAACATCCTCGACTTCGGCACGATTCAAAACATCAGCACCAACTATATTCGGGACGTCAATAACCCGAACAGTCTGATCGGTTATTCGACCTCGACCAACTATGGCACCACAGGAGTCCGGTTCCCTTTCGAGAACGCCAATGCCAACGTGGGAGCCGTTACGCTGACGCAGCCGCTGCTCAAGAATTTCTGGATTGATACGACGCGGGCCAACATTTACGTCGCCCGGAACCAGCTCAAATACTCCGAGCAGGCATTTCGATTTCAACTGATGTTGACAGTCAACGCTGTCGAGCAGGCCTACTACAATTTGATCTTCGCCCGGGAGAATTTGAAAGTACAGGAAGCTGCGCTTGCACTCGCGCAGCGCCTTCTCGACGACAACAAGAAGAAGGTCGAAGTGGGCGCCATGGCACCGTTGGATGAGAAGCAGGCTGAATCTCAGATGGCAGCCAGCCGGGCGGATCTCCTTGGAGCACAGCGCTCGCTCGAGCAGCAGGAGAACATCTTGAAGAACCTCATCACGGACAAATACACCGAGTGGCACACCGTAAATCTCGCACCTTCCGAAAACCTGATCGCCGTACCGGAAGTTCTCAATCTTCAGGAGAGCTGGCAGAAAGGAATGAAACAGCGCCCGGATCTCATTCAAGCCCGCCTGGATGTAGATCGAAGCGACATCAATGTTCGTTTGGACAAGAATCAACTTCTTCCTCAGCTCGATCTTGTGGGCCAGTACGGTTATGCAGGTTCAGGTCCGGAATTTTCCCGCGGTTTTGGCCAGGTCAAGGGGATGGACAACCCATTCTGGTATTATGGCGTCCAACTGAATTACCCCATCGGCAGCCGTGCCGCCCGGAACAATTACAAGATTGCCAAAGCCCAGAAGCGACAGGTGCAACTCCTCCTCAAGCAAAAAGAACAGGATGTGATGGTGGAAATTGACGATGCCGTGAAACTGGTGCAGACCAATTTCGAGCGCGTCGAAGCCACCCGGCAGGCCAGAACCTTCGCCGAGGCAGCGTTGGACGCAGAACAGAAGAAGCTGGCGAACGGCAAGAGTACAAGTTTCTTCGTACTTCAGTTTCAACGGGACCTCACTACGGCCCGATTCCAGGAGATTCGGGCGCTCGCCGAATATAACAATTCGCTGGCGCAACTCGCATTTCGGGAAGGAACCACTCTTGATCGTCGCAAACTGGGCGTGACAGTGAAATAGGTCGCAGGTTGGAGAGAGCGACTTCTGCAGTGGGGTCACGATTGCATTCTCAAGGTGCATTGTCCGACTGACCGCTTCCAGCCGTCTCGCGGGGAGGATTCCTGAGCGGAAGTTTCGGTAGTGATCGAAGGATCCGTTTTCCTGTTTCATTGGCGGGCAGAGTTGCTATTGATTGGCGCATCAGTTCCCAGCTCTATCGCATGCATGGCTCGTCCCGCGAATTTGCGTGCTCGTGTTTCGGAACCGAGAAACAGTAAACGGACTCGAAACGATTATGAATGCCTGTGCCTGGAGAATGGTCGCCACAATCGCGTTTTGGACCTGGAACATCTCCCATCTCGTCGGTGCGGAAAACACCATCTTCCACCCGGCCTCGAAACTCGAGCTGCTCCATACACGCGCGGCTCAGTTGAACAGCGGTTTGACGGAGAGTCCGGCGGTGGCTCCCGATGGCCGCATTTATTTCACGGATATGCCATTCGGCAAGGACAACGGCATGATCCTCTGCTTCGACCCGAAAACCCGCCAGGTTTCCGACTTTACAAAGGATTCAGGAAAGTCGAACGGCCTCACGTTCCTCGCGGATGGTTCGATGGTCTCATGCGACGGCGCCGATGGAGGAGGCCGCCGGTTGATTCGGTGGGATCTTAAAACCGGGAAAGGGGTCACGCTGGCGGATCGTTTCGAAGGGCACCGCCTCAACTCGCCGAACGATCTTTGCGTCGATCTGAAAGGACGGATTTATTTCACCGACCCACGGTACGGCGGTGCCGAACCGCGCGAATTGGAACGCGAGGCGGTATATCGCCTCGAACGCGACGGCAAGGTGATCGAGATCACTTACGAGGTTGAGAAACCAAACGGAATCGTCCTGAGTCCTGATCAGCGGACGCTTTATGTGGGAGACCACAACAATGGAGGGAACCGCCTCCGACCCACCGATCCCGAACCGAAGCGCGGTGCAATGAAGGTCTATGCGTTTCCCTTGGATGCAGCGGGCAGGGCCAACGGATCGCGTCGAACGCTCGTCGATTTTGGACGTGAAAATGGCTGCGATGGCATGACCGTGGATGATCGGGGGAATATCTACCTGGCTTGCCGCAGTCTTGCGCGGCCTGGCCTCTTGGTGATTGATCCGACGGGCCGTGAGCTGGCGTTCGTAGAAACCGGACCGCGTAACCAGTCAGGATTGTTCGACGACTGGAAAGGCATTCCAAGCAACGTCGAGTTTGGCATCGGCGATGACGCACAATCCCTATACGTCACGGTCGATAAAGGGTTGCATCGCATCCGAGCCAAAACGCGCGGCTTCCATCCACACCTGGCGGCGAAATGACAACTCCTGCCCTGTCGAGCCCCACTCTTGCGGCACCCCGATCAGCTCGAAGCAAAGCCATGGTCGGCGACGCCGCGCTTAGTTTCGCAGCCGACGACTCGTGGCATCTGTGCCCCCCGGGTTATGAATGGAGCGAAGTCGCGGGCGTGGCATGTGATTCGCGGGACCGGGTTTATATCTTCAGCAGAAGCGATCATCCCGTAGTGATATTCGAACGTGACGGCACATTTCTGCGATCATGGGGTGAAGGAGTCTTCAACTCTCCTCATGGCATCACCATCGGGCCGGACGACATGGTTTATTGCACCGACTATCTGGATCATACGGTGAAAAAATTCACGCCAGATGGGCGCTTGCTCCTGACGCTCGGAACGAGCGGACAACCGTCAGCCACTGGTGCCACCAGTCTGGATTTCCGGACGATCAGACACTCCGGGCCGCCTTTTCATTATCCGACCAACGTGGCGCTGGGGCCGAACGGGGAGATCTTCGTCTCGGACGGATACGGCAATGCACGCATCCACAAGTTCACACCGGACGGCCGATTGATTATATCATGGGGCGAACCGGGCAGTGGACCAGGCCAGTTTCACATCCCGCACGGAATTGCGGTTGATGACCAGGGAATTGTTTGCGTCGCGGATCGCGAGAACTCCCGGCTCCAGTTTTTTTCAACCGAAGGTGAATTCCTAGAGTCATGGCCTGACATCGCGCGCCCATGCCAGGTGGCGTTCGACGCCGCAGGCAATGTCATTGTGGCGGAACTGGGCTACCGCGCAGGCATGTGGCCTGGAACGGAAGCCCCCACCCCGGACGCAACTGGTGGACGTGTCAGCATTTTCAGCCAGAGCGGAGCTCTCCTGGCGCGATGGGGTGGTGGCAGGAACCCGACGGCTCCAGGAGATTTTTTCGCGCCACATGATCTGAGTCTCGACTCGCGCGGTGACCTGTATGTTGCCGAGGTTGTCGCCTCCGCTGGCGGCAATCGCGGCCTGGTTCCACCCACATGTCATGCACTGCAAAAATTTCCCAGACTATGAAGGCATGGCGATTTCATGGCTTTGGCGATATGCGACTGGACGAAGTCGAGCGTCCAAAGCTCAAGCCTGGTCATGTGCTTGCCGAGCCTCTGTGTGTTCAACCCAGCGTGACCGAAGCACAACTGGCCTTCGGCATCCCGACGCTCGCCTATGAACGCGTAAAGCGCCGGCTGGAGACGGAAGCGCCCGTCCAGCTTTTCGGCCACGAGTTCTGTGCGAGGATCATTGAAACCGGGCCGGGTGTGACTCGATTCCATGTTGGAGAACGCGTGGCTGCCCGTGCGAAACTTCCGTGCGGCGAATGTTCGCTTTGCCTGTCGGAACGCAGCTTCCTCTGCCGACGCGGCCCCGTCATCGGATTCGATCTGCCGGGATGCTTTTGTGAGGTGGCGTCGTTGCCCGAGAATGCGCTCGTCAAGGTGGATGATCGTATCTCAGACAGTGAGGCGGCTTGCCTGCAATCCTTGAGCGACAGCATTGCGGCGGTCGAGACGGCGGATATCCAGATCGGCAATTCGATTGCCATCTTCGGCCAGGGCAGCATGGGATTGGAATGCCTTCAAATCGCGCGGATCAGCGGCGCCGGATTGATCATCACGGTCGATGTCCGCGAGGAGTCCTGCCGTATTTCAGCCGAGCTGGGCGCTGATCACGCCTTGAATGCCCGCACGTGCGACGCAGCCAATGTCATCCTGGAGCTGACCGGAGGTAATGGTGCCGATGTGGTGTTTGAGTGCGCGGGCGGCAGTCCCAGACAAGGTCTCGCTGGAACGGAATCTTTGCGCCAGGCGATTCAGTCCGTCCGTTCAGGCGGCAAGCTCGTGGGTGTCTCGTGGTTTGGAGGACCGTTCGAACTGGACGTGGATGGTTTGCGCGAACGCAGTCTGCGGTATTTCTTTCCCGACATCAGCACTCAAGCTCATCTTGAACACACCGTCCGCCTTGTCGCCTCGGGCCGTGTCAGACTAGGCCCCACGATCACGCACGTCTTGTCCGGGCTGGAATCGGTACCGCAAGCCTTTGAAATCACGGCGAACAAAGGCAAGTATCGGGCGATCAATCCAGCCCAAGTGATGATGAAGGGCTGAAAAGTCGCTTGGAGGCTGTTTTATTGCATCAAAGCATTGTCACATCGGCAACAATCCTAGGACGCGTCTTTTCTAGATAGCAAGTCCAAGACGTCAGGGTTTTGGCGAAGAGGAGCGCTTCAAGGCGCTGGCGGCCGCCACGTGCCGAAAGGAAGTGCTGGTGGAAGCTCTTGGTGTTGCACTTGGTTTTCGGGTTGGCCTTCCGGGCCTGATCGACGGCGGCGTTGGCCAGGCTGAGGATGACCCGGCGGATCATCCCCAGCACCCGCGCTGCCTGTGGCGAGCGGACCCGGCTGAGATCCTCCTGCAAACTCACATCCAGGCAGTGATGGAGCCGGCTTTCAATGACCCAGTAGCCGCGCTTGAGCCGGAGCAATCCCTCCGCCTGCAATTCCTTGATCGAGTGGCTGCTGATCAAATAGACGGTTTGCTCA
>SXMN01000308.1 GCA_005777315.1 Verrucomicrobiales bacterium
GCTTGGTGATGGCGTTCAAAAACCTCAAGCCTTGCCCTTCCTGAAGTCGCTGAACCACCGAAATTCACCAGAAATCAGATGCTCGCCATGGCCATTCAACTCTCAACTGTTTTCTCCAATGACTTTGTCACAGCCGTGCACAACACGCTCGGAGTCTCCACCAGAAGGTTGCGCTGGTCGGCGGGATAGGTTCAGAATCCCTCCCACGCCATGAAAACTTTAGATCTATCCAAACGGGTTCTTTCTTTCTCAACACATTTCGCGTTTGCCGTTGCTGCGTCACTGGCCGCGCTTGCGCCCTGCGAGTCGAGGGCGGTGGACAATGAGCCGCCGCCCGGTTTCGTGTCGCTGTTCAACGGAAAGAATTTTTCCAGTTGGAAAGTTCCCGAGGGCGACAATGGCCATTGGAAGGTGATCGACGGGGTCATCGATTACGACGCGCAGAGCGAATCTCAGGCGGATAAGAATCTTTGGAGTGAGCGCGATTACACCGATTTCGTGCTGCATATCGATTGGCGCATCAAGGAGACGCCGTACGTGAATCCGAACGTTCCTTACATCCTGCCGGATGGCACGCATGCCAAAGATGTGAAGGGCAAGGAAATGAAATTCGCGCTCCCGGACTCGGACTCGGGGGTCTTCATCCGCGGTTCCGGCAAACATCAGCTCAACATTTTCTGCTGGCCCATCGGTTCCGGCGAGATGTACGGCGTGCGCATGGACCGCCAAGCGTCGCCCGAGGTGCGCGCTGCGGCCACGCCGCGCACTCAAGCCGACAAGCCGGTGGGTGAATGGAATCGTTTCGAGATCACGGTTCGCGGAAAGACAGTCACCGTCGTATTGAACGGCAAGACCGTGATCGCTGGGGCACAACTCGCGGACTTGCCAGCCAGCGGGCGCATCGCGTTGCAGCATCACGGCGCCCAGCGCGACGGGAAATGGACCAGCGCGCCATCGCTCGTTCAGTTCAAAAACATTTTCATCAAGGAGCTGAATCAGTAGGGCGGCTCGAATGAGTCCAAGCCTGAAGTGGTTGGTCGCAGCTCTATGGGGCGGGGCGCTCGCGCGCTTCAATTCCAACGCTCCGGCGGCTGTCGTAATTCTACACGCCGCGAGTTTTTGAAATCATCGGCGGCTGTATCCGCCGTGCCTCGTGACTTGCCGTCGCGAGGGAAAGCTCCATAATTTTCGCCATGCCAAAGACGCTGTTAACGTTCGTGGACGACATCTACGAGGATTTGGAATTGTGGTATCCATTGCTGCGCCTGCAAGAGGCGGGCTACGTCATGCGTCTGGCGGCGCCGGAAATCCGCAGCTATGCCGGCAAGCACGGTTATCCGGCCATGAGCGACCTGCTGCTGATGGACGCGCGGAGTCAGGATTTCTGCGGCCTGCTCGTTCCGGGCGGTTTCATGCCAGACAAGCTGCGCCGGGACGCGAAAGTGCTTTCGCTCACGCGCGAGTTTTTTGAACAGGGCAAACTCGTTGCCTTCATCTGCCACGGCGGCTGGATCCCGATCTCTGCGAAGATACTCAAAGGCAAACGCGTCACCGGCTCGCTCGGCATCAAGGACGACCTGGAAAACGCCGGCGCGATCTGGGTGAACGAGCCGGTGGTCGTGGATGGAAATCTGGTTTCCAGCCGCACCCCGCGCGACCTTGCGCCATTCGCCAAAGCGATGGTGGAATTTCTGCAAACGGACACAAGGTGAACCTGGAAACCGCAGGTGAATGTGGAAAAATTACTGAGAGAAACGTGCGAGATGCTCCGAATTGAGGAGAGCGCCGTGGGCAGAAATTCTCAGCAGGCGGGTATCTGGAAGGTCATCCGACGCATCGCATCGAGCGGCTGCGTACTTCAGTGCAAGGGGAGCGAGAGAACCCCTGCTGGGAGCCGACAGAATCGGGAGCTTGGCAGACCGCATTAATGACCGGTCGGTTTTTCAGCGTGAGCGAACCTGCTGGACGAATTCACGGGGCGTCATTCCTGCCAGCCTTTTGAAATGCATTGCAAAGTGGCTTTGATCACAAAATCCAACTTCCAGCGCCACTTCCGCCATTGGAAGTTTGCCCCGCATCAAGTATTTCTTCGCGCGCTCCACCCGCTGTTTGAGCACGAACTGATGAGGGGAGAGGCCCAGACTTTTCTTGAATTGACGCGCAAAATGAAACGGACTTATCCGCACAGCCCCGGCCATTTCGTTCAACGATAAGTCCTCAGCAAGCCTCGCTTCGATCAACTCCAAAGTCTGACGCGCTATTTTTGGAGAAAGTCCGCCGCCAGATGACACTGCCGAGGATGCAGCCTGTTTGTTCCCGGCATAACGCACAACGAGGTGGACCGCGAGACTTGTGGCCAGCGATTCACTGTACAAGCGCCCCGTAATTCCGCCCAGCTCTGATTCCCTGTTCAGCGCTTTGCAGGCGCCACTGATAAACGCATCCTCGATTCCATACTCTTCCCTTAGTTGCAAATCGGCTCCGCCCAGGATTTCCCCGCAGGCAACTGCGAAAAAGGTCGGGTCAAATGCGACACATACGACCTCCACCTGACCCGATGCCCTGTTCCTTGTTTCCGCGCCAGATGGGACCATGCAAACATGCCCGGCCCGGCTCGGAGCGGGAGCATACCCGTTTCCCGTCCAGCGCTCGAGGGTCAGCGCATTGTTGAGCGTTACTCCCACAACATGCTTCATCCAGATGAGCTCCCGGGATTCGATGCTCGGAACATCATGATGCTCCACCATGAAGCCGCGCCAATCGAGCTGGTGGCTGGACGTTCTGGGTGCCTGGCCATCGCCCAGGCATCCGAATTGCCCGAGATTCCGGTCAAACATTACGTGTCTTTTACTTGGCATCATAATCAACTAAAGCAGAATTCTCGGCGCTACATATTCCTTTCGCGAGGCCCCTTCCTGCTCACAGGCGGTGGATTGATCGCAATTGTTGACGACCGCCTTCCGGATGCACCGGTTACACGCACTTCGCTCAATTTTCCTCGCGCAACAGATGCGCAATCCCGCCGGCCTGGCGCGCAAAGCTTGCGCACCTTCAAGCGGGAATTCCTGCAATACATGGCGCAAACCGGCTGGCACGCCGCGTGCAAGCGACTAATGGCAGCACCGTCATCGTTCGTCTGGCGGGCCGTCTGAGGAAAACAATAAACAACATTCAATCATTCAACTAAACATATGAACGTCATCTATCGAAATCTTGCCGTGATGAGCGCGGCGACACTGCTTGTTGTGGGGACAGGCAATCTCAATGCTCAGGATCAACAGGCTCAGCCACGCCAGCGCCAGGGCGGGGGGCAAGGTGGCGGAGGCAACTTCGATCCCGAACAAATGCGCGTCCGAATGATGGAACGCTATCGCGAACAACTTGATGTCAAGGAGGACGATGAGTGGAAGGCGCTCGCGGCGCAGATCGAGAAAGTAGCGGCCGCTCGCCGCCAAGTCGGCACAAGTGGCGGCGGAATGGCTTTTGGTCGCGGCGGTGGCGGACCGGGTGGAGGTGGCGGTGGCCAGGGAGGTGGCGGTCGTCGCGGATTCGGCGGCGCGGATCCATTGCCAGAGGCCGAGGCTTTGCAAAAAGCCATCGATGCCAAAGCCTCCAAGGACGAAATAGTGGCAAAACTCGCGAGACTCCGCGAAGCCCGCAAAGAAAAGGAACTCGCCTTGGAGAAAGCCCAGGATGAGTTGCGGAAGTCTCTGACATCAAAACAAGAGGCTGTGGCGGTGCTGCTGGGGCTGTTGAAGTAACAGGGGACGAATCACGCGCCTCCACTCCAGTCATGAGCCAGACAGCAAACAACGATTCGCTCAAGCCACTGCTCGATCGCATGGTTTCCTCGCGGCAATTGTCCGCGCTGGATGCCGAGGCGCTTGAACGGACATCTCGCGGTGGAAGCACTCCCGCCCCGGCGAGTGAAGAGGACGTCTTGCGCTGGCTTGCGACGGAATACGATCTTGAGTTCAGCTTGCTGGAGGACGTCGAGCCGGACAAGCAGGTGTTATCCCTGTTTCCGGCCCGTCTCCTTCTCAAAGACGAATTGCTCCCGCTGCGCCGCGTCAGTGGACACGTCGAGATCGCCACCAGCCGGCTGTTCGACACCCAGGGGTTGGATACGCTGAAAGCCATGACCGGGCTGCGACTCAAGCCCGTCATCGCTCCCGGCGAAGTCATCCAGCGCGAGATGAAGAAGCGCCTCGGAGTAGGCGCCGACACGATCGATACTCTCGCCGAGGAAAGCGGGCTTCAGGTCGTGGATGAAAACGCGCTCGAAGACACCGATCTCGACAACGCCGCGGAGGACGCCTCGATCATCCGTTTCGTCAACCAGTTCCTCCGGGATGCCATCCAACTGCGCGCCTCGGATATTCATCTGGAACCATTCGAGGATGAATTGCGCATCCGTTATCGCATCGACGGAGTGTTGCAGGAAGTTCCCGTGCCGGCGCAGATCAAACGCTTCCAGCCGGCCATCGTGTCGCGCGTCAAGATTCTCAGCCATTTGAACATCGCGGAAAAGCGGCTGCCGCAGGACGGGCGGATCAAGATCCGACTCGATGACAATGAAGTGGACATCCGTGTTTCCGTCATTCCGATGCTGCACGGCGAGGCTGTCGTCATGCGATTGCTGCGTCAAAACTCCACCCTGCGAGGCATGGCGGATCTGGGGATGGATACACGCGAGGTGCAGTGCTTCGAGCATGTTCTCGAACTTCCTCACGGAATCGTCCTCGTTACCGGTCCGACGGGCAGCGGCAAGACATCCACGCTCTATACTGCGCTCGCCACGATCAACGACACCGAGCGCAAGATCATCACCATCGAGGATCCCGTCGAGTATCAGCTCAGGGGCATCAACCAGATTCAGGTGGCTGAAAAGGCGGGACTGACCTTCGCGCGTGGCCTGCGCTCGATTCTACGCCATGACCCCGACGTCGTGCTGATCGGTGAAATTCGGGATGCGGAAACCGCTCAGATCGCGGTGCAGGCATCTCTTACCGGCCATCTCGTGTTTTCAACACTTCACACCAACGATGCTCCCGGCGCCTGCACACGACTGGTGGACATGGGTGTTGAGCCTTACCTGGTGGCCTCCTCACTTGAAGCGGTGCTGGCCCAGCGGCTCGTCCGCGTTCTTTGCAAGCATTGCAAGCAAGTCGATGACTCGCCGACAGCGCAGACCTTCAAGATCAAACTGGGGATTTCCCCGAATGCTCCGATCTACAGGTCTGTCGGGTGTCGTGAATGCCGGAACACCGGCTTCCATGGACGTCAGGCCATCTTCGAGTGGATGGACAGCGACAACGAGATTCGCCAGCTCATCCTTCGCCGCGCATCGAGTGATGAAATCCGGGTCGCCGCCCGCAAGGCTGGAATGAAGACCCTCGCCGACGACGGATGGCGGCTTGTGCGTCAGGGCATCACCACCGTCGAGGAAGTCCTTAGCGTCACGACGGCGAAGGAAGTTTCACGAACAACGATGGATGAAAAATCCGGAATCGAGGCGACGGCGGCCGGCCTGGCCGTCTCGCGGGACTGACCAACATCGGTTTTACCTGTTTCATTGATCCATGCCCGTTTTCACCTACAAGGCGATTCAGAGCAATGGTTCCGTGGCCGAGGGCCAGTTGGACGCCAATGGGCGCGCTGATGCCTTCAAGCAGATGGAAAGCCTTGGCCTGCGTCCGATCAAGCTCGCCGAGCGCAACGGAGCAAACGTCAGTCCCAAAAGTTCGGCCCGAGCCACTCCAAAGGAACAGCCGAAGAAGGAAATCCCGCGCAAGGACACATCGAAGCAGTCAAAAGGAGTTGCTGGTTCGTCCGCACCGCCTCCTGCTCCAGCATTCAATGTCCAGCTCGGCGGCAACAAGATTTCCGCGCGGATGCTGGAGAATTTCACCCGTCTGCTTTCCAGCCTGCTGGCGGCGGGGGTGCCATTGAGCCGCGCGCTGGTGATCCTGCAAAGGGAAGCAGCAAATGAGACGGCCCGCGCCAAATGGAAAGAGATTCACGACTCGGTTGTGGACGGCACGTCGCTCGCGGATGCCATGGCCAGGTCGCCTGACACCTTTCCCCGTGTGTACGTGGCGATGGTCGAGGCTGGGGAGACAGGCGGGTTTCTCGATGTTGTCCTCGCACAGATCGCCGACTTTCAGGCCCGCGAGAAGGAGATGAAGTCGAAGGTGATGACCGCTCTGCTCTATCCGATCATCCTGCTCGTCCTCGCTCTTGGTGTGCTGATCTTTCTGCTCGTGTTTTTCATCCCGCGTTTCCAGGCGATCTTCTCCGGCTTTGGCGCGAAGCTGCCTTTGCTGACCCAGGTGATTGTGGGAGCGAGCGAACTCCTGCGCTCCTATGGTGTATTTCTGGCGCTTGGCATTGGAATCGCCGGCTACGCTTTGCGGAGCTGGCTGACTTCTGAGCAAGGGCGCCGCGTTTGGGAAGGTTTCATCCTTCGAGCACCCATTGTTGGATCGCTCGTGGCGCAATTTGCCATGGCGCGTTTCTGCCGGATGCTCGGAACTCTGCTTGGAGCAGGCGTGCCGCTGATCAACGGGTTGAATGTCGCACGGCGTTCCATAGGAAATCAAATTCTGGTGGACGCGGTTTCCAATTCGATCGACCGGGTGAAGGAAGGCAAGCAGCTCGGAACAAGTCTCGGAGAATGCCGCGCGCTCTTTTCGGGCTCGACCCTGGAAATGATCTCCGTCGGCGAGGAAAGTGGCAAACTCGACGTCGAGCTGGTCCGGATCGCCAATGTCACTGAAAACGATCTTGATCGGCAGCTCAAGTCGGCCGTGGCGCTGGCTGAACCGCTCATGCTCTTTTTCATCGCCGGTTTCATTGGGACGATTTTCATCGGCATGGTGATCCCGATTTTCTCGCTGCAAGACCACATCAAGTAACTTCAACCTATCAAACCGAAATGAACATTCGTTGTGCTCAAATCCGAATTCTGAATTCCGAAACCCGAACGAAGGCCCACTTCTCAAGCGCGCCAGGAAATGGTCTTTCAAGTTTCAGCCTTCAGCCTTCAGCCTTCAGCCTTTCCAGAAGAGGCTTCACCCTCATCGAACTTCTGCTGGTGCTCGTGATCCTCGGCATTCTCGCCGCGATCGTGGTGCCCAAGTTCTCGGGGCGCACGGAACAGGCGCGGCAAACCGCGGCCGTTTCTCAAATTGCCACGTTTGGCACGGCACTGGACGCCTTTGAAGTGGATACCGGGCATTATCCGAGAGGCAGAAACGGACTGCTCGAACTCGTGCAGCAGCCGCGCGACGCCCAGAACTGGAAGGGGCCCTACATGAAGAACGAGATTCCGAACGATCCCTGGGGTGCCCCCTACGTTTATGAATGCCCAGGCAAGAACAACCCCAGCTCCTACGATCTGATGTCCGCCGGACCAGACGGACGGGCGGGAACTGAAGATGATGTCACCAACTGGCAATCCAGGCGCTGATCGTCGAGCCGCCTTTACGCTCGTCGAACTGCTGCTCGTCATGGCGATGCTCGTGATCGTGATGGGAGTGAGCTTCCCCATGTTGAAAGGATTCTTTCGCGGGCGGAGCATCGACTCCGAAGCGCGCCGGTTGCTGTCGCTGACTCGATACGGCCAGAGCCGCGCTGTGTCCGAGGGAATGCCGGTGGTTTTATGGATTGATGCTCGAAACAAATCGTATGGCCTGCAAATCCAGACCGGCTATGTCGATCAGGATTCCAAGTCAGTGACCTACACGCTGGACAGCACCCTGGAGATTGAGGCGCAGTTGCCTTTGATCGCCAACGCCGTCCGGTCCAAACCGGTGATCCCTGGCCTCGGCGATGTGCCGATGATCCGATTCATGCCGGATGGATTCATTGGTGAATCGAGCCCTGATCGCATCGTCCTGCGGCAAGGCGAGGAAACAGCCATCTGGATCATTGGAAACAGCAATCGCCTCGAATATGCGATTCAACCACACAACCCCAGCATCGCGCGCCGCTGATCTCGGCTCTCCATCGAGATGAAACTAATTCATCCAAATTTGTTGTTTGAAGCACCCCTCTCGCGTCCTTCGGACACCCTCTCCCCATCGGATGGGGAGAGGGACGGGGTGAGGGGCAATCTTCGCATTTCAAATGTCGCTTCAAGCAGTCGCCGCTCCGCCTTCACACTGGTCGAGGTGCTGGCCGCGCTGGTTTTCATGGCCATTGTGATTCCGACCGCGGTTCATGGATTGCAGATCGCGAACCGGGCCGGGCAGCTTGGTTTGCGGAAAACCGCAGCGGCTCGAATCGCGGATCGAGTGATGAGCGAAATGATGGTCACGGGCCAGCTTCGCAGCGGGACCGGCAGCGGCGTGGTTCAGGAAGGCGCACAGCAATACCACTGGATGCTGCGCACTGACATGTGGCCGGTTGTGAACACCATGCGAGTGGTCACGGTGCAGGTTACCTTCCCCTTGCAGGGACGGGAGTACGACGTCCGCCTCAGTACTTTGATAGACTCCTCCCTTTGATGAACGTGGCAATTACAACCCGCAAATCAGCGCCAGCCTTCACCTTGCTGGAGGTGCTGATCGCCACCGTGGCCTTTGCCATCGTGCTGGCGGCGGTGAATGCCGTGTTCTACGGGGCACTGCGGCTGCGAAATAAATCCGCTAAATCGATCGATGATGCCCTGCCGCTCCAGCGGACGGTGGCGACGATCAAGCGCGATCTCGCCAATCTCGTCCTGCCAGGTGGCACCATGCAGGGCGCCTTGCAGACGACTTCCGTCACCAACGCCATCGCGGGACAGGTCAGTCCGCAATTTTTCACCTCGAATGGAATTGTGGATGAGACAACAGCGTGGGCCGACCTTCAGAAGGTTTCCTACGCATTGATACCGTCGGCGGATCGAACCGCGCGGGGACTGGAGTTCATCCGTGCCGTGAATCGAAACCTCCTGCCGCCTGAAATTGAAACTCCGCCGCTTCCTGAGTGGCTCATGAGCGGCGTTCAGGCGGTGGTGTTTTCCTATTACGATGGCCTGCAATGGCGGACCTACTGGGACTCGACCATTGCGGACACATCCACTGGCGAAACAAACGCGGTGCCGCAGGCAATCAAAGTTCAGATCCAGCTCGCGCCCGGTGAAAACGACACAGCTCTGACACTCTCGGCACCGGTGGAGATCGTGGTCCCGATCCTCGTGCAGACAGCCACGAGCCTGACGACAGGAGCGGCGCAATGAAAATTAGCGTCTTCAATCCACCCAGGGCAGCCACGACAACCCGAAGAGAGTCGGCTTCCGTCCTGATCATTGTTCTGTGGGTGTCATTCGGACTTGTCGCTCTCACACTCTATTTTGCGCATTCGATGTCGATGGACATGCGCGCCGCTGACAATGCCGTCGCCAGCCTGGAGGCGGAGAAAGCGATCGAAGGCGCCGCGCGTTACGTGAGCAACGTCCTCGCCACCGTCCAGATTCAAGGCGTGCTCCCCGAGACCAACACTTATTACAACGCGGCACTGACGGTGGGCGACGCGGCCTTCTGGTTGATCGGCCCCACGGATTCCCAGGACGCTCCGACCGTCAGCCACTTTGGCCTCGTGGACGAAGCGTCAAAGCTCAACATCAATACAGCCACGCTGGCAATGATGCAGACTCTGCCACTGATGACTCCAGAGTTCGCCGCGTCCATCATCGACTGGCGGGACACAAACGAAACCGTGACCGAGAACGGCGCGGAGTCCGAAATGTATCAACGATTGAATCCACCTTACCGCTGCAAGAACGCGGCCTTCGAGACCATCGAGGAACTTCGTCTCGTTTACGGCGCCGACCTTGGAATTCTCTTCGGCGAGGACGCCAATCTCAACAGCGTGCTTGATCTCAACGAAAATGACGGAGCCATTTCACCGCCGTTCGACAACCAGAACGGCCGCCTTGAACCCGGCATCTTGAGTCTTGTCACCGTCTATAGCCGTGACGCGACCACCATCTCGAACACGACTCAGCGACTGAATGTTGGAGCCACGAATTTTCAGCAGCGAGTCGCCACCATTCTCCAAGCGGCGGTGGGAGCTGATCGCGCCAATTCAGTCCTGCGCCGGATAGCTGGCGGGACAGGCGGTGGCGGCGGAGGTCGCGGAGGTGGCGCTGGAGTTCCTGTCGTTGTAAACTTTACAAGCGTTCTCGATTTCTATGTCCGCAGCGGTTTGAGCGTGACTGAGTTCGCGCTGATCGAAGACCAGCTCCGGAACCCGAACACGAATGGCCTCGTGAATGTGAACACGGCCAGCGAGTACGTTCTCTCGTGCATTCCAGGGATCGGCGTGGAGAAGGCGCAGTCGGTGGTCGCCAGCAGGCGCTCGCAAACCAGGCCGCTCACGTCTGTCGCGTGGCTCAGGGATGTCCTTGATCAGACTAGCCTCCTTCAGGCAGCACCGTATCTCACCGGCAAGAGCTATCAATTCACCGCCGATATTGCGGCTGTGGGACATTTTGGACGGGGCTATCGCCGGGTGAAGTTCATCTTTGACACCAGCGCTGGCACGCCACGGATCGTTTTCCGCCAGGATCTCACTCACATGGGCTGGGCGCTCGGTCGCGATGTGCGGCTCTCACAACAGATGCTGGCCAACAAACTCTAATAATGGACTTGAAGAAGAAACAACCCGCCAATTCGATCCTCGGACTGGCCTTCGATGGCAGCCGGATGGAAGCTGTGGTTTTAAGGCGCACCAACGGTTCCGTGCAGGTCGCCGCTTCCATCAACGTCACGCTCTCGCTCGATCCATTGACAAACGATGTCGAGCTGGTCGGACAGGAAATCAAAAACCATCTGGAAGCCGCAGAAATCCGTGAGCGCCGTTGTGTGGTCTGTCTTCCTTTGAGCTGGGCGCTCACGCTGCGAACAATGATTCCGGATCTGCCGGAGGAGGACATCGCCAACCTTCTTCAGATCGAAGCCGAGCGCGGGTTCCCTTACAGCCCGGACTCCCTGGTCATTTCATCATCGATCGCGAGGCTCGCCGGGAACGAATGGATCGCCATGCAAGTGGCGGCGCAACGTGATCACGTCCTGCGGTTGGAGGCGGTGCTCAAGGCCGCGCGGCTGACATCTGTCAGCTTTTCCCTGGGACTTCCCGCGCTACAGGGCATCGAATCGGACAAGGCAGACAGCGCGATGGCGCTCACCATTTCGGATCAATCGGTGGGAATTCAAGTGACCGCCGGCGGCGGGTTGGTGGCCCTGCGCGCTTTGGATAACGCAACCGAAGCCGAAGGCGCCGAGAACCGGGTGCTCACCGACATCATCGCCCGGGAACTGCGTATTACTCTGGGGCAGATTCCCGCCTCCGTTCGCGACGGCATTCGAACGCTCCGCGTGTTCGGTGCAGGGGAACTCGTTGAGGTCGCATGCCGGGATCTTCAGCCCCGACTTCAGCAAATGGGGCTCACCATCGCGCGTTGTGCGAAGCCTTCCGCTGATGCATTTGGATTGAAGTTTCCCCCAGAGGCAAACGCCACGCCCGCGTTGGCTCTCGCGGCACGATACCTTGCCGGAAGCCAGTCCCAGCCTGAATTGATGGCTCCGAAAATCAGCGCCTGGAGGCAATTCACCGACCGTTACTCATCACGGAAGCTCGCCTACGCGGGCACCGTCGCCGCGGTGCTGCTGTTGCTGGTGATCATCGCGTTTGGCATTCAACAGGTGCAGTTGGCCGGCCTTCGTTCTCAGTGGGCTGGCATGTCCGCCAAAGTTCTGGAGGTGGATGAGTTGCAGAAGCAGATCCGGCAGTACCGGCCATGGTTTGACGAATCCTTTCGCACCATGACCATTCTCAAACGCCTCTCGGAGGCGTTTCCCGAGGATGGCTCGGTGACGGCTAAGTTGATCGAGTTTCGTGATTCGGCTGGTGTGAGTTGCGCCGGGACGGCGCAAGACAACAAGGCATTGATGAAAGCCACCGACAAGCTGGGAACGATGAGGGAGATCACCGACCTCCAGGTTGACCAGCTTCGAGGCAGATCTCCGGTGCAGTTCACCTTTAAGTTCCATTGGGGCTCAAACAATCAACCATGAACCTGAATTTTCAAAACCGGCAGCAGTTGCTCACCATCCTCGCGCTCGTGGCGATTGGTCTGTGGGCTGGCGACAGCCTCCTCCTCTCACCTCTGCTCAAGAGCTGGGAGCAACGCAAGACCACCATCAAGGATCTGCGACAGAAGATCGACAAGGGAACCCAGCTTCTCTCCCGCGAACATTCCGTTCGCGACCACTGGCAGACGATGCGGACCAACATGCTGCCTTCCGAGGTTTCCGCCGCCGAGGGTCAGGTGCTCAAGGCTTTCGATCAGTGGTCACAAGACAGTCGCATCAGCATCACCTCGGTGAGGCCGCAGTGGAAGCGGACGGCTGAGGAATATGCGACGCTTGAATGCCGGGTGGATGCTTACGGCAGCATGTCCACCATCACGCGGTTTCTATACGAAGTGGAGCACGACTCGGTTGCGCTGAAGATTGATTCCATTGAATTGAGTGCTCGCGATAGCGACGGCTCCCAGCTTAATCTCGGCCTTCAGGTGAGCGGACTCCAGTTGAGCGCCAACACACGATGAAAACGGAAACCGACACCAGCCGATTCGCCGGTCTTTGGCGACAATCGATTGCCAGCTTCATGCTCATGGCGTTTTTGTGCTCGGCCCACGCGGCAGTCGAGAGCGGACAGGACGCCCCAGGCACCAACACAGTCGATGTCACATCCACGAATGCTCCCGCTATCAAAGCCCCGCCGCCCGGCGTCCCTGAAGCGCGGGATTACGCTTCCTTCAAACTGATCAATGATCGGAACATCTTTAATCCGAACCGGACGAAAAGGGCCAGCCGCGGAGACAGGGAGCGGTCCCGTCCCACGGTGACGGAGTACTTCTCCCTGGTTGGAACAATGAGCTCGGCCAAAGGCGATCGTGCGTTCTTCGATGGATCCAGTTCATCCTACAAGAAGGTTCTTAAACCCGGGGACAAGATTGGTGGCCACACGATCACCGCCATCGATCCACACGCGGTGCAACTGGAAAATGAGGGCAACACGGTGGAGCTTGCCGTGGGTGCTCAGATGAAACGTCAGGATGACGACCCCTGGAAGATCACGGCTTCCAGCCTGGTCCTTGCGAGCGAACCCAGGGCGGCGACTGAAACAAAGGCGGATTCTGGCAATGCGGATGACGATGTGTTGAAACGGCTCCAGAAAAAAAGAGAGGAAGAATTGAACCAATGAAAACCTTACGAACAACCAAACTGGCCGCGGCCTGCTGGCTCGCGATCATGGTGAGCTGGAATGCTCTGGCGGACGAGGACACCAAGCCCGCCGCCGCCGTGCCAACAGAGTCCAAGTCCGAAGCCGCCGCGCCCGCCACATCCAAGCCTGTAGCGCCGGACGAACCAAAGCGCGGCGCCACCGCCAAAGCTGCATTGCCCCCGTTGGGCGAGGATCAGTTGCGGCTGAATTTCCGAGGCGTGCCAGTGGACATGGTGCTGGATTACCTTAGCGAAGCGGCGGGGTTCATCATCATCAAGGAAACCGATGTCCGCGGCAAAGTGGATGTCTGGAGCAATCAGACCGTGACCAAGGATGAGGCGGTTGACTTGCTCAACACCATCCTGAACAAGAACGACTATGCCGCCATCCGTAATGGACGCACCTTGACCATCGTCGCCCGTGATGAAGCCAAGAAGCGTGACATTCCCGTGATTAAGGGCGGCGATGCCGATTCCATCCAGAAGACGGACGACATGGTGACGCAGGTCATTCCGGTCAAGCACGCCAACGTGGCATCTTTGATGAACAACCTCCGCCCATTGATCGGAACGTATGCGGAAATCACGGTCAACGAGAGCGCGAACAGCCTGGTTGTCACCGCCACTCAGAGAGACATCAAAAGAATGATAACGGTCATCAACGCGCTGGATGAGTCGATCGCCGACAACTCAGACATCAAGGTGGTCCCGTTGAAGTATGCCGACTCCAAGGAAATTGCGACCATCATCAAGGAACTGTTTGCCGCGAATCAGCAGAACACTGGCAATCGTGGAACTGGCGGTGGAGGCTTTCAGGGCGGCGGCTTTCAAGGTGGCAATTTGCCGGCGGCTTTGTTGCGCAACGCATTTCAAGGAGGCGGGTTTGGAGGGGGTGGTGCTGGCGGCGGTGGCGGTCGTGATGGGCAACAACCATGAGCTGGAAGCCTTTTATGAAATCACACACGATATTTTCCCGGACTAGCCTTATGAAAACCCGCACAACTCAACAACAAGCCGTCTGCTCAACGATATCGGGCTGTCTGCTCATCTGCTGCGCATTGTCACTCGCCGTGACCAGTGCTTATGGCCAGGGCCGGGGCGGAACCGGAGGCACGGGGGGCGGCACTGGCGGTGGCCGTGGAAGCAACAACCCCGTCAACACCCGCGTGGTCGCCGTCGCGGATGAACATAGCAACTCTGTCGTCATCGCCGCGCCCGGTGATATCCTCCCTTCCATCCTGGAGGTCATTGAGAAGCTCGACGAACCGGTATCCGACATCACGGAGTTTCGTCTCTTTCCGCTTAAGAATGCTGATCCGACGGAGATCGCCAATGTGCTGGCCACTCTTTTTCCTGATGAAAGCCGGACAGGCACCGGCACTGGGAATCAGCAGCAGCAGCTTCGCCTCGGCGGGGGCGGAGGAGGAGGAAGGGGAAACGTGGCGACATCCCAGAGCCAGCGAATGAAGAAGCAGGTAACCGTACTGGCGGTGCCAGAACCTCGCACATCATCGGTCATCGTCCGCGCCGCGAAGGAACTCATGCCCGAGATTGCCAATATCGTCAGCCAGCTTGACGCGGGTTCCGCGAAGAAGCAGAAGGTGTTTGTTTACTCACTGGACAATGCGGATCCGCAGCAGCTCCTCCCGATTCTCCAGGAAATGTTCCAGACCACGACCACGAGTAGGAATAATGCCAACCAGAACAGCGCCCTCTCACAGCGGATTCAGGCGGGGACTCAGCAGATTTCGACAGGCCAGGGGAACAACACCGGCTTCGGAGGAAATACTGTGGGCGGCGGCGGCAATTTTGGCGGCGGTCAGACGCTGCGTTGAGGATGACGTAGGTGACATTTCATTTTGCAACAAGAAGGAAACCAATGATCTTAGGACAACGATTCTTTAGAACGCGCCTGTTCCATTCCGCTCTGGGCCTCACCCTGCTTTTTTCAACCTTGCTCCATTTGCATGGACAGCAGCGCGGCGGTCAGGGAGGCGGCTTTGGTGGTGGTTTTGGCGGGGGTGGCTTTGGGGGCGGTGGAGGCTTTGGCGGTGCTGGTGGTGCCCGTGGCGGTGCCACCGCTGGCGCGACACGTCAATACGCTCCGGCCGGCACCGTGGGAAATGCGATCATCACGGTGGATCCGGAATCTCGCCAGATCATTGTCATCACCGATGATGAGACCAGCTCATTCGTCAGCCAGGTCATCACGAACCTCGACCGCCCGAAGCCGCAGGTGCTCATCAAGGTCGTCTTCCTCGAAGTCACTTACAACAATAACTCTGATATCGGAGTGGAAGGTGGTTTCCGGAAGAACATCAACGATAGCACTTCCGCGAATGGCGCGAATGTGTTCGGCCTCGGCGGGCTGAACTCGATTGCCACCAACCTGTCCATGAACTCGCTCGGCCAGCCCATCCAGAGTTTTCAACCGGCGCCTCCCGGTGCGAGCCTTTACCAGGTTCTCGGGCAGGATTATCAGGTGACGCTCAGGGCCATCGCGCAGGCCGGCAAGACGGAGGTGCTCTCCAGGCCTTCGATTCTCACGCGAAACAACCAGCCCGCAACCATCACCGTGGGCCAGTCCATCCCGTTGGTGACCAGCGTCAGCTTTAATGGGCTCACGGGAACTCCCATCAACTCGATTTCATACACGAGCGTTGGAATCATTCTCAAGGTGACGCCATTCATCAATTCCGACAATCTGGTGGAGATGATCGTCTCGCCGCAAATCTCACAGTTGTCTGATCAATCGGTCTCAATTTCCGCCGGCGCCAACGCGCCTGTCATCGACGTGCGTTCAGCCGACACCGTCGTTGTCACGCCCAATGGCCAGACTGTCATCATCGGCGGCTTGATGCGCACCCAGAAGACTCAAACCGACAGCAAGGTTCCATTGCTCGGCGACATCCCTGGATTGGGCAATCTGTTCAAACGAAAAGCCAAAGCCAGCACGAAGACCGAGCTGCTGATCTTCCTGACGCCTCATATCGTGCGGCAGCCGATGGATCTCGCTGCGTTGTCCACATCCGAGAAGGGCGCGATCGAACTCGCACCCAAGGCTTTCACCCAGGAGGAGCTCGACAAGTTCATTGACGGCCTGCCTGTCAAGGAAGCCACGCCACCCCAGCCGCCAAAGACAAAGAAGAAGAGCAGGTGAACCGTTCCACTTCCGCCAGCGCAGCCCATGCAACTAAACCGCCGCAGTCCAATCGTCTATGGGGCGATCATCGCCGCCTGGTTGGGAATTGTAGCGTGGCAGGCTGTCGAACACTTTCGTGTCCGGGAGGAGGCGCGCGGTGCCGTCGTCAATCGCGCCCGTGACATCACCACCACCCTGGGAGTCGTGATCCGGTCGCAGCGCCGCTTCGGCATGGTGGCCCAGGATCGCATTGAACCGGCTCTCAACGAGTTGATCAAGAGCGGTGAACTCAAATCCATCTCACTTCTCAATGCCGGAGGTGCGGTCGTCGCCTCGGCTGGCGAGAGCGTCACTTCGGACAAAATCAACATGGCTGGCAGCGCCGCCTACTGGGACGAACGTGGCGTCACACTGGTCAATCTGGTGGACCTCGGCAGTGATGTCGCTCCGACGGGCGAAGCCAGCCTTCCGGTCATCGTCATGCCGCGGCGCGATCCGGCCGCCGGGACCAACATTGACAGGCGTGGACCACGTTCTCCCTGGCAGCGTCCCAATCGTGAGACCAACGCGGTTGGCAATGTGGAGAATCCCTCTCCTTCAGACGGGCCTCCCGGCCCCCCGCCGTCCCGGGGTGAGCGGAACTCCAATGGGCGGCCTTCCTTTGGAAGACCGTCCTGGGTCAGCGAAGAGGAATTCAAAACCTTGATCGAGAAACAGGGCTTGCATGGCTTCGTCATGGTCATGTCCACCGAAGGCTTGAGATCGAGAGTTCAAAGCGACCTCTGGATGCGTGTGCTGATCGGACTGCTGGGCGGAGCGGCGGTGGGCGGACTCGCGCTTGCCTGGCGGAGTCTGGAAATGTCCTCCGTGCTGCAAATCCGTCTGGTCCGGGCCAGTGCGTTGAACAATCACCTCAAGGAGATGAATCTGGCCGCGGCTGGCCTCGCTCACGAAACTCGAAATCCACTCAACATCATCCGCGGCCTCGCTCAGTTGATTTCAAAGGAGACGGATTCATCACCGGATGTCCGCAATAAATCCCGCGAGATCACGGATGAGGTTGACAGGGTTACGGCGCAGTTGAACGAGTTCATCAATTACTCGAAACCACGCGAACTCCGTCGTACCGCCGTGAAACTTGACGCTGTCATCAGCGAAGTCACCCAGGCACTCCGATTCGATACCGAGGACAAGAACATCGAGTTGTCCCTGGTCGAAGAAGGCCTGACTGTTGAAGCTGACGAACAATCGCTCCGGCAGGTGGTTTTCAATCTACTTCTCAATGCGATCCAGGCAGTCCCCGTCGGTGGCCGCATACAGATCGTCACCCGCCAGGCGGGCGCGGCCGACGCCATTCTGGATATCCGCGACAACGGCCCTGGCGTGCCGGCGGATCAGCGCGATGAGATTTTCAAGCCTTACTTCACCACGCACCAGAAAGGCACCGGGCTGGGCCTGGCGGTCGTGCAGAAGATTGTTCTCGCCCACGGATGGGATATTCAGTGTCTTTCCAATGAGCCGGGCGGCGCGATCTTCCGGGTGAGCCACTTGAAAGTGCTTGCCGCCTGACAACATGGTTCCGCAGACGCAAGATTCCAGCACGGCCAACCGGTGCGTCCTGATCGTCGATGATGACCCGGGACAGCGCAGCCTCCTGAATTCCTTTCTCACCGGGCAGGGCTTCACGACAGTTGTGGCCAAGTCGGGCGAAGAGGCTCTCGTGGCGCTGCGTGAGCGGGATTTTGCGATGATGATTTCCGATGTGCGGATGCCGGGGATCTCCGGTCTTGAAACTCTGCGCCGCGCGCGCAAAGAGCACGCGATTCTTCCCGTCCTGCTCGTCACCGCCTACGCCGACATCCGCGATGCCGTGGACGCCATGCGCGATGGCGCTGTCAATTACCTCTCGAAACCGATCGATCTCGATGAGCTGCTGGCATCGGTGCGCCAGGCTGCCGGCATCACTTCCGACCGGCCACTGGAGTTCGGGGAAGGCCGGCGACTGCCCGCGAGCATTATTGCGCAAAGCCCCGTGACCAGGGCTGTTTTCCGTGATGCCTCACTGATTGCTCCCTCGGAGAGCCGCGTCCTGATCACCGGCGAGAGCGGCGTGGGAAAGGAAGTGCTGGCCGACATGATTCATGAATGGAGCCCGCGCTCGGCCAGCCAGCTCGTCAAAATCAACTGCGCCGCCATTCCTGAGAACCTGCTGGAACGTGAACTTTTCGGCCACGAGACAGGTTCCTTCACCGGCGCTTCCTCACAGCGCATTGGCCGCTTCGAGATTGCGTCCGGCGGCACGATTTTCCTCGATGAAGTCAGTGAGATGGCGCCGCAACTCCAGGCCAAGCTGCTTCGTGTCACGCAGGACGGGAGCTTTCAGCGGGTCGGTTCCAACAAGGAAGTCCAGTCCGATGTGCGGCTGATCGCTGCCTCGAATCGCAACCTTGAAGAGGAGGTTAAGAAGGGCCGGTTTCGAGAAGATCTCTTTTACCGGCTCAACGTCGTTGAGCTTCACATGCCGCCTTTGCGCGAGCGTCGCGAAGATATTCTTCCCGCAGCCCGCCATTTCCTATCGCTCTTCAGCCAGGGACGCGCCCGTTTTTCCGCCGGCGTCATCGAGTGCCTGGAAAACTATTCGTGGCCTGGAAACGTCCGCGAACTTCGAAACGCCATGGAGCGGGCATCGCTCCTCTCCCGCAGTGAGCTGGTCTTGCCGGATCATCTTCCAAACCGGATTCGTGCGGCGATGCAGTCGCAACAACTGGCGCAAGGTTCCGAACCTTCCGACAAAGGCCGCCTGGAGGAAATCGAGCGGCAGGCGATCCTGCAGGGCCTGCGACAACACCATTTCAACCGCACTGAAACCGCCAAGGCCCTCGGCATCAGCCGGCGCACACTCGTTTACAAGATTCAGCGTCTCCGCGAACAAGGCCACGCCGTCGATGCGGCATAGCCGTGTCCATGCGATAGGAGCCCTGAATTCAATCTAAAGACGGTAGTTCGGATTCACAGAATGAAACAAAGAGAACGAAGGGACAGCAACTTCGACAGACATTCACCGACGACGTGAGCTCACCCAGTCAGTGAAGTCCGGGAGAGCGAGAGAACACTGCCAAATCCTTCTCACTTAGTTTCCTTCGTTACCTTCTGTTCAAGTCAACTGCTGCTTTGAGGTTCAATCTTCAGGTCGTTCGCCGCTCGGTGCCATCTTCACCAGTTTGGGGTCGAAGCGGCCGAGCACCTCAACGAGATCCCGCTGTGCGTCCATTACAGTGTTGATGTCCTTGTAAACCATCGGAACCTCATCCAGTCCGGCGGAGATGAGATGCACTCCGCGTTCCTTCAGCACGCGGTTGACCTTCTCCCATGAAAACTTCTCGAGCGCTTTTGTCCGGCTCATCACGCGGCCAGCTCCGTGGGATGCCGAGTTCAGCGACTCCGCATTCCCTTTGCCCCGGACGAGGAAGCCGGGACTGGCCATCGAACCTGGAATGATTCCGAGCATGCCCACACCGCCTGGCGTCGCGCCCTTGCGATGGACGATCAAGTCGCGCGGCAGTCCATCGATCATGTGTCGTTCCTTCCAGGCGAAATTGTGGTGATTCTCCACATCGAGGAGAACTTGCACTCCAAGATTGGATGCAATGTGGCGGTGAATGAGCGCATGGTTTGCCGCGGCATATAGGCCCATCAATTCCATCGCCGCCCAATACTCCTGACCGGCCTCGGAATTCAGGTCGAGCCAGGCGAGGTGTTTGAGTTCCTTTGGGAGATTCGGATGCTGTGCCATCGCCAGTTTGCTGTAGTGGTCGCAAACCGCCGCTCCCGTGCCCCGGCTTCCGCTGTGGCTCAACAACGCCACATATTCACCGGACGGCAGTCCGTTCACCTCTTCAGCGATCGTGAAAATGCCAAACTCTACGAAATGGTTGCCGCTCCCGCTGGTGCCGAGCTGGGCCCACGCCCGATCTTTGTTCTGCCGTGTCACCGGGCTGATGTTCCAATCCGCCTCCAGGACTCCATGCTCGCGACGATTTTGGAAAGACGCGCCGACACCGAACCGCGTCTCCTGCTCGATGGCCTTGGTGAGGCGCTCCCGTTTGCGTTCGAGCTCGCGGACCGGCCAATCCAGCACCGTCATCTTCATGCGGCATGCAATGTCCACCCCGACGGCATACGGAATCACCGCGCCCTCCGTGGCAAGGACTCCGCCGATGGGCAGTCCGTAGCCGACGTGCGCGTCCGGCATGAGCGCGCCTGCGACTGAGATGGGAAGCTGGCAGGAGCGGGCAAGCTGGTTGACCGCCTCGGGTTCGAGCCCTTCACCCCATTGTTTCCATGGCGCTGTCTTTTCACGCAACGGAGGCGGTGCCTTGAGCAGCGCTTTGGCGAACTCACCTCGCAAATCGTCGTGAATGAACTCGCCTGGTTGGCGCACGACGGCTTCCAGCTCGGCTGGTAATTTCAACTTGTCCAGACCCTTGAGGATGTAGCGGCTGATGAAATCCATGCCTCGTCGAATCGCTTCGCCGTGTGGCACGCCCAATCGGATCAGATCCTTTTGATTCACGGAGGAAGATTACAGAAGAATGATTGACACCGCCTCAAAATACGCTGCGCTATCGCAAAGTCCGTTATCGACTCTCTGTGACCATTGCCAAACTTATGCGATCCGCCTTAACCAGAATCTGTTTTCGTTCCACTGTGTTCATCGCTGCCATCGCGGCGGTATGGACGGTCTCTCTTCCCAGCCGGGTCCAGGCTGCGTCATCTCCTGAGACCGCGCTGGACCGCTACATCGCCAAGCCTGACCCGGCTTACGGCTATCAACTGGTGAACACGATCAAGGGAGAAGGTTTCACAACGTTCGTGATCAACATGACATCACAGACATGGCTGACGACCAATGAAGTTGATCGCCCCACATGGAAGCACTGGGTGACGATCGTGAAGCCGGACTCCGTGACGTCCACCAAGGCCCTGCTCTTTATCGCGGGTGGCGCCAATGACCGTCCCGCTCCCAAGGGGGTGGAAGAGAATATTTCAAGGACTGCGCTCGGCACGAAGTCGATTGTTGCCGAACTCCGAATGGTGCCGAATCAGGCGCTCGTGTTCAACGGCGAGACCAATGGCCGCACCGAGGACAGTCTCATCGCCTACACCTGGGACAAATATCTTCGCACCGGCGACGAGAAATGGCCCGCCCGACTGCCGATGACCAAGAGTGCCGTGCGCGCGATGGACACCATCACCAGCTTCTGTGCGAGCGACGAGGGCGGAAAGATCAAGGTCGAGAAATTCATGATCGCTGGCGGATCCAAGCGCGGTTGGACAACCTGGACGACTGCCGCCGTGGACAAACGTGTGGAAGCCATCGCCCCGATAGTGATCGATATGCTGAATGTGGTTCCATCCTTCAAGCATCACTATGCCGCCTACGGATTCTGGGCGCCGGCGGTCGGTGATTACACGGCGATGCGCATCATGGATTGGACGGACACTCCCGAGTACGCGGCTCTTCTAAAAATCGAGGAGCCTTACGAGTATCGTGACCGCCTCACGATGCCAAAATTCATCATCAACGCGGCGGGGGATCAGTTCTTCCTGCCGGATTCTTCCCAGTTTTACTTCGACCAGCTCAAAGGCGCGAAGTACCTCCGCTACGTTCCCAACGCTGATCATGGACTCAAAGGTTCTGACGCCTGGATGACACTGCTGGCCTGCTACCACGCCGTTTTGAACAAGGCCGCGTTGCCTGAATTCTCGTGGACATCCGAGAAGGCCGGCACCTTGCGCGTCAAGGCGGGCACGAAACCTACTGCCGTGAAGCTCTGGCAGGCGACGAATCCGGATGCGCGTGACTTCCGGTTAATGACCATCGGTCCCGCATGGACGAGCAAGGATGTTTCAGTTGGCGACAAGGGCGCCTACCTGGCAACCGTGAGCAAGCCTGAGAAAGGTTGGACCGCTTACTTTGCCGAATTGACATTTCCCAGCACCGGCCCGGCCCCGTTCAAGTTCACGACGAGCGTGCAGGTGATCCCCGATGTGCTTCCATTCAAGTACGAGCCGCCAACGGAGAAGCCCAAAGGTTTTCTGAGCCGCTAACCAGCTTCCTTCGGACTCCTGGGCACCCAGGCTGGGAGTGCGAGGACACGTGAATGAGGTCAAAAGGACTTGTACAACGTTGTGACTTCAACCCGATGGAAGGGTGGGGGACGCTCCAAGGAGTTGTTCCAACCTGGGTGGCGGGTGTTTTAATCACATTGTTGATGTGCATGAGTGCCGTGCAGTTACAGGCTCAAGGACGGGTTGTTTTCGAAGGGAGAGTGGAGTCGCGATCGCTCGGCACCAACCGTATGGTGCGAGTGTACCTGCCACCTTCTTACGAGCAATCTCCGAGAAAGCGATTTCCCGTGCTTTATGTGCATGATGGCCAGAACGCGTTTACGACCGTTGGAGATCATGTCGCTTTCGGATGGGGGAATTGGGCCATCGACAAATCTGTCACGGAGTTGTCTCGCGCCGGTCGGATGCAGGAGATCATCGTCGTGGCCGTTGATTGCAGTTCACAGCGTTACCTGGATTACCGCGGTCCTTCGTATCCGTACTCATGGCCCTCGACAAGGAGGGTGGAATGAAGTTTGAGGGCAAGGAGATGGAATGAATTTGGTGGCGCGCCGCTGTGGACTCTGATTGGATTGGCGCATGTCCATCGCGCATGTGGATCAAATGTTGGCAGGATTGCCCGCGGAAAGCCGGCTCCTGGGTGAGGTCACGGTGAGGCTGGTTCAAACCGACGAGGAACGGCGGCGGCATGATGATCTCATCCACCAGGAACATTACCTGCGCAACGCCAACGCCA
>SXMN01000309.1 GCA_005777315.1 Verrucomicrobiales bacterium
ATGGTCTGTTCCGCGGTGCTCGGCTTGTTCCGTGTCGTTTTGCTCATCCACGGAGCGTAAAAAGTTTTCAGATGAATGTCCCGTCAAATCAACTTAACCCATCCTTATCAATTAGTTCCAATCCACTATGCGCGTCCGCTGGAGTCTCATGACTCATGAGCTGGCGAACCTGCCATCGCCGAGCATAGCAATGAGTGTCAGCCAACACCGCAGTTCGCTGCACCACGGCGACACAGGTTGAAGGCGTGTCACACGTTTCACCATTTCTCCCCGCGTTAATTGCCCAATTCGGTCTTTCGGTAAGCTCGAATGTTAGTCCTCCACACATTCCCTTGCATTAGATGTAGCTACGCGATGTCCACTCAGCGCGTCAGGTGTCCGGGATGCCTTTGCGATTACTCACACTTGCTGAATCCGACCTCACCGAAGCCGATTGAGAAGAAAGAAAAGCATTTCGAGATTGTCCTACACGGCACGGTATCACTTGGCGATGGCCCAGGACGGAAGCTGAGCGATGTGATCGTCTCTTACGTACCCGAAGTCATCGCATCGGGAGTTTCAAAATTCTGGACCGGAGAAAGAGCATGTTCGGGAGTTTGCATCATCGCGCCTGCGAGTGCCGTTTTTGGGCACCCCTTCCCGGCCATGGATGAATGGATAAAAGGTCACGATAGCGGAGTGGCGAGGAAGTGTGTTCGATGCTCGAATTCAGTGCCTTTTGGTCATCCGTTCTGTGCGACTTGCTACACTAACTTAGGCTCGGACTGGAGGACATTTATCGTCTGAGTGACGAGCCGAACCATCAGGAGGCTCAGCCTCTTCGCACACGTCTCGCGAATTCGCCCGTCCCCTGAATCAAAAGGATTGCCCTGAACATCCGAAGAGCCGTGCCGAACATCACCGTTGACCGGATTGATAAGAGAAGGAAGTCATACGCGGGCTTCCTGTGGCTACCTGGTGGGAATGGACGGGGGGAGGTGGATCGTGGCGTTCGCATTGCCAGGCAATCCGAGACAATGCTTCGCGATTGCCAACCGGCTTGTATCGAACAGAGCCTCATGGCCTCGGCTGCTGAGAGATTCATCCAAGGCGTGGGGATGAGGGGCATCAAGTCTGGCGTGGTAAAAAGTAACCGATGATTTGACGCGACGAACGCACGCAGATTTGAATGTGGTCGAGTTCGCGGAACCCGGCGCCTGGATACAACTCGCGCCCTTCTACGAAGAAACCACGAACGGTGTCGAACGGTTGCTTGGCTTCTTCCTGGCGAAGTTGGTGCAGGGTTTCAATCACCGCGCAATCCAGAAACCGGACCTGAAGTTCCTGGCCACGGTTTGCCAATGCCGGTGAGCCTGTCGAGGTGCAGAGCCTTGTGTAAGTCAGATGAGCGCTTTTCACCAACGACAACGCTTCGGTCTCGGTGAGGTTGAGACAATTGCCCAGTTGAATCACTGCGCCCAACACAGCGGGGATCTTGAGTTTGCTCCCGCGTCGTTGTGCTTCTGTTTCCGCCCAACTCAACGCTCGCGCGCAGCTATCCTCCCAGAAGTAAATGCCATGCCCGAGCCAGTCCCAAGCATTTTGGCTCGGCTTGAGGTCATCACTGCCCGCTACAACCTTCTCGACCAACGTGCGGTCACAACCATGGTAACCGATGACCAGGGATTGAGATCGCATCAACGGAACCGGGGTTTGATTTCTCCTTTGCTCGTGTACATGCCCGTCGCCGCCAGCAACCGCCGCGCCGCGCTCTTTGATGCCGCGATGCGCTTGCCAGTTTGGCGAAGCTGACGGGCTTCCGCTTCCATCACCTTCGCACTGGACGAGTTGCTGAAAATCAGATTGTTCACGTGGAAGTACGGTGCCACGGGAAGCAGGGTGAAACAATACGATTCTTGTTCGAAACTTTTGATTTATCCCTGCCGGCATTGGATGCAAAGTGGCCGGTAATGAAGTTGTTTGAATTTACTCTCCTAAGCAGTCTTGCGCGGATTCTGACCGCATCAGCTTTCTTCTCAGTCGCGGTCTTCGAGTTGTTCGCAGCGGATTCCTCTCCGTCCACCGCAGTACCTCCGGTTCAAGTGACGGAGCAGGCGCTTCGCATTCACCGGGCGGCACTGTTGATCGACGGCCACAATGATCTTCCATGGGAAATGCGCCTCAAAGGGAACTCGTCATTCGATGAAATTGACATCTCCAAACCCGTGCCGGGCTTCCACACCGACATCCCCAGGTTGCGCACGGGAGGAATGGGAGCGCAATTCTGGGCCGCGTTCGTCCCGGCAACCACACTGCAAACAGGCGGCGCGGCGAGGCAGACACTGGAACAGATCGACCTCATTCACAGGATGGCCCGGCGTTACCCGGACACCTTCGAGATGGCACTGACCGCCGACGACATTCTTCGCATTCGGAAGAGTGGAAAGATCGCGTGTCTCATCGGAATCGAGGGCGGACATTCGATTGAGAAATCACTCGGACTGCTCCGCATGTATCAATCGCTCGGCGTGCGCTACATGACACTGACTCATTCCGACAACGTGGGCTGGGCGGACGCCGCCACGGATGCGGTGGATAAGAAGGGCCTCTCGGAATTCGGGCTTCAAGTCGTCAAGGAAATGAACCGGCTCGGCATGTTGGTCGATATTTCCCATGTTTCGGTGGCGACAATGAATGCCGCGCTCGATTGCTCAAAGGCTCCTGTCATCGCATCGCATTCCTCCGCTTACGCCATCGCGCCGCATCCGCGTAACATCCCGGACGAAGTCCTCAGACGCGTGAAACAAAACGGCGGCGTGGTGATGATCAATTTCTTCTCGGGATTCCTCGTGCCGGAGTCGGCGAAAGTGATGGCGAATATGTTTGATGTGACACGCGACTTGCGGAAGAAATTCCCTGCCGATCGGGATTACGAGAAAGCAATGGATGATTGGCGCAAGGCCAATCCAATGCCTGCTGGCACAGTCAGGAATCTCGCCGATCACATTGATCACGTTGTGAAGATTGCGGGCATCGATCACGTCGGGCTCGGTGGTGATTACGACGGGGTAAGCATGCTCCCGGAACAGCTCAAGGATGTGTCGAGTTATCCTGTGATCACCCAGGAGTTGCTCAATCGCGGATATTCAGAGGAAGCCATCCGGAAAATACTGGGAGAAAATATCCTTCGGGCGATGCGCGAAGCTGAAAGGATTTCGCACATCCGGAATTGAACGCCATTCCGAGGAGACCGTAAGGAGACCATGGGATTGCCCACAAATCTCGGTGGAGCGGACCCAAGGTTTGAGGCTTGGCCGAAGGTCCTTGCGGTCGTGGTTCTTGGCTTGCATGGCATTATTCATCAGGTATGAATCATACCGTGTTCTGTAGTCTCGATTGACGCATTCATTCCGCTGTTTTGAAGGCAGCCCGGTTTTTCTGGAGAAAGTCTCGATCAAATCGCCTGCGGTATGCGTTCGCTCTGGATATTGGAAATGTAACAAAAGCAGCTTTTATCACGAAGATGTCACGGAAGTCGCAAGATGTTCGGTTGCCAGACTTGTCAAACGGGTGGAGACTGCTGGCGGTGGATAAAATACAATGAGCAGGTCTGAGCCTCAAATTTCGCAGATCGCCGGTGGCCGGGTGTTGGGCCGTGGTCGTGCCGTTTCCGACTATGTTGTACGACTGGCGAGCGGCCCCGCAGACATCAAAGCCGCGCAGACACTTCGGTTCATCGTTTTCAACCTCGAACTGAACGAAGGCCTGGAACATTCCTACCTGACGTTTCGCGATGCCGATAAGTTTGATGAAGTATGCGATCATCTGGTCGTGGAGCATACGAAGAGCGGTGAGATCATCGGCACATACAGGCTTCAGACGGGGACTGCGGCGGCGGGCGCTCTTGGATACTACAGCGCTCAGGAGTTTGACATGTCATCTTTCGACCCGGTCCGCAGCCAGACGGTGGAACTAGGTCGCGCATGCGTTCACAGCTGCCATCGTAATCCGGCCGTCCTCGGGATGCTCTGGAGAGGGATTGCAAATTACGCTCGCGTTCATGGAGCCCGGTATCTGGTGGGGTGCAGTTCGATCAGTTCCAACGACCCTACGATCGGTGCCAGCGCCTACTTCAAGCTTCGTGAGCGCCATCTCGCACCTGAATCCTTCCGGGCGAACCCACTGCCCCATTTCCTGTGTCCGATTGATACCTGCTCCGAGATCCCGGTAAAAATTCCCAAGCTGCTGACCGCATATTTGTCCCTGGGCGCGTGGGTTTGCGGCCCCCCGGCTATTGATCGGGAGTTCAAGACGATCGATTTTCTCACGCTGCTCGATCTGGAGATGCTATCCCCAAGAGTTGCGGAACGGCTGCTCTGATCCGGCTATGACTTCCTGGTTGCGCGGCGTCTGGCGCATGGCGCGGTTTGTGGGAGTCCTCGGCTGCGCGACCATCGATGGCTGGCGATGCAGGGCACGCCCGGGGTTTTTGGAAGATCCGCATCAACGCGCGAACTACCTTCAGTATTGGGCGCGACGTTTTCTGAAATGTTTCAACCTGACGGTCACTTGCAATGGACTGCCGCCCAGGACAGGACTGATCGCGAGCAACCACACGAGTTACCTCGATATCGTGGCTCTGGCGGACACGATGCCGTGCGCGTTTGTTTCGAAGAGCGAGGTATCTCGCTGGCCTGTGATCGGAATGCTGACGAGCGTGGCTGGGACACTTTTTCTGGACCGGGAGCGGAAGCGGGCGGCGCATGAAGTAGCCGAATCTTTTGCGCCGGTTGTTGGAGTCGGGCTTCCTGTCTGTTTTTTTCCGGAAGGCACGAGCACCGCGGGAGACCGGGTTCTGCCATTTCGCGCTGCGTTGTTTGAGCCTGCTGTTTCGCGCGGTTGGATAGTGACTCCTGTAGCCGTGAGGTATCTGCTTGCCGACGGCCAGGCGGCGAAGCAAGCGGCATACTGGGGTGACGATGTGTTCATCGCCCACGTGTGGAGGCTGCTCAAAACGGAACAAATTCTGGCGGAAGTCTGCTTTGGAGAGCCTCTTGAAGGGTTTGAATCGCGACGGGAACTTTCAACAGCAGCCCACGGAGCGGTTCGTGGGTTGCTTGGGCTACCCGGATTGGAGCATGCGTTTGACCCGGTCAGGAAAGTTGGTTCTGCGGATTTTGGGACGCATTGCGAATAGGGTTTAAGGCGGGCTAAAGAGAATCGTGGTGGGGCGGGCTTCGTCACAGGAAAGTAACAGATGGCGGCCATGTTCGTAACACTGGCTCCCTATGTTGAGGGCGTGTTCAAAACGACACGAACCTTAAAACACATCCGATGAAGATCCCCCGAATGAACCTGGCGGCCACCACCGCAGCCGTCCTGGCAACTGTTGCCCTTTCACATAAATCACAAGCCCAATCCTCTGACGCTCTCATAGACAAACTGGTGGATAAGGGAATCCTGACTCTGAAAGAAGGCAATGAACTCAGGGATGAAGTGGACAAGGGATTCACCTCAGCCTACCAGATCAAGAGTGGGATGCCTGATTGGGTGAGCAGTTTCAAGATCAACGGAGATTTTCGCGGCCGGTTTGATGGGATTTACTCGGACGGAGGCAAGTTGTTTGACCGGAACCGTTTTCGTTATCGATTGCGATTGGGGATGACGGCGGTGCTGGAGAATGACTTCGAAGTGAGGCTTCGCTTCACGTCGGCGGAGCGGCAAGGGACATTTGGCGGAGATCCAATCTCTGGAAATACCAGCTTCACCGGGAATGGGTCCAAGAAATTCGTTTACATTGATCAAGCTTACGGCAGGTGGTCACCCCCTGTACAGGACCGAATGGACCGGAGTCTTCACCTGCTTTGACTCAAATTAAATGACACCGATGGGTTGGAGCTGAGGGGGGGAAGGCGAACGAAAACATCGCCTACGGTTTGCGCCTGCGCGGCGTTCGAGATCGGGCTATCATGGATGTGACGGTCGAGAAAAGCCTGCGCGGAGCGGCGTTGTGGGACGAGGTCAAGGACAGGCTCGATTCGAGCGCCATGGGATTGTCGGGCGGCCAGCAGCAGCGTCTATGCATCGCGCGCCCCATTGCGATCCGGCCCGAAATCATCCTCATGGACGAACCGGCTCCGGCACTGGATCCGGTTGCCACCGCGAAAATCGAGGAACTTATACTGGAGTTGAAGTCTCAGTTCGCGATCGTCATTGTGACCCACAACATGCAGCAGGCCACTCGCATTTCTGATGAGACGGCATTCTTTTACCTCGGGGAGTTGATCGAATTTGCCCCCACAGGAAAAATCTTCACTGATCCTTCCAGAAAAGGAACAAGCCGGAGGAAGTCGTGTATCTTCACGAGGCCATTGACATCCGGCATACCGGCAAGGGAGATCATCAAGTGGACAGCCCGAAAACGTAATCACCCTGCAATCGCATGAAACCAAAAATCCTCGTCGTGGATGATGAACCGGATGCCGTGGAACTTATTGCGTTCAACCTGAAAGCGGCTGGTTTTGACGTCTCAACAGCATCGGATGGCAGCGAGGCGTTGGCAAAAGCGCGGCTGACTCAGCCAGATCTCATCGTGCTGGATTTGATGCTGCCGGAGGTTGACGGCCTGGAAGTGTGCAAGATTCTCCGTCGCGAACCCGTGACGTCAGCGATACCGGTGCTCATACTCACAGCCAAAGCCGCGGAGATTGACCGGGTGCTTGGGTTCGAGCTGGGAGCGGACGACTACGTGACCAAGCCGTTCAGCCCGCGTGAGCTCGTATTGCGCGTCAAGCGACTTCTCCATCGTCGCAATTCCACCGAAGAACAACTTCGGGACATCTTCCTGGTAGGGGAACTATCCATCGATATTCCCAGGCACCACGCCACGGTGAAGGGACGCAAGCTGGATTTGACGGCGATTGAATTCAAACTTCTCACGATGCTTGCCCAGCGCCGTGGACGGGTCCAATCAAGGGATCAGTTGCTTCGTGATGTTTGGGGCTACGATAATGTCATCGACACAAGGACAGTGGATACGCACATGCGCAGGCTCCGCGAAAAACTTGGCCGTGCCTCCCGCTATCTGGACACCGTGAGAGGCGTCGGTTACAGGTTTTTGGATGAGTAATCCAAAACCATTGCAACTTTCCACCCGTACCCCCGTACTCAATTTGACCCTCCCTTTGAGCTGCCGTCCGGATGGTGAAGCCCGCCGGGAGGGCTGGTTTCAATCCTGAACAAGAATCGAGTATGTGGCCCTCACTTGTCGCCGTCTTGCTGGTTGGAGCGGCCTTGTTCCATCTGCGCTGGAAGCGACGCTGCGAAGCTTTGGCACGCTCCGTGGAGCTCCTGAAGCAGGATGCGCGGGAATCAGCAGCGGCGCATGAAGACGACATGGCTCGAAGTCACGCCGAGCAGGCGGTGTTGTTCGAAAGCATGACCGAAGGTGTGATCGTGCTGGACGCTTCATCGCGCATTCAAGTAGCCAACGCGGCCGTGAGACAATTGTTGGATGTCACGATGGATATCAGGGGACAAACGGTTCTGGAAGCATTCCGGCTCGGAGATTTGAACGCGTTGGTGGAACGGGTTCGGAAAGAGAAAGCAGGAGCAAGCATCGAGATTGAGCTGCCTGGACTGGCGGGCAGGACTCTGGAGGTGAACGTGGCCGCTGTTTTGAGCCCGAATCGCCGGCTGGTGCAGGCGGTGATTTTGGTGTTCCACGACCTGACGAGATTGAATGAGCTGGAGTACACCCGGCAGGAATTCGTTGCGAATGTCTCGCATGAATTGCGAACCCCCCTCTCGTTGATCAAAGGGTATGTGGAGACGTTGATAGAAGGTGCCAAGGATGATCCCGCAGTGGCGTCGAAATTCCTTCACACAATTCTCAAACACACGGACCGCCTGACTTACCTCATTGAAGACCTGCTGATCCTTTCAAAACTGGAGTCGGGACGGGAGGCGCTGAACTTTCAGCGCGAGGAATTCAGGCCCCTCGTGGAGAGGGTGGTGGAGGAATTGCAGACCGCGGCCAGTTCGAGGCAAATCGCATTGGTCAACCAGGTGCCGGCGGAGTTGAAGGTGCGGATGGACGTAAACCGCATGCATCAGGTTTTGATGAACCTCATGGATAATGGAATCAAGTATGGCCGGACAGGAGGCGTGGTCACGGTGACTGCGAGGAAGGCGGGGGATGATCTTGTGGAGGTTGGAGTCCAGGACAATGGCCAGGGCATTCCGGTTGAAGCTCAAGATCGAGTGTTCGAACGGTTTTTCCGCGCTGAAAAGGCTCGATCTCGTGAACAAGGCGGGACGGGGCTTGGACTCTCCATCGTAAAACACATTGTTTTAAGCCACGGTGGCAAAGTCTGGGTCACGAGTGAAATCGGACGGGGCAGCACATTCTATTTCACGCTGCAGGGCGGTGAGACCGCGACACCGTCTGATCAGTATTCATGAGCCTGGCACGGAGATCATCAGATCCTCGGAAAAGATTTGTCTTCCGGCGGTCACTTCGTAGCCTTCGACAGCGCGTGTGATGAAGACATTTGCCGAACAGAATTTTCCAGGCCGTTTGATCGCCGTCGAAGGACTGGACGGTTCCGGGAAGTCCACTCAGATTTACCTGCTGAAACGGTGGCTCGAATTGCAGGGGTTGAAGGTGTTCTTCAGCGAATGGAATTCCTCGGCGGTGGTGAAGAACGCCACCAGCAAGGGCAAGAAGCGCGAGCTGCTCACCGCCACCACTTTCAGCCTCATCCACGCGACTGATTTTGCCGATCGTTACGAACGTCAATTCGTGCCATTGTTGCGGGCCGGCTACGTGGTTCTATGTGACCGCTACATTTTCACAGCTTTTGCACGGGACACTGTCCGTGGTTGCCGGCCGGAATGGGTGCGCGGAATTTACAATTTCGCCGCGCTTCCGGACATCACATTCTTCTTCAAGGCGGATCTGGAGGTTTCCCTGCTTCGAATTTTGGATAACCGGCCGCAATTGAAATACCATGAGGCGGGAATGGACTTGAACCTGTCCACCGATCCTTACGAGAGTTTTAGAATTTTTCAGGGCAGAATTCTGGAACAGTACCTGGCCATGAGCACCGAGTTCGATTTTCTAGTGATTGATGCGAACCAGCAGATCGAAGCGCAGCAGACGCTGGTCAGGCGCCTGGTTTCAGCCAGACTTGACCTGTCGAAATTCACGGCGCGTGGAACAGGCGCAGCGCAATGAGACCGTCAAAAAAAGTCCGAGCGAGCAAGGAAGTCCGACCAAACGATCCCGCGTCCTTCCCGAACCGGATGGACGCTTCGATCGTTGTGCCAAAACGTTCGATTCCACGTTTCTATGGGCACGGCGTCCCAGGCGTGAACCTGGAAAAACTGCCGGGGAAACTCATTGTGGTCGAGGGCGCGGACGGCTCTGGACGATCGACACAGATCGCACGCCTGGTGCAGTGGCTGGAAGGGTGTGGACATGCGACAACCCAGGTGGGATTGAAGCGCTCGACCCTTGTGAGCGAGGATCTGGATCAGGCTCAGAATGGCAATATTCTCAGTCGGACGACTCTCAGCCTGTTTTACGCAACCGATTTTGCAGATCAACTGGAGAACGTGATTCTGCCGGCCCTCAGATCAGGGTTCATCGTGCTGGCGGATCGCTATATTTATACCTTGATGGTGCGTGACATGGTCAGGGGCATTGATCCGGAGTGGCTGCGCAATTTATACGGCATCGCCGTGGTGCCGGACGCAGTCTTCTACTTGAACGTGGATCCCGAGCAACTGGTGCAACGCGTTTTCTCGAAGAATCAGACTCTTGATTACTGGGAGAGCGGGATGGATCTGGGCCTGTCGAGGGACATGTTCGACAGCTTTTTGCAGTATCAGGGCCGCGTGCGGAACCAGTTCAAAAAGATCCAGGCAACGTATGGATTTACCATCATTGACGGGCATCGGACGATGGATGACATCAACGCCGAGTTGCGGCGGGAGATTGAATCCGTGATCGCCGGACGATGACCAGGACAGGACGACACACTCCGGTCTTATCTGGGACTCGCGGTCGTTCGACAGAACCCAATCCAGGCTGAAAGAAATATGGCGGAATCGACAGGCAAACAGGAATACTTCATTGGTGTTGATTTTGGAGGCACCAAGATTCTCGCCGGAGTCTTCTCGCCACAACTCAAATGTCTTGGTCGTGCCAAGGTCAGCACCAAGCCGCAGCGTGGTCCGGACGAGGTCATCGAACGCATCGCGCGATGCATCAAGGATGCAGTGGATGAGTGCGATCTAAAGATCGGCCAGGTGCGCGGCATCGGCATCGGCGCGCCTGGTCCGGTCGATCCTGATGCTGGCAAGGTGGTCTTCGCCCCCAATCTTGGGTGGGAAGATGTTTCGTTGAAGAAGGAATTGGAGAAGCGGCTTGAAGTGCCGGTGTTTCTTGAAAATGACACGAACATTTGCACGCTGGGCGTTCATGCGGTGGAACTGAATTCCAAGCCGAAAAATGTCGTCGGCATTTTTCTCGGGACAGGAATCGGTGGTGGCATCATTCTTAACGGCGAGCTTCATTCGGGTTTCAACCATGGCGCGGGGGAGATAGGCCACATGGTCATCGAAGTGGGCGGCCCCAAATGCAGCTGTGGAAACCAGGGCTGCTTCGAGGCGCTTGCGAGCCGCACGGCGATTTTCCGAAAAATTCAAAACTCGGTCAAAGAGGGCAAGAAGACGGTGCTGACCGAGATGCTCGGCGAGGATCTCCTGGACATGAGGAGCGGGGATCTGCGGAAGGCGATCCGACGGGGGGACAAACTGGTGGAGCGAGTGGTGGAGGAAGCGGCGGAGTACACCGGCGTGGCCGTCGCCAACGTCATCAACTTTTTGAACCCCGAGGTGATCGTGCTCGGGGGAGGGGTGATCGACGCTCTGGAGGATGAAATGATGGCAATCATCATCGAGACCGCGCGTGATTCCGCGATGCCTGGAATCGCGAAGGGAATCGAGATCCTGCCGAGCAAGCTTGGAGATGATGCTGGCATCACAGGAGGCGCGGTGCTCGCGCGTCGCGCGGGCAAATAACCCAGGCACGGGATCCGCATGACGCGCCGCGCAGTCATCGATGTCGGCACCAATTCGGTGAAAGTCCTCGTGGCGGATGTCGTGGGCCGCTGCGTCGAACCGGTGCTGGAAAAAAGCGAGCAGACCCGCCTGGGCCTGGGATTCTATAAAACCCACATGCTCCAAGCCGGGCCGATCTCGGCGACGGCGACGGTTGTGGCGAATTATGTGGGGGAAGCACGGAGACTGGGCGCGGAAGTGATTCGTGTGATCGCAACCAGCGCCGCTCGGGACGCACGCAATCGTGATGAGTTGATTCAGGCAATTCATTTGAAATCCGGTGTGCTTCCCGTTGTGATTTCCGGAGAGCGGGAGGCCGGGCTGGCATTTACGGGCGTGACGACGGATCCGTTGCTGGCAGACGCCCCATTATTGCTTCTTGATGTGGGCGGTGGCAGCGCTGAATTCGTAGTGGGCGAGGGGATGCACCAGTTTTTTCGTCGGAGCTTTCCGCTCGGGACTGTGCGATTGGCGGAGGAGATCCAACTCGACGATCCACCTACGGATGGTCAATTTGAGAATGCCATCTCCCTGCTGACGCAGTACCTGAGTTCGACTGTCAAACCGATCCTGGACCCGGTGCTTTCACAGATTTTCCAGGAGAGGGTGCGTCTGGTGGGGACGGGTGGAACCTCCACCATCCTGGCGCGCATGAAACTCAAGTCGGCTTCCTTTGACCGGTCACGAATTGAGAATGTGCGTCTGACAATCGGAGAGGTTGCAAGTATGGAATCGTTGCTCTGGAGTCTGCCACTGGCGGAGCGTCGTCGAGTGCCGGGGCTGCCAGTGGATCGTGCCGACGTCATTCTGGGAGGAGTGTCAATCTTCTGCGCGGTGATGAAGGTATTTGGAATCGGTGAACTGGCCATGAGCACCCGGGGATTGCGATTCGCCGCCGTCATGGATGAGGCGCTGGATGGGTAACGGGGGCGACAGGTGCTTGCGATTTTTCAGCTTGGGTGAGAGAAACAGGTTCATCAGATCGCGCCATGACAAAGCCTGAATCGAGTCTCCGCAATGCGAGGAAGGAAATCATCGAAATGGTGATGCATCTCGAAGAGGAGCCGGAACACGTGCTACACGTCGCGGCTCTCGCGTTGCAAATTTTCGATGACCTTAAAGATTGGCACAAACTGGCGGTGAGGGATCGCGTGCTGATGGAGGCTGCCGCTTCGTTGCATGACATCGGATGGGGAGTCGCACCAGGCGGCGCCAAACATCACAAACACTCGGCACGATTGATCCGCGAGCAGCGTTGGCGTCATTTCAACCGCCGTGAAATCGAGGTCATCGCGCTGGTCGCGCGGTACCACCGAAGAGCCTTGCCCAAGGCTAGGCACAGCGGATTTCGGGATCTGTCGAAGTCTGACCAGCGTCGAGTTTGTCTGCTGGCGGCAATACTCCGAGTGGCGGATGGTCTGGATCGAAGGCATCTGCAACTGGTCAGTGCGGTCAGGACGAGGATGACGCATCACCGGATTGTTTTTGACGTGACCTCCTCCAAGCCGCTCACCATCGAGAAACCTGCCTGTGAGAAAAAGGGTGATCTCCTGCGAAAACTGACAGGCCGGACCCTTTGCTTTCGATGGACAGGGCTGGCGGCTCCCCCAGCCACCGCAATCACGGCGCAATCAGCATCCTGATGATTGGATGCGCTGAACGGTAAAGAAACCAAGCTGAGAGCAGGGAAGGTCGAGGGCAATGCTGGTGTAACGTCCCTCGTCAGGTTCCTTCAATCCGCAGCTCCCGTAGCACGCCGTCAGAAGCGGTCCGAGGTGGAGAATAATCCCTCCAGGTCTCCACGCGATTCCGGTTTTCCGGCAGCACGATTCCTGTCGCTGGAGCTTTGTCGGGCATCAATGGTCAATCGTTGAATCAGCCTTGTCGCTCGGAAAGGGAAATATTGAGGGAGAGCATGGGATGGCATCCGTCGGCCGACACTCTTGACTTCAATGACGTCATAACTAGCTTCAGCGCATGTCGCAGCAGCCAGAAAAAGCGAAGAAAAGCCGGCCACGCAAAGCGTTGATGCTGGGAGTCGGCCTGGATGACGATGGGCATAAGCGCGTGACGACGGGCCCCAATTTCGCGCTCGTGGGCGGGAGCAAGGACACACACGAGGAGATGACTGAGAAGGCGATCAAGATCAACGAAATGCTTAACGCCAAGGGAAAGAACCTCGACACTGTCAGTCACGAGGAGTTCGACGACATCGCGCATTCCGTGGGGCTTCGGCGCAACTCGCCAGAAAAGAATTAGCGAGTTCCAGTGAGCTCCCCCCTTCCCCCCTCCTTGGATCACTCCACGAAAACGAACGCATTTAGATTGAAGAACGCTCGGCAGAGTGCTGCGAGTGCGGTTTTCTTCGTGTCCTGATCCGCTCGATCGAGGTTCCACCGGCTTCTCAGGAAGGCCCGGCTTCTCTCCAGTTCACTCACCGTTGGCGCTTGTCCCAGGATGAGGAAGAAGGCGCGGCGGATGCAGTCGTCGGTCGAGCCGGCCTCGCGCAGAATTCGCGTGGCGGTGGCGTCAGCAGCAGTGAGGACTTCTTCCGAGTTCAGCAGCGTGAGCGCTTGCGGTGCGGTGACGCTCCGGCCGCGCTCGGGACAGGTGAGGTTGTTATCCGGCGCGTCGAACGCCTCGAAAAACGGAAAACGCAAATTGCGCCGCGCGAAAACGTAAATGCTGCGGCGAGTGTGGCCGGAGGCGTCGGCACTGGTCGTCCAGTTCTTGGACGATGTTGCCAGATCGGCAGGCAGAGGCGGCAGGATGCTAGGGCCGAACATCGCCGGATTCAGCCGCCCGCTGATCGCGAGCAGACTGTCTCGAATGGCTTCGCCTTCGAGTCGGGTGCGATTTTGGTGGGAGAGGAATTTGTTCTCTGGATCCCGGGCGAGTGAGGCGGGTGAAGTTTCGCTGGACTGTTGATAAGTTGCGGATGTGAGAACGAGCCGGTGCATTGCCTTGATGCTCCAGCCGTGGGCCACGAACTCGCTGGCGAGCCAGTCGAGAAGATCAGGATGCGTCGGTCGTGCGCCGCGTGTGCCAAAGTCGCTTGGCGTGGCGACGAGGCCGCGGCCGAAGTGATGCTGCCAGATTCGATTGACCATAACCCGAGCCGTGAGCGGGTTGGCGGAGCTGACGAGCCAGTCGGCGAGAGCGGTGCGACGGTTCGTATCAGCCGACGTGAGGGGACGCTGTCGCACCTGGTCCGGAGAAAGCTTGGCTTCCTCAGGTGAGGTGATGTTGAGGATTGCTGGAAGCCCCGGCTGCACCTCCTCGCCGGGTTGGTTGTAATCTCCGCGCGCCAGGATGAAGGTTCTGGCTGGAGTGCCGTTGGTGTTCGACAACGACATGGCGCCAGGCAGGGAGGGAGGCTTCGGGATTTTCTTCAGCTCATCCAGCAGGTTTTTGCGCCGTTCACTGTCAGTCGCCGTCATCCGATCCACGATTTCGGCGTCGGCAACTTTCACCATGGACGCGGTCTCCTGCACGGTGTTCTCCTGTTCGACGGTGCGCCCGGACTTGGGCGTTTTGTGCGCGAGTGCGGCGTCCTCGGAGAGCTTCGCCAGTTTCGCGGCGAACAGACTTTCGCGGTGCGGTGCTTCAAGTTCGTCAATCTGCCTCTGCAGCGCGCGCGAGGCTTCCTTATAGGCAGCCTGCGCGGTGTCATGAGCAGCGCGTTCACTGATGGTGGGAATCGCCAGATCCTGGTGGAACATGGCCGGTGCGAAGAACGCCTGCATGCTGAAATAATCGCACTGCGTGATTGGTTCGAATTTGTGGTCGTGGCAGCGAGCACAGCCGAACGTGAGGCCGAGAAAAACGCTCGCCGTGGCATCGGTCATGTCGTTGAGCGTATTCAGGCGGCGTTGGACTTGATCCGCTGAATCCACCATGTCGGGTCCGAGCAACGTGAAGGCGGTGGCGACCAGCAGTTCTGATTTTTGATTTTGGATTTCTGGTTTCAAGCTGGCGAAAAGTTCGTCGCCGGCGATCTGTTCACGAAGAAATTGGTTGTATGGTTTGTCCTCATTGAAGGAGCGAATGACATAATCGCGATACCTCCACGAATTCGGTCGGACGGCGTCGTGCTCGAAGCCGTCGCTTTCGGCATAGCGCGCGAGATCCAGCCAGTGCCTCGCCCAGCGTTCGCCGTACTGCGGCGAAGCGAGCAGGCGATCCACAACCTTCCTGTAAGCATCGGGAGAACGATCCCTGACGAAGTCATCGATTTCTTCCGGTGTGGGTGGCAGGCCTGTCAGGTCGCAGGTGATGCGGCGAATGAGCTGTTCGGGCCTGGCAGGAGCGGCAGGTTTGAGTTCATTCGCTTCAAGAGAGGAGAGGATGAACCGATCTATCGGATTCCTGACCCAGGATTGATTTTGAACTTTTGGAAGCTCCCGAGGCCGGACAGGTTGGAAAGCCCAGTGATCGATGGGAGCCGTTTCAGCGGAGAAGGGGATCGAAAGAACAAACGCCAGGCACGCGATCTTAACAAGCCGCGCGGGGTTGCTTTCAAGAGTCGTCAGATTATTCCAGCTCATGAACGTCGTTCAATACGCCGCGTGGAATACAGACGACCAGAACCTTCAAATTCCCCCACGCCCTGTGTTTCACTCCGCGCGGTACGTAAACAGTGGTGTCCTTGCGCAGCTCGATTTCTTCATCATCCAGCATCATTCGGCCTGAACCCTCGAGCACGTAATAGATTTCATCCGTGCGCTGGTGGTAATGGAGTTTGGCATTGGTGATCTCGAGATGGTGGACTTCGGCGGCCGCTTCGTCCTTTTCCTCGATCACGGTGCGAATCTGGCCGCAGGTTTCTGCCCATGGCTGGATGTCATAGGCGTCGCGATACAGGCATTTCGTCGTGGGATTCATGGCCGCAGCTTAGGCTCGCCACATTCGTCGTCGAGGAAGAAGGAGTCGTTCAACCACGGGCAACGATCGCCGCTGATGCTAGGGGATTTGTTGTCGAGCGGTCCCGCCCGATCCTGTCTTCGCCATGTAGTACAGAACAGGAACAGCCATTCGGCTGATCAGGAGTGAAGCCATCTCGCCGGCCATCAGGGAGATGGCCAGCCCCTGGAAGATGGGATCAAAAAGAATCACCGCCGCGCCGACAACAACGGCCATCGCCGTCAGGAGCATCGGACGGAATCGTATCGCGCCGGCATCCACGACCGCTTCGGCCAGGGGCACTCCCTCCTGGATCCGTTGTTCGATGAAATCCACGAGGATGATTGAATTGCGAACGACGATTCCGGCGCCGGCCATGAAGCCAATCATTGATGTGGCGGTGAAAAATGCGTTGAGACCACCGTGAGCGGGAAGAATTCCAACCAATGAGAATGGAATCGCCACCATGACGATCATTGGTGTCAGAAATGACCCAAACCAACCCACCATGAGGAGATAGATGAGCACCAGAACCGCGGCGAACGCCAGCCCGAGGTCACGGAAGACTTCGATGGTGATGTGCCATTCGCCATCCCATTTCATCGAGAGTTCGTCATCGGTGAAAGGCTGGCTGGCATTATGAATCTTGAGTCTTGCGCCGGACGCCTGGTGGCCTCCTGCAATGGATGACAAGTCCAGCGCGCGAAGTTTTTTGTTCATTTCCGAAATCGCATACACCGGGCTTTCAACCACGCCAGCGACATCCGCGATCACGTAGGTCACAGGCATGAGGTTCTTGTGATAAAGGCTTTTGTCGGCGACGGTGTTTTCGAGTCGGCCGAGTTCGCGCAATGGAACGATCGGCTGTGATCTGCTTGCCGGGTTGGATCCGCGAACTCGCAACGCAAGCAAATCATCCGGCCGCGAACGAGCCGTCCGGGGAAGATGCAGGATCAGATTCACGTCCTCTTTTTCGCGTGGTATGTGGATCAAGTCGATGGCTTCACCCTGAACGGCAATGCGCAGGGTTTGGGAAACATCTTCCGTGGTGACTCCGTGAAGCGCGGCCTTTTCCTTGTCGAGGACGAATCGGCTCTTGGGTTGGTCCGCTTCGACATACCAATCCAGATCCACGACGCCTGGCGTGGTTCTGAAGATTTCGCGAATCTTCTCCGAAAGCGCATGGCGGGCCGCGTCGTCCGGGCCATAGATCTCCGCCACGAGAGTTTGCAACACCGGCGGACCCGGAGGCACTTCCGCCACGGCGACCCGTGCGCCAAATTTCTCCGCGATGGTGGCCACGCGAGGACGTATGCGTTTGGCGATGTCGTGACTTTGAACGCTGCGGTCGTGCTTGTTGACAAGATTAACCTGGATGTCCGCGACATTCGAGCCGCGTCGCAGAAAGTAATGCCGGACAAGCCCGCTGAAATTGAACGGGGACGCAAGGCCGGCATAGATCTGGTAATTGGCGACCTCGGGTTCGTTCTTGATGCTCGCGGCGATTTCCATCGCCGCTTGCGCGGTGCGTTCGAGCGGACTTCCCTCGGGCATGTTGAGGATGATCTGGAACTCGCTCTTGTTGTCGAAGGGCAGC
>SXMN01000310.1 GCA_005777315.1 Verrucomicrobiales bacterium
AACGTAACGAACTCGGTCACTGGCTGCATGGACTATCACAACGATTGATACAAACGTCTTGGAAACTATCTCCCATTGACCGAACTCAACGCGTTCAGCACTTTCAGATCGAAATCCTCCCACAGCCCCCCCAGATCTCTGTTTCAATGTGGCCACTGATCTCATCCCCCAATTTCAACCCCGAACGATCCAGCGTGATCGACCCATTGCGGTTCTGAAGGAAGCTGAGAATTCGGTAGGATTTCGTCCCTCGCACACCCGTCCCGAGGTAGCCGATGGCCTGTTTGCCATCGAGCGGAATGGTCCCACTCTTCAGGAAAACATCCCTTTCCACGGAGATGTATATGCTTACCGGTGCCGCGACTCCATCCACGGCTGCCACCACATGAACGGTGGCGGAGTCCGGGTGCCTGGGGTGAATGCCGGTTCGGCTCCGCGCCTGCTTGTCTGAATACTGCCGGTGATAGTAATCCAGATTCAATTGTCCAAGGCGTTGTGGAGGAAAGTTGGTCAGCTCCCTGCCGAGCAGGTTCGTTGACCAAACGGTCGAAAAACTCGCCGAGAGTTTGCCGGCGAATTCCTCATGGCGGTTCGGGCGCATCGGGTAGGTCCAAGGAGTGGCGGGTTGCGCCAGTTCCGCTTCCAGCGCGGCCCGCTGAGTGTGGATGAATTCACGCACTTTCTTCAAACCGGCGTCGAATTGTGGCTTGGAAATGGTAATCCGATCCTTCACGAGAATTTCCATGCGATCCACTTCCGCCAGAAGTTCCTTCTCCTTCCAGACGGTGGCCAGGAGTTCGCGCATTCGTTGGCGATACTTTTTGCGCGTCTCCGGATGGTTGTAGAGCTGGCGTGAAAGATAACCATTTGCCATCACCGAAACTGGTGGCGCGAAGGGAACATGCACATTCGGTTCGCCGAACGTCGAATCAGCACCCCAGGCGATGAAGCGAAACTTGTCCGACTTGGGATCGTGATAAACGAAGGTGTTGTTCTGGTTGCCGGCTAAACCGTCCCAATGGCCGATCAGAACCTCCGTGGCCCAGAAGTTAAGAAATGCGTCCACATCCACCACCTCGGACACGCGCTCAAACAATCGCTCTTTCGACTCCAGGGCGCGAACCACCCGCTCCAGGTCGCCGCGGTCATTCTTCGTTTTGTTGTTTTTGGATTCGAAGCCATTGACCCAGCCGGGATGAAAATCGCCGCGGGTCGCTTCATACAGGTTTCCTTTCGTGCTGGAAAAATGTCGCCGCAGAAAGCGTTCGTCCACGGCTTCAAGATGCGAGTAGATGCCCAGGCTCTTCCCGTTGACGGTCACCTGGGCGAGATTGCAGCGCGGCGCGGGCACGCCGGCCGCCGCGAACACGCGGTAGCCCAGCGCTTGTTGCACCTGTGAAGGATCCTGGTTGTTGTTGTGCAGCGTGAGCCGGACTTCACCCGCGAACGTCTGGCCCTTCACATACTGATCGAAATCGATGTTGAAGGAAGGGCGTGTGGTGTTATCCGATCCGAGCAAACCGCGTTTGCGAACGCCGACGTTCTTGAGCGTGACGCCGCCGATGGTGACATCGCCCTTGAACCAGTCGTACGCCTTGGGAAGCGGTAGAGCCTTCTCGCTGCGGCTCTGGCTGAACTGCTCGCTCAAGTCGCGCTTTTGCTGGCGAAGCTTTTCAAAATCCTCCGCCGGCATGGTGATTTGCACCTCCAGCAGCCGGTTCGGGTCGAAGAATTCATCGTTCGACAATGCGGCCGATGTTGGCTCGGCGGCTTGGCTGCGAAGGGTGAGGGTGAGGAGGCAGGCAAGCGCCAGACAAACTTGTTTAGCTGCGTGAAGTGAGTTCATTATCTGTGGACTGCGGCGGCATGGCGCCGCTTTGATTGCACTGTTTCCGATTTTTGTAAAGTGAAGCCAAAGCGGGGATTCGCCCACGCAGTCCAAGGAATTATGAACATCAACGATCGCGCATCGATGCCCGGATTGAACTCGCAAAACATGGCAGTTCCTTCAGCAGGCCGGGCGGCCTGGGTCGATAATCTGCGCACGCTTGTGATTCTGCTCGTGGTGAACATGCACGCGTGCGTGACCTACAGCCATGTGGGAGGATGGTACATGAAGGAGGCGCCGGAGCCGCCGATGGCGATCAAGTTCGCGTTCGTGTTCTGGCAGGGACATCTCCAGGCGTTCTTCATCGGATTGTTGTTCTTTCTCAGCGGCGTCTTCGCGCATCGGTCGCTGGAACGGCGGGGCGCGGGCGGATTTGCACGCGAGCGATTCCAGAGACTGGCCATGCCGGCTCTTCTCTACATGGTGGTGATTCACCCGTTCATGGTCTATGTGCTCCTTGGAAATCCCCACGTCGCCAACCGGCCTTCACTGGGGATCCTGTATCGGGATTATGTCATGTCGGGGCGGGTGCTGAGTGGAAATGGGCCCTTGTGGTTTGCGCTGGCTCTGCTGGCGTTCAGCATGGTGCTCGCGGTGTGGAGCCAACTCGGACGAGTGGAACAACCGGCTGGCCGGGAAACGAAACCATCGCCTGGCCTTGGCGTCTTGTTGGGCTTCGGCGTCGCGCTGGTGGTCGCCACCTTCCTTGTTCGACTTGTACAGCCGATCGGGATGAACATCTTCAATTTTCAACTCTGTTTCTTCCCGCAATACATCGCCGCATTTGTTGCTGGCGTGGCTGCTGGTCGGCATGGCTGGCTGGATTTGCTCGCCACTTCCCGGAGCGCAAAAATTGCGGGCTGGCTGGGACTGCTCGGCGGACCGCTGTTGCTCGCATTCGTTGCTTGGCTGGGTGGGCCGCCACCCGAACGCGGGCCGAGCCCCTACGATGGGGGATGGACCGTGCAAGCGTTCGGTCTGGCGGTGTGGGAGCAGCTTGCGGGGCTCGCACTTGGGCTGGGTCTGGTGTCTCTTTTCCGCCGACGTTTTAACATGGCGGAACGATTTGCACGGTGGCTCTCCGAACGCGCCTTTGGCGTTTACGTGCTCCATGCGCCAATCATGGTGGCTTTGACTCCAATGCTCCGTCCGCTCGGAGGGAATCCGTTTTCACGGATGGTGGTGCTCACGGTTTTGACACTGATCGCGAGCTTTGCCGCCGCGGATTTGGCGAAGCGAACGCCAGGACTAAAGAAGATTTTGTAGCCCGGGAAGATGGAGGCGTGACGGCAGTGTCCTGATCTTGCTCGTAATCTTAATCCTAATCCATCAGCCCAAACGATTCAGAGTAGGAGCAGGATTAAGGTGCGCTTCGTGAAGCTGTGTGAGTCCGGGGGTGAAAGTCCCCTGAGTCTGGGCGGATGGTCCGCTCGGAATTCAACGTGAAAACAATGAATGGAAAGGTCTAACCAACCACCCAAGACCGAGGATTGCTTG
>SXMN01000311.1 GCA_005777315.1 Verrucomicrobiales bacterium
CGATCACCGATCTCTGGCTGGACGGTCCGCGCGGCGTGGTTGCGGGAGGAACCTACTCGGGAGCGGCCGCCGGCTCGCCGGAGTTTAGCTTTGCAGGAGTTGTTTTCCCCGCGGCCCGGGCTGCCGGGTGGGCAGATCGCGGCGAGAGGAGTTGTTGCTCAGAACCCTTCGACATTGAATGGTTTTGTGGTGCGGATTGACGACACAGGAACTCCGGTGTGGGCGTTGCCGGTGGTGGGGGATTTGAGCAATGGACTGACCGGAGCCACGTACGTCGCGGTGGCTGCGGACAAGCAAGGAAACGTCTTCGTCGCCGGGCCGATTCGCGGTCAGGGAGATTTCGCTGGGCTGAAAATTGGCGTAGCTGGAGGTGAGGGAACTTTTCTGGCGAAACTCGATGCCGGCGGAAAAGGGCTATGGACACAGATGATCACCGGCAACCTTTACGAACGACAACTGGCGGTGGATCCGGATGGGAACGTCATTCTCACGGGCCGTTACACACTGCGGCTCGATGGGCCTGGATTTACACTTCAAGCGGTCGATACCGGTGCGTGCGCTGTCTGCAAGTTTTCGGCGAGTGGTGTTGCGCAGTGGGTACGGAATTTTCAAAGAGGCGACAGCGTGAGCGGTTCGGTGGACATCTACAATGTGGCTGCAGACGCCAGCGGGATTTACGTCACCGGCGCATATAATCAATCGATCCGGTTCGGTGCTTTCACGGAGAAACTTCCTGCGCCGCCCTTCCGTGATGTCGGATGGCTCGGGAAGCTGAATCACCTGGGAGAACCGCAATGGCTTCGACCGATCGGCGGGAGTCTGACAACGGACATTTCTCTGGGAGCGAACTCGATCTGGGTGGTCGGATTCAGTGACCCGCCCAACTCACAAGTCCTTCACGGGTACCGCCCGGATGGCAGCGCGATCGTTCAGATCACCCAGGTGGCGTTCAGTGCGGGTGGGGCTCTCGCCCGGGGCGTGGGAGTGGACTCCACCGAGCGCCCGATCATCGGTGGTCACGCGGGCGGGTTCGCCACGGTGGGAAGCGTCACGCTGGGAATCGGGCAGAATCCAAAGATTCTCTGGGGCGCGGCGGCCAATCCCTCTGGAGTGATCGGACCGGATGCGATGATGACGGGCTTTTTGACTGAGCCTGCGGGCAATGATCTTTTCGTCAGCCAATTTGAAGCCTCGCCCAGCGGCGATCTCTATTACTCGGGAAACTGGACGGGCACTCTTGGCATCAATGCAAAGTCCTATCCGAGCGCGGTGCGAAAAATCTTCGTCGCGAAAGTGGCGGGCATTCCGCAGCCGACCATACCCACGTTTGTGCAGCAGCCGCAGTCGCAGGTATTCGCCCTCGCCGAAAACCGCACGCTCAGTTGCATCGCCAAAGGCGGCGGACTTTCATTCCAATGGTTCAAGAATGGGGTGCCTGTAGCGGAGCCGAATCTGCAAATCGCCATTTATGTCGGGCCGCGTCCAGGGGAGACAGTGAGCCAGATCACCTTCATCGGTGTGAGCGCGGCCAATGCAGGCGATTACACCTGTAGAGCATCGAATTCGCTTGGCTCTGTCACGAGTGATGTGGCGAAGATCGACGTCACGGGGGCGCCTGTCGTTCCACCGAAAGGGCTGGAGTTGGGAAGCCCGGAGATTGTCTCTGGCAAGTTGCGCTTTGCCGTTCCGACCGAAGTCGGGAAGACGTATGGCATCGAGTTCAAGCCCGAACTGAATGCGCAGGCTTGGAGCTCTGTTCAAAGGTTGACGGGAAACGGCTCCAGCCAGGCTGTTGATCTGGGGGTGACCGGTCCGAGCGGATTTTACCGGGTGACAGAAACGACATCGTTGGGAAGGTAAGCCAAGATCTGCTCATGGTCACCCTGCTGGGTGGAGCGCTGTGTCGGAATGATGAGGGCGTGGGCAGGCTGATATGGATCGTTTCCGATCACTTCCTTCGCAATCAGGTGATTCCTAGAGTCGTGGATTCTACGTCCTTCGCTAAAGACCGGCTCTACTCCTGTTGCGGGAATTTTTGACAAGCCGAGCCCGTCCAGTATCACTGCACTCGCCACGAGTGAATGAGCAACCAAGATCCAAATCAGTTACCGCCGTCACGTTCAAACCGGTTGCGTAAGCGATTCACTCGAATCGGCCTCGTGATCACGTTGCTGGCAGCAGTGGCGTTCTATTACGCATTCTGCAATCTGCCGCGACATTCTCCGGAGTGGACGGCGCAAGGGATCGATCTGGCGCTCGATCGGGGGTTGGAATATCTGTTCAAATCCTCCGCGTTTCTGAAACGCCATGATTCCGGCGGCGAGCATATCGTTCATCATTTCCTCATCGATCTGGTGCTGGCGAAGGAACCCCATGCCCGCCTCAGCGCGCATCTGAAACATTGCAACGAAGTGAGCCAGGACATCTTGAAGTGGCGCGTGTTCACAGGGCTTCCCGGCTGGCCGAAGGCTGAACTGGACGATACACGGCGAAACGAAATCCGCGCGATGATCCGTGGTGACAAAAATCCCTATGTGCGATGGATTTTGTGGTCTGTCCACGCATCCTGGGCAGAGCTTGAACCAGAGGACCACAAGACGCTCTTCTCCGACACTTCCCGCCAAAGCGGGAGCTACGATCTTACACACGCCCTGATTGCTTACTGGATCATGCTCAAAACAGCGCCGGAACTTGGCGGGCGCCTGAATGTGAAGGCGCGCATCGAAGAAGTGGCCGCGCGCACAATAACTTATTCAAAATGGGCTCCGCGCTGCAGCGATGGTTACATGGAGCGAACGGCTTTTCTGCTGATGCTCGAACCAGCTCCAAAAATCCCGGTCCGATGGATTGAACGGATCCTCACCGTGCAGAACGAGGATGGAGGATGGATGTTTGTCCCCCCTACCTGCGCACCGTGCAGGAGATGTTCGGGCTCAAGATCACGAGCCACAACAGCGAGCCGCATCCAACTTTTCTGGCGCTCGTGGCCCTGGCGTATTACCGGGATCAGATGCGCGTGGATGGTAAGTTTCCAAAGCCTGCACTCAAACAGTGAATGGTGGTTTTCGAGGGAGCTTTCACCGAATCCAGAACGTCATTCATTTCAAAACCAGATCCCATACCTTCGCCCGTCGGGCCTTGCCTGTGGAACCTTCGATCCAGAGCGTGACGGTAAACTCTCCACCCTTTTGGTAACTGTGTTGGGGATGGCGCTCGGTCGAGGTCGTGCCGTCTCCAAAATCCCATTTCCAGGAGTTGATTTCACCGCTCGATTCATCCTGAAACGCCACCAGCCGACGCACGGTGTCCACAACCTTGAAAGACCATTGCGCGTCGATCGGTTTGCGGAGAGCTGGTTCCAGGGGCATCAGTCGGAATGCACAGAGGTCCGAAGCGTTCCCGTACATTGTCGTCTTGTGCGAGAGATTCCAGAATGCCTTGAAACGCTCCGCCTTCTCATCGTCGTAATCAAGGATGGACCATGACATCCCGATCAGTGCGCTCTCGCGAAGTTTCGAGATCACAGCCTGGTCGGGACCATCAGCGGGCGCGTAATCGAAAGGAGTGATCCAGAATTCCAGAATGAACCTGCCGCTCTGGCCGGGTCGGAAATTGAAAGCCTGCGCCGCGTTCGCGAAGGGAAGTTCCTTGATCCATGGCTGGCAGCCCCAGACCATCGTCCAGTCCTTGCCCTCGGAAGGTGTGAAGATGTGGTAGTTCTGCGCATGAACCCCGTGAAAGCTTGTGTGTGCTTCCTCCGGATTCTTCAGGAATGGATGCATGTGCTTGATGAACGGCCCTCCTGATAGATCGCCATCCACCACCAGTTCGAAAATATCATTATGCAGGTCAGTCTTCGCAAAGTCCCAGTAATCGTCCGACGCCTCGTAAAGGAAATAGAGCTGGTTCAAGCCCTTGACCCATCCCACCCGGACCTGGACATCCAGGTCGGCTCGGTTGTAATTCGTCCCGCGTCCGCCAACGGTGTCCGCGAGCTGGTCAATGCCGATGATGTAATCCTTCGGAACGATTTCCCAGTCATCCGCCTTACCGTCGATGCGGGGGATTCTGTCCGGCGGAAACTGGAAGATCTTGAACACGACACCGGATCGTTCGAGGGCAAGGGCTGGTTCCACGAAGAGGAGAAGCAGGAGACAAAGAGCACCAGTTGAAAGGCAGATTCGTTTCATAAGGGATGATCCCCATCATTGACCAACCGGGGAGGGCGCGGCAACGACGATGATTCGGAAGCTGCTTGGTTTTCTACAGGAGCCATGCAGAATGGAGACATCCCATGAATCTGAGTAGCACATCATTTTCCAAGAATAAGCTGCGTCGTCTCAAGGTAGCTGCGGCTCAAATGAAGTTCTGTCCGGGCATTGAGCAGAACGTGGCGAACATCATCGCGATGATAGAGCGTGCCGCCAGTGATGGAGCGGACATTGTCCTGTTCCCGGAATGCGCAGTCACGGGTTACAATTGTGACTTTGCCATGATTTCGGCGGGCGAGATCGACTCTGGCTTGGAGAAGATCGCTGCGGCGGCTCGTCAAACACGCTGCAACGTGCTGGTGGGAAGCCCCACTTTCGCCGGTCGAAAGCGATTCAATTCATTGGTCGTCTTCAACCGGCGCGGGCGCGAGATCTTTCGATACTCGAAGATTCACCTGACGCCTCGGGACGCCCGATGGTTCAGGCCTGGTAACGCCCTTGCCCTGTTTCATCTGGATGGCGTTCCCTGCACGGCGATCATCTGCCATGAGCGGCGTTTTCCGGAGCTGGTCCGCCTCCCGGTGATGATGGGCGCGCAAATCATCTTCCATCCGAACGCCGGACTTGACTCGCTCGCCGTGTCGAAGACCAAGCGTGGCGGCCATGATGGCATTGCCATCCGGGCATTCGAGAACCAGGCATTCTATGTTTTTGCCAACTCGGTCGGACCCCAGGGAGATGAGCTTTGGTCAGCTGGCGACTCGAAGATCGTGGCACCGGACAGCCGCGTGCTCGCGCTGGCAAATAATCGCGACGAGATGCTGGTTCAAGCGGAGCTGGACCTGCGGCAGGCAGGACGCCGCTACGCGATCGAGGCTTTGAAACAGCCGGCGTTTCTGCGGGAGCATTGGCGGGCGATGTTGAAGGCGTGCAAGGCCAGGCTGCGCGAGTGATTTTATCGTTGGATGTTGGCACGAGTTACCGCAACGTCCGCTCACAAAACATTTATGACACCAATCACTGTATTGTGGATCTACATCGTTCTTCTGCTGGTCGGCGGTTTCATGGGTTTCGTGAAGGCCAAAAGCAAGGTCTCGCTGATTACTTCGAGTATTTCAGCCGCACTCCTGGCGTTGTGCGCGCTGGGGATCTTTTCACTGAACATCGCCCTGGGAATTATCGGCCTGCTTCTGGTCGTCTTCATCATGCGGCTGGCAAAGACAAAGAAGTTTATGCCCTCCGGCATGATGATCGTGATGAGCGCGGTGGCTCTGGTTTTGTTGCTCGTGCTGCGGAAGTGAGTACCGCCACGAGTCGGCGGCGGCCTCAGAGCAGCGCTGCCGAGTCCAGATCGAGCAGCAGTGAGGCATGAGACTGCGTGCGGAGGTAGGAAGCCGGACAGGCGGTGGAGATCGGGCCTTGCAGAGCGGCTTTAACGGCTTTGGCTTTTCGAGTTTCCGGACAGAGGCAGACTATTTTCCTCGCGGAAAAAAGTGCAGGGATTGTGAGTGTCAGTGCGTAAGGCGGCACGGCTTCAACGCTGGGGAAGTGGCCTTCATTCGCTTGTTGCAGCTTACACGCCAGATCCAGTTGCACGATCTTGACCAGGCGTTTGTCGTCGAAGTTTGCCACCGGCGGATCATTGAAGGCCAGGTGGCCGTTTTCGCCGATCCCGAGACAACAGAGATCAATCGGTTGCGCACGTAATAGAGCCGAGTAGCGTTCGCACTCGTCGAGCGGTTCCAGGCAATCGCCGCCAAGATAGTGGAAAACTTTCGGTTTCACGAGGCTCTCCACACGCTCCCGCATGTAACGGCGGAAGCTGGCCTCGTGATCCGCCGAGATCCCGAGGTACTCATCCATGTGGAAAAGTGTGATTCGCGACCACTCGATGCCGCCCATCGCCACGAGTTGCTTGAGGAACTCGATCTGGGAATTTCCTGTGGCCAGAATCACGGCAACTGAGGCCTGCCGTTCCTGGAGCGTACTCAGATAGGAATGCACTTCCACCGCCGCCGCCGCCGATACATCCGCCCGCGAGGCGTAAATGCGGACTGGGAGCGCGTCGATCTTCAGGCTTGTCGTTGGTGTGGGAGCGGAATGCAATGGGGCTGTGGAGGTCATCACGTTGATCGGGTTGTCAAGCGAAGGACAAAGTAGAGGGAGAGTTCGTGAACGGGCAAGCGCCGAGTCTGCTATTTCTGCTTTTACTCTGAAGGAGCATCACATAGCAGCCTGGGCAGAGCCGCAGGCATGGGGGCTGGACATTTTGGACGTGTGACTGACCAGAGCATGACTCATTTCAGAGAAACGAAATAATGGCACACGGGTTCTACTCTGCTCTTGAACCATCGCCTCGCTGCCGCGTAGGTTGTCGGCCTATTTTGATTTACGACGTATGATTCCAGGCAAGATTATGGTTGCGGGAGCTGGCGGGTTCATAGGCGGGCACCTTGTGGCAGACTTGTTGCGTCAGGGGAAAAGGGACATCCGGGCCGTGGATGTGAAACCTTCCGGCGAGTGGTACCAGAAATTCCCGGGTGTGGAGAGCCTTCAACTTGATCTCCAGGAGAAGGCCTCATGCGAGCAGGCGGTTGATGGGGTTGAAGTGATTTACAATCTTGCCGCAGACATGGGAGGGATGGGGTTCATCGAGATGAACAAGGGCTTGTGTATGCTGACGGTCCTGATCAACACCCACTTGCTCATGGCTGCCCGGAAGACTGGTGTTCAGCGATTCTTCTATGCCTCATCCGCCTGTGTTTACAACGCGGACAAGCAGCGTGATCCGAATGTGACTGCGTTGAAGGAGGCCGATGCCTATCCCGCGATGCCGGAGGATGGTTATGGTTGGGAGAAGCTCTTCAGTGAGCGGATGTGCCGGCATTTTCGTGAGGATTTTGGATTACAGACCCGCGTGGCACGCTATCACAACGTGTATGGTCCTCATGGCACTTATGACGGGGGGCGTGAGAAGGCGCCGGCTGCGGTTTGTCGTAAAGTCATCCAGGCCAAACTATCAGGTAAACACGAGATCGAGATATGGGGTGACGGCAAGCAGACGCGCAGTTTCATGTATATCGATGATTGTCTAAAGGGCACGCAAATGCTGACGCACAGTGATGTGATCGAGCCGCTCAACATTGGGAGCAGTGAACTGGTGTCGATCAATCAATTGGTCGATATCGTCGAGGAGATTGCGGGCGTGAAGTTGAAGAGGAACTACAATCTGAGTGCTCCCAAAGGTGTCAACGGCCGTAACAGCGATAATACACTCACCCGGCAGAAGCTAGGTTGGGAGCCTTGCACTCGCCTGCGCGATGGCATGGAAAAGACCTACCGGTGGATCCATGATGAGATCATAAGGAAGGCGTAGGCCTCCTTTTGTGCGAGGGATGATCCGGCTAATGTTGAACTTCCTGCCGTTACGGTGGTCTGACTGCATGTAACTCTTCCGATGTCTGCTGAAGCCAAACCAACCGAGCAGCCGCGCTTGATCGATGAGATTCGCGCGGAGGCACCGGTATTCTGGCACCACATGCCGGACAAAGGCGTCTTTTTCGCAATGCTCGCGGTTTGGTGCCTGTTCTTTCACTTTCTCGGGAATTCTGTTTTCGGATACATCGACACGCGGTCGCTACTCAGGTGGATGTATCATCAGTATGACACTTCCGTGGATGACGAACATGGCCTGATGTTGCCGTTCGTGGTGATCGGGCTTTTATATTGGAAGCGAAAGCACTTGATGGCGCTGCCCAAGGCGGTCTGGTGGCCGGCGCTGGGCCTGGTGCTTGTATCGCTGATGATACATGTTTTCGGATTTGTAATTCAAATTCCGCAACTATCGATCGTGGCGTTTTACTTTGGTATTTACTCCATGACAGGGCTCGTATGGGGCTTGCCCTGGCTCAAAGAGAGTTTCTTTCCAATGCTGCTCTTCGTCTTTGCGGTGCCGCTGGGTACGCTGGGCGACGCGGTTACGTTGCCCCTGCGGGTGCTGGCGGCGACAATCACTTCGGGGTTGTGCAGCACCATCCTGGGGGTGGACGTCGTCAGGCAGGGCACTCAGTTGTTCGATCCTTCCGGGAAATATCAATATGAAGTGGCTGCCGCATGCGGTGGAATTCGGAGCCTGATAGCGATGCTCGGTCTCGCAACCACTTACGCCTTCGTGGGCTTTCAGACTTCATGGCGTCGCACGGTGATGATTCTCATGGCCTTTCCACTGGCGGTGGCGAGCAATGTTTTTCGACTCATGTGCATCATCGTCGCCGCAGAGTTATTCGGTCATAACGCCGGGATGTATGTTCACGACAGTTCGATCCTGAGCCTGCTGCCTTACATTCCCGGGCTGGCTGGTTTGATGGGTCTGGCGCATCTGCTGAGGGAGTCGCCGCGAACGAAACACTCATGAATAGAGATGGAATCAAAGCGTTGGTGTCAGTGGTCGTGTTGATTGCGCTGTCAGCTGGGTTGCTTGTTGTTTTCAAGTCCCGGCAGGTGCTCGGCAAGGCTGGGCTGAAAGTGGTGGAGAAACCAATGACCAATGAGCAGGGGAAGTCGATCAGTCAGTTCAGAGTGGAGTTGCCCGAAAAAATCCTGGACTACTCATCAACCAACGAGACGGTGAAGGATGTGGAGCTTGACTATCTACCCAAGGACACGACCTATGGACGACGGGGTTACTTCAAAGAGGATGGCTTTCTCTTCAACAGGATTGATCTAAGTGTGGTTCTGATGGGGACCGACCGTACAAGCATTCACAAGCCGCAATTCTGCCTGACGGGCCAGGGCTTTACGATTACGGATCAGGAGAGAGTAGTAATTCCTATCGACCAGCCCCATCGTTACGAACTTCCAGCCATGAAGCTGACCGCGACTCAGGAGATAAAATTGCGTAATGGTGGAACGGTAAATTTGCGAGCGATCTACGTCTATTGGTTCGTGTCGGAGAATCGCTTGACCTCAGAGCATAAGAGCCGGATGTGGTCAATGGTGGAGGATTTGGTGAAAACGGGGGTAATGCCGCGATGGGCTTATGTTTCTTGTCTGACTCGCTGTATGCCTGGTCAGGAAGCAGTAGCTTACGAGCGGGTTCGTCAGCTCATTGCCGCGTCAGTTCCGGAATTTCAATTGACGACTCTCCCCTCATCGACCACGCCGGTCGCACCGCCTGCCACGGCTTTGGCTCGGTAGGCTCTTTACACCCGGAGTACGTGCCGCTACTAGAAGTGAATTCAATCTAGGTGGTTAATCACCGGGATTATTTCGTACAACGATGTTACGCCGCCAACGACAATCACGCGCGCAGCTTCAAAAGCTGCTTGATGCGATCGTGTTTGGGTTGAGCTTTTGGCTGGCTCATCTGGTTCGCGCGGCCGAGATATGGAATCTCCCGGTATTGCGCGATGCCCTCGCCATCCTTGGCGGAACACCGGAAATCAGACCATTCAGTGAGTATATCTGGCTTCTGGTGATCATCATGCCCGTGACGCCATTCCTACTGGAGGTGCAGGGATTCTACAACAGGCCGATCATAGCATCGCGCCACAGGACAGTATGGCAGTTGGCCAAGGTATGCACTTTGGTGGCGATTGTGACGATCATGGTCCTGTTTTTGCGCAAGGAATTATTAGGTCGGGCAGTGATCATATTGTTCCCGAGCATCAGTTTGTGCCTGATGATGCTGAAGGAAGAACTGATCCGACGGTGGTTTAGGACCAGCGTCGGCCAGGCTCAGATGAACAAGCGCTTGATTCTTCTTGGAACACCCGAAGACACGGCGAAGATCAGCCGCCAGCTTGGTTCTTCAAAGGACGACGCCATCGAAATCGTGGCCGAGCTCGATCTGAATAATACCACAAACGAACAATTGGTCGATTTTCTGCATTCACACTCGGCAAATGGCGTGATCTTGTGCGCCAAGCACACCTATTTCGGGCAGATCGAGAAGGCAATTCAGGCATGTGAACTGGAAGGTGTCGAGGTCTGGCTCCTGGCGGATTTCTTCAACACACAGGTAGCTCATACAACTCTGGATGAGTTCCACGGCTCCCCGGTGCTGGTTTTCCGTTCGACTCCGGAGGATTCCTGGCAGGCTGTGGCGAAGTATGTGATCGATTTCATCGGTGCTGCGACGTTGCTGGCGGTGCTCGGGCTTCCGATGCTGGCGTTAATGGCCCTGATTCGTGCGACGTCGCCTGGCCCGATTTTCTTTCGGCAGCAACGCAGCGGGTTAAACGGGCGGCCATTTACGATGTTAAAGTTCCGCTCCATGGTGACAAACGCGGAGCAACTCAAGCAGGAATTAGCTGCGCTCAACGAGATGAGTGGCCCTGTTTTCAAAGTCAGCAATGATCCCAGAATCACGCCGGTCGGCCGGTTCTTGCGGAAGTATTCGCTCGATGAGCTGCCTCAGTTGCTCAATGTATTGCGCGGTGAGATGAGCTTGGTTGGCCCCCGGCCACTGCCAGTCGATGAAGTCAGGCGTTTTGACGATCTCGCGCATCGACGAAGGCTGAGCGTCAAACCGGGGCTGACTTGCTTGTGGCAGATCAGCGGCAGAAATGAAGTGAAAGACTTCAAAGACTGGGTCCGACTGGATCTCGAATACATCGATAATTGGTCTATCTGGCTTGATCTAAAGATTCTTATTCGAACAGTGCCGGTCGTCCTTGCGGGGACAGGAGCAAGGTAGTCGAATAATAAGAGGAAGATCCTAAACACGGTCTGATTCTTGCGGCTTTTTGAACACTAATGAAATCGCCGCGTAACCAACCCAAGATCAAGCCCACGTCTGTGGTCACCGGGGCGGCTGGATTCCTTGGATCGCACCTCACCGACCTCTTAATCCAACGCGGGCACCGGGTAGTGGGGATCGACAACTTGATAACTGGTAAGATTGAGAATATCGATCACCTGGCCGGTCGTGCTGAGTTCCGATTCATCCAGCAGGACGTCACAGAATACTTGTTTCTAGATGAGCCGGTGGATTACGTCTGGCACTTCGCCTCTCCGGCCAGTCCAGTGGACTACGCGGAACTACCGATTCAGACTCTCAAGGTCGGGTCTCTAGGCACACACAAGGCGCTTGGACTCGCGAAACACAAGGGTGCTCGGTTCCTCCTTGCATCCACTTCGGAAGTTTATGGAGATCCGCTGGTC
>SXMN01000312.1 GCA_005777315.1 Verrucomicrobiales bacterium
ATCAAGTACGGATGCGGATAAGAGGACAGACCACCGCCAGGCGCCAGTTCCTGTCGGAAATGATGCAAATGATGGGCCTCCAGCCGGCCTTCGAGAAACGCCCGTGCGTAATTACCAGGCGTGGCGTGACCTTGAAAATAAATCAGATCGCCGGGGCGAGTCTCCGTCGCCGCGTGAAAGAAATGGTTGTAGGCGACTTCATAGAGCGTAGCTGAAGACGCGAACGTGGAGATGTGGCCGCCCAATCCATCGTGCTTGCGATTGGCATTTACCACCATCGCCATCGCGTTCCATCGCATGAAACTCTTGATCCGGCGCTCAATGACGAGATCACCCGGATAATCAGGCTCTTCTTCCTTCTTGATCGTGTTGAAGTACGGAGTGTGCGCAGGAGGCGGCAGTTTCACACCCGAATCGACGAGCCGGTTCGCGAGTGAATCCAGGAACAGCGAGGCACGCTCCGGCGTCTCGTTCTTCAGAATATACTCGAGGACAAATTCAAGGGACTGGAGCCATTTTCGCGTCTCGTCCGCCCGGCCTGCCGGCGTCCGTTTACCCGCTTGTACAGCTTCCTTTGAAGCTGAAGTGTGTGGTTCGTTCTCGGTCGATCTCATTTTCGTCACCGCGTAGGGATATGGGATTCAAACCCGGTTGCCTATCACTTTTCCTCTGGTATTCGGGCGGCTGTTGCCTGCATCAAATGACGCTAATGAACTCAAAAAGGAGTTCACACCGCCAACTGTTCAATAGACCCAAAATCTGCACTCCCTGTGCAGAACCCGGACTGGGAGGCAGGCTGCCTCCTTGCGATCTCTGCATTCCCTGGCTGTCGTAAGCCATGGTTGAGGTGGTTGCCACGCTTGTAACAAATCAGAGAACAGCAGATTACGAATGGGCAGTGACCTAATCCTAACCTCGTTCATGTTCTTAATCCTTTACTCCGAAAGATTACGATTAAGATGATGAGGAAGATTCGGACATCGCCGCCAAATGAAGGTGCTTGATCACACATATCCCAGCCCTGCGGAGAACCTCGCCTGCGACGAGGCTCTCCTCGACCTGTGCGACGAGGATCCGCACTCTGAGACGTTGCGCTTCTGGGAATCCTCCGATCCGTTTGTGGTTGTCGGCTATGCCAATTGCATTGCATCGGAAGTACACCGCGCTGTGTGCGAGATTCGCGGCGTGCCTATCTTTCGGCGCTGCTCGGGGGGCGGGACAGTTCTTCAAGGCCCCGGCTGTCTCAATTACACCCTGGCGATTCGCATCCACTCGAACACCGCGCTTTCAAGCATCGCGGGCACAAACCGGTTTGTCATGGATAGACACCGCCTCGCCCTCCAATCGCTAATCCCAGAGGCAATCAACATCCAGGGACACACGGACCTCGCAATCGATGGGGTCAAATTTTCCGGAAACGCCCAGCGACGCCGTCAACATGCCCTGCTCTTTCACGGAACGATTCTTCTGCATTTTGACCTTTCGCTTGTTGAAGCCCTTCTTCCCCTGCCATCCCACGAACCCAGCTATCGCCAAGGCCGGGGGCACCGCGAATTTGTTCGCAACTTTCCTTCCTCAGCACAGGTTGTGAAATCCGCTCTGTCCACCGCCTGGAGTGCCCGTGAACCGAGCGATCCTCCAACCCCGGAGAGGATCCAGAACCTCCTGCGCCACCGCTATTCGCAACCGGCGTGGAATTTCAAATTCTGAAAACTGCACGCACCGGTCGCGTCGTCGCCAGAATCAGAACAAAGATCCGGCGACCACAAGATGAGAGCACCGGTGCATCCACAAGTTGTCGGTGGAGCGCGACTGTGCTGAAAGCCAGTCGCAGCATTACCGCTGGCTCGCCCTCACGCCAAACCTGCTGCGGCTGGTGCTGCGCACACAACCGCGCTCCAGGCTGCCAGCCAAGTTCACCAACGGCTTGTGGATGGACGGTGAGAGCACCGCATGCCCTGCGCGCACTTGACAGCGGTTGCCATATCCTGCCAGTAAGCAGTACATCCTTTATGAAACAACTCACCGCCTTCTGCTTTCTCACCATCCTTGTCCTCGCATCCGGCGTTCAGACCGCAGGCGCTGGTGGTTCCCCTGCCCTGCCCCGCAGCACACCCGAAGCGCAGGGCATTTCATCCGCGGCACTCCTCGGGTTCATCGAGGCGGCGGATCAGAAGATCGATTCGCTCCACAGTTTCATGCTCGTGCGACACGGCAAAGTAGTCGCTGAAGGTTGGTGGTCACCTTACGACGCCCGTACTCCGCATGAGATGTACTCCTTGAGCAAGAGTTTCACCTCGACTGCCGTGGGCATGGCGGTGGCCGAAGGCAAGTTGAGCATCGATGACGAAGTTTTGAAATTCTTCCCGGAGGACGCGCCAGCCGAACCAGGCGCAAACCTCAAGGCGATGCGCGTGCGCGATCTCCTGACCATGTCCACGGGCAATCAGGATGAGACGTCGTCCGCACCCGACAAGATCTCCGCCAAATCATTTCTTGCGCATCCGGTGCCGCACAAACCTGGAACTCATTTCAAATACAACACACCAGCCACGTTCATGCAGTCGGCCATCGTGCAAAAGGTCACCGGACAAACGGTGCTCGATTATCTCCGGCCCCGTTTGTTTGAGCCTCTCGGCATCGAGAACCCAGCCTGGGCCCCGAGTTCACAGGGCATTTCGCTTGGCGGTTACGGCCTGAGCATCCGCACCGAGGACATTGCGCGCTTCGGGCAGCTCTATCTGCAAAAGGGCAAATGGCATGGCAGGCAGTTGATCCCAGCAACTTGGGTGGAGATGGCGACGGCCCGGCAGATGTCCAACGGGAGCAACCCGGCCAGCGATTGGGATCAGGGTTACGGCTTTCAGTTCTGGCGCTCGCGCCACGGTGCGTATCGGGGAGATGGCGCCTTCGGGCAGTACTGCCTTGTCATGCCGGAACAGGACGCGGTGATTGCAATCACCAGCGGCCTCAAAGATATGCAGGCCGTGCTCAATCTGATTTGGGAAAGGCTCCTGCCCGCGATCCAACCACGTAAATTGCCCCAGGATCGCGCGGCACAAAAGCAACTCGCCGGCAAGCTGGCGAGTCTTGCAATTCCTCCGGCCAGGGGAAGTTCGACCTCCCCGGTCGCGAGCAGAGTGTCAGGACGCAAATTCACCTTCTCATCGAACGATCAGAAACTGGATTCCCTGGCAATCGACACTGGCAGTTCCTCAACTGGTGTGACACTGACACTTCGGCTGGACGGACGTGAGCAACGCATTCAATGCGGTCAAGGTGGATGGACGAAGAGCCGCCTCCAGTTCGCCGGTTCTCCCGAACGTGCTGTCACAAGCAGCGGCGCCTGGATCAGTGACGACACTTTTTCCGCCAAACTTTGCTTCTACGAGACGCCGTACGTCGTCAACATGAAGCTTCGATTTGCAAACGGTCAGGTGTTCTACGACCGGGAAGCCAATGTGGGATTCGGTTCTACCAAACCGGTTCAGCTCGTGGGTCGAACAGAGTAATCTCCGGGGCGGGTTGAATGTCGTTCGCCTTGGCAGCCAGGCACCCAGTGGGAGCTATGGAAACCTTGCCTCCGTTTAGCTCGCTGTCTAGTACTCCGTCAGTCGTGAGTTGATGGGTCAAACAAATTGAGCTTGTACTTTGGATAAGCGTGTCTAATTGGAGTAGATGCCAATTAAGTATCGCATCCGTTTGTCACCGCCAGAACGCGAACAACTCATGAACATC
>SXMN01000313.1 GCA_005777315.1 Verrucomicrobiales bacterium
CTGCGGATTTGGATTGCGCGGCCAGTGGTTCTCCCTCTCCCAGCGGGAGAGGTCCGGGGTGAGGGCGAATGTTCCGAACTCGGTCCCTGGCTGCATGGACTTTCACAACGATTGCTATACGAGGCCCTGACTTCGGGTCCGATTGTTCGGTGAATCCTTGATTGCGATTTATGACAAGACATCCGGACACGAGACGGCATAATCAGCTCGAACCTGCGCCTGCCCGTTGTAACAGGAAAGCCATGGCAATCGTTCGCCGGCTCCTGGAACGAATGGCGCGCCAAAATAACATGAAGCCATACTGGTCCGGAGTTTTCCCCGCCATCACCACGCAGATGCACAAGGACGGTTCGCTCAATCTCGATGCGACCGCCCGTCATGCGGAAATCCTCATCAAGTCCGGCGTCACCGGATTGGTCTTTCTTGGTTCCCTCGGTGAGAACCAGCCCATGACCGGAGCCGAGAAGCGCCTTCTCATCGAAGCGATGATCAAGACAGTGAACGGGCGCGTGCCGGTCCTGAGCGGAGTTGCCGAGACGAGCACGGCGGAGGCGCTTCGTTACACACGGGATGTGGAAAAGCTCGGAGCCGACGGCGTGATGCTCCTCCCAGGGATGCTCTACAAAGGCGATCCAAATGAAACCCTGACGCATTTCCGCACGGTGGCGCGCGGGACCGGATTGCCGATCATGATTTACAACAACCCGATCAGCTATGGGAACGACATCACGCCGGAGATGTTTGCCAGGCTGGCAGATCAAAAGAACCTCGTCGCGCTCAAGGAAAGCTCTGGCGATGTGCGGCGCATCACGGACCTGCACAACGTCATCGGGGGCCGTTACGCGATCTTCACCGGTGTCGATGATCTGGCGCTGGAGGCGAGCATCGCCGGCATTGATGGCTGGGTGGCCGGCAGCGGCATCGCCTTCCCGAACGAGAACCAATTCTTCTGGGAGCTGACCCGGCGCGGTGAATGGGACAAGGCGCGGACTGTTTACCGCTGGTTCGCTCCCCTGCTCCATCTGGATATCAGCACCAAGTTCGTGCAGTACATCAAACTGGCCGTGCAGGAATGCGGCCTCGGCTCCGAGTGGGTCCGCGCCCCGCGTCTCGTGCTCAAGGGTGAGGAACGCAAGCGCGTGCTGAAGATCATTCACGATGGCATTGCGACGCGGCCGAAAGTTCCGCAACGCGTTAAACTTTGAGAAAGCAGATTTATGACAAAGCCATTCCTGACCTTTGCGAGACTCAAAGCCGCATCTGACCAAAGTTCGCCTTCACCCCAACCCTCTCCCCCAGGAGAGGACGCTTCAAACCTTGTGCGCGCCTTGCGCCCTGTAACCGGGCTTGGAGCGCCGCAATCTTTGCGGCGCGAACGGCGCAGTGCCAGCCGCAAGGATTGCGGCGCTCCGGTTACTGGACAGGGAGAAGGCTGCGGAACATTCACCCGGATCGATTGCGACCCGATCCATAGGCACTTCATGGCAATCCGTCTCAAGATCAGCATCCATCAGAAACGCGTTGATTACATCGAAGACAGTCGAACGTTTCCCCCTCACCTGGGGGAGAGGGCCGGGGTGAGGGCGAACTCCCCACAACGACTTTCCATGCCCCTCATCCTGGCGGCCTTCTTTTTTGCGTTGCTCCAGCAAAGCCTCGCACAAACCGTCGGACAACCACTCCTCTCTCAAAACCCATTGGGGTTCGTCCAGCTCCACGCCAGTAATGCCGTCGTCCACGGCACGATGCTCCGTTACGAACCGCAGACAAACAAGAACTGCCTCGGGTATTGGACCAAGGCGGAGGACTGGGCGGATTGGGCCTTTGAGATCAAGCAACCAGGGAGCTTCCAAGTGGAAGTCTGGCAGGGCTGTGGCAAAGGCAACGGCGGAAGCGACGTGGCGATCGAGGTTGGCGGCAAACGATTCGATTTTGTGGTCGAGGACACCGGGCATTTTCAAAACTTCACCCCGCGCCACCTTGGCCGCGTGGAGTTGCCGACCGGCAAACACACGCTCGCCGTCAAGCCGCAGCGCAAGCAGGCCGCCGCGGTGATGGATATTCGCCGCGTACGTCTGCTGCCGGTGAATCCGATTCCGGCGGCGACGGCAGCGACAAAAGAACTGTTCAGCGGAAAACGCGTCGTGTTCCTCGGCGACAGCATTACCTACGCGGGCGAATGGATTGAGTTTGTCGAGGCGTTCCTCCGGCTGCAGACCCCGGGCGAATCATTCGATTTCATCGATCTCGGCCTGCCGAGCGAAACGGTTTCAGGACTGTCGGAGCCTGGTCACGCCGGCGGCGCATTCCCACGGCCGGGTCTGCACGAACGTCTGGACCGCGTTCTGGCGAAGCTGAAGCCGGACCTCATCGTCGCCTGCTACGGCATGAACGACGGCATTTATTATCCTTTCGGTAAGGAGCGGTTTGCGAAATTCCAGAATGGCATGCGTCGCCTGCGCGAGAAAGCCGCCGCAACAGGCACCAAGGTAATTCACATCACGCCGCCGACGTTCGATCCTGTTCCGATCAAGGCCAACACCCTGCCCGCCGGCCGCGAGGAGTATCGGCAGCCTTACGAAGGTTACAACGATGTGCTCGATCGCTACTCGGAATGGCTCATTTCTCAGCGCGCTCATGGCTGGGAGGTAATCGATGCGCATGGCCCGATGAATCGTTTCCTCGCGGAAAGACGCGTGGACGATTCGCGTTTCAAGCTGGCAGGCGATGGTGTTCATGCGAACGTTCAAGGCCACTGGTTGATCGCGCGGGAGTTTCTCCGCTTCCTGGGCAACCCCACCGCAACGCTTGCCGGGGATTCGTTTGACCTTGTGGCAGCAGCGGAACCTCGCGCCGCGGATGCGCTCAAACTCGTGCAGCAACGCACGCGGATTCGGAAGGACGCCTGGCTCAACCACGTCGGCCATCAACGCCCCGGCATGTCGAAGGGCAAACCATTGGACGAGGCTGAAGCGGAGGTGACGCGGCTTGAGATAGCCTTGCGCGAAATGCTTGCGGGAGCGGTGAAGAAGCCATGAAACGGAGGGAAAAAGTTCAAGGTTCAAGGTTCAAGGTTTCAGGTCTCCGACACCGGGCCGGCAGTTTTTGGAATTTGATGCTCGTCGTATGGTTCTTCTTTGGAATCTCCGCAGCACCCACACCTGCCGCGGAACGTCCCAACATCATCTTCATCCTCGCGGATGATCTGCGCTCGGACGCTGTTGGCTTCATGGGTGATCGCGTGGCGCATACGCCAAACCTGGACAGGCTCGCAAACCGCGGGACCATCTTCCGAAGCGCATTCGTCACCACCTCCATTTGCAATGTAAGCCGCGCCAGCCTCCTGACAGGCCAGGCTCTACGGCGGCATGGCATCACCAACTTCGCAACCACCTTCACGCCACGCCAATGGTCAGGGACGTATCCGGCACTCCTGCGGCAGGCGGGGTATCGCACAGGCTTCATAGGCAAGTTTGGTGTCGGCACCGATGCTGCGGTGAAGGCGATGGCAAAGGAGTTTGATTTCTGGCGGGGCCTTCCGGGCCAGGGTGGATTGTTCTTCACCACAAATGACGCGACACGCACTCATGCGACGGCGCGAATGGGGAATCAGGCGCTGGAATTCCTGAATGAGGCAGATGCCGCGAAACCGTTTTGCCTGTCGATCAGCTTCACCGCGCCACACGCGCGCGATGGACAGCCTCGTGAGTTTGCGCCCGACGAGCGCGATGAGTCGCTTTACTCCAACACCCACATCGTTCCTCCGGCCACTGCAACAGAGGCATTCCATCAACAGCTGCCGGAATCTGTCCGCAAGTCGGAAGGCCGCACGCGCTGGGAGCGGCGCTTCAACTCGCCGGAAATGTTTCAAGCGACGGTGAGGGATTACTACCGACTGATCACGGGCATCGACCGAGAGGTTGGGAGGATTCTTGAAACGCTCGACGCGCGGGGGCTGACGGGAAACACAGTGGTCGTCTTCACTTCGGACAACGGGTTCGCGCTGGGCGACCGAGGGCTGGCCGACAAATGGTTTGCCTACGAGGAGAGCATCCGCGTGCCGTTGTTCATCGCGGACCTTCGTCAACCTGCAATGAAACATGCGCAAAGCATCAGGCAAATGGCGTTGAACGTCGATATCGCTCCAACGCTGCTCGATTATGCGGGTGTGCCGACGCCGCGTGAGATGCAAGGTCGTTCGTTGCGCGGATTCGTGGAAAAGCGGCGTGAGAGCGGTTGGCGCACGGAATGGTTTTACGAACATCACTTTGGACCTGAGATCATTCCGCCGAGTGAAAGCGTGCGCACGGAGCGATGGAAATATATCCGCTACGTGAACGAGTCGCCGGTGATTGAGGAGTTGTATGACTTGAAGCGTGATCCAATCGAGCAACGGAACCTAATCGCAGGGAAGAAGTACGCGCGAACACTGGCGCAACTGCGTGAACGCTGGAAGATCATGGGCGAGGAATGGAAATGAAACCAGGAGTTCATGGTTCGTGGTTCATGGTTCGTGGTCGCTCCTTTCTAGACAGGGCCTTTTGGGAATTGGTGCTCTGCTGCATTTTTGGAACTTGGAGTTTGGAATTTGGAACTTTGGCGTTGGCCGCATCAGCGCCAGCACGCCCGAACATCATCTTCATC
>SXMN01000314.1 GCA_005777315.1 Verrucomicrobiales bacterium
ACGAGGCACATGCGGCAATTGCCGGCGATGGGCAGCTTCGGGTGATAGCAATAGTGCGGCACTTCCTGCGCGGCGAGCTGGCAGGCTTGCAGCATCGTCGTGGGCTGCAACTTGCCCTGCCAGTCGGGCATCAGCTTCGGCACCTCGATCTCGCGGCCGTCCACCTTGATCTTGATCTTCTCGACCGGCGGCGGCGCGGCGGGCGCGGGTTTGGTTTCAGTTGTGGGTGCGGCGGACATTGATTCGCTAGTTCGTCGTTCGTGAACTCATCTTGCGGTCTGGCGTTTGTGCGCTTCCCGAATTGCAGCGGCGAGTTCGTTGGAACATGCCTCGTATTTTGCAAAGTCGGTAATGTTGTCGTGCTTCACATGAAGCTGTCCTTCGCCGACGTTTCCACGATGTTGGCCGGCGGAATAATACCGGTTGGCGGCAACTTCGTTGGAAGACAAAACCCAGTAACGGATGAAGTCACGCCAGACTCCAACCCAAACGAAAACGTCGCAGCAGCCAGGTTTGATCTGCTGAAAGTTCATGTCGAAGGGCCGTTTCGAGCTGGCCGCAAGCGCCTTTACATAAAGCGGCTCGTCACTCTCAAAATCCACAGCACGCGAGGCCTTGACCTCGATACGAATCTTGCTGTCGAGCCGGAAGTCGTATTGGCCTGAGTATTCGTGGTCGAGCTTCTTGGTGGGCTTCACCAAGTCTGGCACCAGCTCTTTCAGGTGTCCCTGCGCCCAAGCCTCGCCAAAACCTCGCGGCGCACTGATCTCGAAGATGTAGAGGTAAAGGTTGCGGGCGATGTATTCGTCTCGGAGTTCGTAGTAGGCATCGAGCGAGAGCACGCCCGCGCCTAGCAGGGTGGAAATGATGTATTCGAACTCGTTGAACGGATAGACGGACACCAAGCTTTCCAAGCGTGCCTTAACCTCCGACTCGTTGCTGAGCCGGGCGAGCAGTTCGTTGAGTTGTGCCTGGAGCTTTTCCATTCGTCAGAACATCGTGGCCTGGAGTTGCGGTTCGAAAGGAGCGTCAACGGAATCTACGGCTGCCTCGGCTTCAAATTCAGGAAGCTCCATTTCAAACGGATGCCCATTCTGCCATCCCAGCCGCCCGGTTGCGCGGAAGTGTTCCAGCCGCCGGATGGTAATCTCGCAGAACACCGGATCAACATCCGCCGTGAAGCAGCGCCGTTCGTTCAATTCGGCGGCAAGGAGAGTGGTGCCAGAGTGGGCGAAGAAATCTACAACCAAGTCGGATTTGGTGGAACTCGCCCTGACGATGCGTTCAATGGACTTGAGCGGCTTCTGCGCGTAACAGCCGGACACATTCTCCTCCATCCGATAGAAGACCTGTTGGATGTCCACCCAGACATTTCCAGCCCGGATGTTCTCGGATTTTCCGCGCTCACCGTTCTCGGTAACTTTCCCGCCGACTTCCTTGTAGTAGCCGCGCAGGATTTTCGGGATGTCGGTGTATTCTGCCTCCACGTTGAAAACCGGTTCTCCTTTGACGTAGTAAAGCAGTTCCTGCCGGACGGCCATCCAGTTCTTCTGTGTTCCGTAACCGCGCTGATTGCGCATTGTGATGAAACTGCGGGGACGCAACGGCGCCTGCCGCATCATCACCATGAAATCAGGCAGAGGTTGAAAACCATTCCGTTGATCAGCGCCAAGCCACACGTAAAACGAGCTGTCCGGCCGGAGTATCACGATGGTGTTGCTCACCCACTGTTTGCACCACCGAATGTATTCGCCAAGCTCGCGCTCCTCGAACGCCACCAAGTTGTATGGAGGGTCGTGAATTGCCAGGCTCGCCTTCTCGCCATCCATCAATTCCAGAACAGAATCCGCATCGCCCGCGTCCATGCACGCAACTTTGTGCCGACCAAGCGGGTCAACCCACGTCTGACCGCGCTGCAAGCGGCAGAGCGGCAAAATCCTTTGCCGAAGCTCTTCGCTTGCATCCAAGCGTGGTAGCGGGTTGTTTTTCATCTCGTTCAGTGATTTGGGCTGGCGGTGATTTTCTGCGGAGCAGCAGCGCCCTTGGCCTCGAAGTCCTCCTTGAACTTCTTCACGAAGCTCAACACCGGCCACGCGGCGGCTTCGCCGAAGGCGCAGATGGTGCGGCCCTGGATGTTTTGCGCGATGTGCAGGAGGTAATCGGCGTCCGCCTTGCGGCCCTCGCCGTGTGTCATGCGATGGAGCGCCTTGCTCATCCAGAGCGCGCCCTCGCGGCAGGGCGTGCATTGGCCTCAGCTCTCGTGGGCGTAGAATTCAGACAGATTCGCAAGGCAGTCCACGATGTCCCGGCTGTCATCGATCACGATGATCGCGCTGGAACCGGACATCGTGCCGGCCTGCTGGAGTGAATCGAAATCGTAGGGCAGGTCGAGCAACGGCACGTCCACGGCGGTCATCTGGCCGTCGGCGCCCTTGCGCTTAAGTTTGAAAACTTCGCCGGCCTTCAGAACTTTAGAGGACGAGCCGCCAGGGATGATGGCCTTGAGCTTGCGCCCGTCGCGCAGGCCGCCGCCGAACGCGGGATCATTGATGATTTCACCAAGCGTGGCCTTGCCGACTTCGATCTCGTAGTAGCCGGGGCGTTTCACGTCACCGCTGAGGCTGACGATGCGCGTGCCGGTGTTGTTGGGCGTGCCGAGCTTGGCGTATTCGGACGCGCCCATGGCGACGATGTGCTTCACGTGGCAGAGCGTTTCCACGTTGTTCACGATGGTCGGGCACATGTAGAGGCCGAGCACGGCGGGGAAATACGGCGGCTTGATGCGCGGATAGGCCCGCTTGCCTTCGAGCGACTCGATGAGGCCGGTCTCCTCGCCGCAAATGTAAGCGCCCGCGCCGCGATGCACGTGAATCTCCAGGTCGTAGCCGGTGCCGAGGATGTTCTTGCCGAGGAAATTTTTTGCGCGCGCCTCGGCGAGGGCTTTGTTTAGGAGCTTTGCGCCGTGGGGCATCTCGCCGCGGATGTAGATGTAGGCGAGCTTCACGTCGTTCGCCCAGCAGGAGATGATCATCCCCTCGATGAGCTGGTGCGGATCTTTGTGGATGATCTGGCGGTCCTTGAACGTGCCCGGCTCGGATTCGTCGGCGTTGCAGATGAGGTAAATGGGCTTGCCGCTCTTACGATCCACGAAGCTCCACTTGAGTCCCGCGCTGAACCCCGCGCCGCCACGTCCGCGCAAGCCGGACTTCAGCACCTCATCGCGGACGACTTCCTGCGGCGACTGCTTCTTGCCATCGGCGAGGTCGCGCGCCGGAGTGGCGAATGCCTTCTTGAGCTGCTCGTAGCCGCCATGACGCATGTAGCACTCCATGTCCGGCGTGTACCCGGGCTGGTCGGCGTGCTTGAGGATGAGGCGGAACTCAGAAGCCATTTTGATTAAGATTTACGAATTAAGGAGTGCCCGGCAGCTTGCTGACTTGACTGGCAGTGGAAACCTTTTAGCTTCCGGTCCGCTTCGGCCTGCCCGATGGTGTAACGGTAGCACAAGTGACTCTGAATCACTTTGTCATGGTTCAAATCCATGTCGGGCAGCCAAATCTTCAATTCGCCCTCCCTTTCGACATGATTTGATCTGCCTGTGAAGCTGTAACCTTGGTTGCCAGATCCTCATTCACCATCACCACCGGCGCATTGCCGCAGTCCGCGAGGCATTCGACAAACTCGACGGTGAACTTTCCGTCCGGCGTTGTTTGTGCACCGTGCTTGTGCGAGTCGAGCCCCAGCTTCTTACAAAAGTGGTCACGCAACACTCCGCTCCCCGCCAGAGCGCAGCTCAATGTGCGACAAACCTTGATGTGAGTCTTCCCAAGGGGCTCCTGCCGGAACATGGGGTAGAACGTAACCAGCTCGTAGATGTTGATCGGTTGAAGACCGAGCTTGAGCGCCACCCATTCGATGGCTTCACGGGAGACGTGGCCGAAATGCTCCTGGATCGCGTGCAACAGCATGAGTGACGCACTCCTTTTCACGGGGTAATGCGTGATCAACTCGTCAATCTCGGCTTCGAGTATGGCTGGAACGGAAAACGTCATCGGTCACATTCTCCCATCACAAAATCAATAGATCCAAGGATTGTCACGGTGTCGCTGATCATGTGGCCTGGCAGCAGCGCGGGTAGAATGCTCAGGTTCACGAACGACGGGCTTCGAATTTTCATCCTGTAGGGCGTGCCACCGCCCCGGCTGTTGATGTAGAAGCCGAGTTCGCCCTTCGGATTTTCGTGCCCAAAGTAGATCTCGCCTGCGGGCGCATTGATGCCCTGAGTCACCAGCATGAACTGGTGGATCAGCTCTTCCATGCTGGTGAGTACCCTGTCCTTCGAGGGTAGAACCACTTTGCCATCGGCGACGTTGACCGGCTCCCGGGATTTGTTGTCAAAGCCACCTGGCAGTCTGTCGAGGCATTGATGGATGAGGCGAATGCTCTGGCGGGATTCCTCCATGCGTACGAGGTAACGGTCGTAGCAATCGCCGACGGAGCCGAGCGGAACTTCGAACTCAAGATCCTTGTAGCAGAGGTAAGGATTCGACTTTCGCAGGTCGTAATTGACCCCACTGGCGCGCAGGTTCGGACCGCTCAAGCCGTAATCAATCGCCAGCTCCTTCGATATCACTCCCACGTCCCTGGTCCGGTCCACCCAGATGCGGTTTCGAGTCAGGAGCTTGTCCACCTCATCGATGGCGTTGACCACCTCGTTGCAGAATTTCCTGACCGCCTCGCACCAGCCTGGCGGCGTATCGCGCGAAACGCCGCCGATGCGCGTGTAACTCGTGGTAAACCGGGCTCCAGTGAGCGATTCAGCGAGGTTGTAAATCTTCTCGCGCTCCGTGAAAGTGTGCATGAACACCGTCAACGCCCCGACATCCATCGCGAAACAGCCCACGCCAAGAAGGTGCGCCGAGATGCGGGCCAGTTCGCAACAGATCACACGCAGGTACTGGCAGCGCGGCGGGAGAGTCCGGTCTATTCCCAGCAGTTTCTCAACAGCGAGCGCGTAAGCGACGTTGTTCGCAAGGGGCGCAAGGTAATCGAGCCGATCCGTGTATGGGATGAACTGAGTCCATGTCATGTTCTCCGCAATCTTTTCATCACCGCGATGCAGGTAACCGATGTCAGGAGTCGCCTTGGTGATGATCTCGCCATCGAGTTCGAGGATGATTCGGAGGACGCCGTGCGTGGATGGGTGTGAAGGCCCCATGTTCAGGACCATCTTGTCACCGCGAACTTCATCCAGATCCTCGCCGACAGCACCTGCAGCGTTGGCGTTGGACCGCCATGCTTCCACCGCTTCCGCGGCGGTCGCTGCAGCTCCCTTAAATTGAATGTCCTGAGTGTTCGCCATGCGTCAGACTTCCGTAGTTCGCACCCGAGGCTCACGTGCAATTGAATCCTTGCCACCCGCCGCTGTCACGAAAGGCCCGCCTTCGAGAGGTGCTGGGTTCGTGAATGCCACGTCAGGGAGTTCAGTGGGCTTGCCTGCCAGTGGAAAATCCTTTCTGAGCGGAAAATAAGGGTAACCATCCCACATCAGAATCCGCCGCAGATCTGAATGCCCTCGGAAGCGAATTCCCATCATGTCGTAAATCTCGCGTTCGTGCCAGTCGGCGGTCTTCCAAACGGTGGTGACAGTCGGAAGCTCTGACTTCTCCTCGCTAACGGAAGTCTTGAGTCGGAGGTGACATCCGTGCGTCAGGCTCGCAAGTTCATACACCACAGTCCATCGCGGATCGTCGCCGTAGTTGTCCACGCTACTGATGTCCACGAGGTAATCAAAATCCAGAGTCGCTTTGGCAAAGCCGCACACTTCGTGGATTTGCTCCGCGTCCGAAATTGCCACAGTCAGTTCGCCTCGAAATTCCGATGGCTTGGAAACCAGATTTGGAAACCTGGCATGGAGCTGTTGAGCTGATTCGAGCGATGTCATTGCAAAACGGGAGCCTTGCTTGTCGGTTATGCTTTCTTCAAGAAAGGACCGGCAATGGCCAACTCCGCAAAGACCGGCTCCGTCTCAACTTTCTTCTGCATCTTGATGAGCGCATCGAGCAGTGCTTCCGGCCTGGGAGGGCAGCCCGCCACATAGACATCCACAGGCACGATGTTATCCACCCCCTGGAGAACGGAATAGCTCCGGTACATTCCTCCGGTTGAGGCGCACGCACCCATGGCGATCACCCATTTCGGCTCGGCCATCTGATCGTAAATCCGGCGGACTGCCATCGCCATCTTGTAGGTAACTGTACCAGCGACAATCATGAGGTCTGATTGGCGGGGGCTGAATCGCATCACTTCAGATCCAAACCGTGCGATGTCAAAACGACTCGCGCCAGCGGCCATCAGTTCGATGGCGCAGCAGGCAAGCCCCATCGGCATCGGCCAGAGTGAATTTTTACGAAACCAATTCAGCGCCGAGTCCAGCTTGGTGACAATCACCTCTCCCTCGATCTTAGAGTTGTAGCCAATCTCGGTGCTTTTTTGCATGAGTCGCGCCCTGGCGGAATGCAGGGCAGAGCTAAGTAATCATGGTGAAAATAGAGTGGCAAGTGATTTGTGAATTTTTTCACAAAGTTGGCTGAATCCACAAATCAAGCTGCTTCGATAGCACTGAAAATCCGCTGACTTGACGGGCTTCGTGAACGTGCCCGCCGAGTCACCACGATCGAGCCAGCGCGGAGGTGATGCGTTGCACTAATTCGGAGCCGGCCCCAAGGAATCAATCCGTGTCCTTGCCCGGATTATTTCCACGAAGCAGCGGCAGGAACGCCGCATTTTGAAGAATTCAAAATCACCGAGGGCTGGGGGCTGGGCATTGGGTGAGCCCGTTGCCTCCAATGAGATTTCAGGTTTGCGGTGTCCAGCCAGTCAGGTAGCTTCTGACGCTTGCCGCTCGCGGCTATCCCGAAAAAGAGATGCAATGCACAAAATATGTTGTGCTACAATTGCGTCAAACGCGACAGCTTCCGGGCGCACCCTGAATTCAAGGTGCTCTTTATCGGTATCCGGAGACACGTGAGATCTGAAACAAATGAAACAAACAAATCATAACCATGTCGGAGTTATGGCATGGATGGCAGCCCCGACAGTCGCAGTCCTCTTCACACTGGGTTGCAGCCGCGAGGACATCAGCGTGTACCGCGTTCCCAAGGAGACCAACCAGGTCGTTGCGGCACGCCCTGAAGCCGGGCACATGGCCGGAGGCATGGGCGGGCCGCACAGTGCCGCAGCCTCAAAGCCTGAAATCCGATGGACGCAACTCCCCGCCGGATGGAAGGCCCGTGAGTTGGCCGTCGGCTCGATGCGCGCGGCGAGCTTCACCGCCGAGTCAAGCGATGGCCAGCAGGTTGAAGTCGCAGTGACTCCATTTGTGGGTGTAACCGGGATTGAGGCCGGCAGTTTGAACATGTGGCGTGGCGAACTCGGCCTGCCCGAAGCAAGTGGCGCTGAGGCGGAATCCGGAGGACAAAAGGTTCCCGTGGGCGCCGAGGAGGGCTCGCTCTATGAATTCGGTGGGAGCAAACAAGGGCAAAAGTCTCGCATCGTGGGAGCCATCGTGAAACGACCGGGAGTAACCTGGTTCTTCAAGATGTCGGGTTCCGATGCACCGGTCGTGGAGCAGAAAGCGGCATTTGGAAAATTCCTTCGCTCGGTTTCCTTCGTCGAAGGCTCGGGTGCGATGATGGCCGCGGCTTCGGCTGCAAATAAGATCCCGGCTCCAGCCGACACTGGTGGACCAGCTAAACCCAAGTGGGATGCGCCCGCTCACTGGCAGCTTCAACCGGGCAAAACGATGGTCGTGGCCTCGTATGCAATCAGCAGTGAAGGAGGAAAGGCTGAGATCGCGATCAGCTCCTTCCCCGGTGATGTTGGTGGACTGTCGGCCAATATCGCCCGGTGGCGGGGGCAGATCGGTCTCAAGTCGGCGTCCGAAGCGGACGTTTCCAAGTTGGCAAGTCCATTGGATGTAAACGGAACTTCGGCAACGCTAGTGGACATGGTGAATGACGCAACGGGCACACGACTCACCGCAGTCATTCTCCCGCATGCCGGAATGAGCTGGTTCTTCAAAATGACAGGACCGGATGCGGTCGTGACAAAAGAGAAGGCGGCCTTTATCAAGTTCGTTCAATCTGTAAAATTCCCGACGAATGCTTAAGCAACTTTTCAGTTTCATCTCATCGCTCAAGCTGACGGTGGCATGCCTCAGTTGTGCGCTGGTGCTGGTCTTCGCCGGAACCATTGCGCAGGTGAATCTCGGTTTATGGGACGCGCAGAAGCAGTATTTCCAGAGCTCGTTTGTAATGTGGGGTCCGGCGGGATCGAGCTGGAAGATCCCCGTCTGGCCCGGTGGCTATCTGCTTGGCTGGGTTCTGCTGATCAACTTGATCGCGGCCCACATTGCACGATTCAAGTTCACGCCAAAGAAGACCGGCATCTTCCTCACCCACGCTGGATTGATCCTGCTTTTGGTCGGCCAGTTCCTGACGGAACTCTTCCAGGTGGAGACGGCCATGCGACTGGAGGAAGGGGAAGCGAAGAATTACAGCGAAAGTTCACGAGATGCCGAGCTCACCATCATCAATGTGAACACTGCGGATGTTGACGAAGTCATAGCGATTCCGCTGGCACGCCTTGCCCACAAGGGCGAAATCCGACACGAGAAACTGCCGTTTTCAATCCGTGTTAAGGAATTCTATCCGAATTCGGACCCCAAGCTTGTAGCACCCGTTGCTGACCCAAATGCACCTCGAGGAACACATGGGGTTGGAACGCGGCTGACATTCGCGCCGTTGCCAAAGACCGCAAAAATGGACGAAGCGAATTTCCCCTCCGCCCAGATTGAAATCGTCACGGATAAAGGCGTCGAAAGCACTTGGATGGTGTCCAACTGGCTCTCGATTCCGGGCGCAGCAAGAATGATCCAACGCCAGTTCGGAACCATGTTGGGAGGCGTGATGGACAAACCACAAGAGTTCAGCGTGGCAGGGCAGACATTCCAACTCGCGATGCGTCCGACGCGCCATTACAAACCCTATAGCATCAGCCTGGCGGACTTCAGTCACGACCGCTACAAGGGCACGGAGATTCCCAAGAATTTTTCCAGCCTCGTCAAGGTCCGCAATCCCAGCACCGGCCCAGTCCAGGAGGAGCGTGAAGTGTTGATCTACATGAACAAGCCGTTGCGCTACGGCGGTGAGACCTATTACCAAGGGAGCTTCGAACCTGGGGACACGGTTTCAATCCTTCAAGTGGTGCGCAATCCGGTCTGGCTGACGCCCTACATTTCGTGCATCGTGGTTTCGCTCGGGCTGATCATTCAATTCGTGATTCACCTGGTCGGCTTCACCCGGAAATCGTCAGGCGGCGGGACGGTTTCTAAACAGGCGCCCCAGTCCAAAAAAACCAACGCCCGAAAGGGGCGCGAAACAGTGGATGAATCCGCTCAAGCGGCGCCTGCAATGCACCGTGCCGCGCAAAGGAGAACGACATGAAGAAATGGTTTCCGTTGATTGTTGTCGGCGTGTTCGCCGCCTGGCTCATCACCGGCCTGCGACCCGCGCGTGAAAAGAATGAGTTCAACTCCGCCGAGTTTGGCCGCCTCCCCGTGCTCCTGAACGGACGTGTTCAGCCGCTGGATTCCGTCGGCATGAACACGCTTCTCAGCATGAGAGGCAAACGAACGGTCGGCCAGAGTGAACGCGCCGACGCGAACGGGCTGCGCGCACCCAAGCTCAATCCCACCGAGTGGCTCATGGAAGTGATGATGCGCCCCGACGAGGCGGACAAATACAAGTCCTTCCGCGTCCAGCATCCCGACCTTCAGAGCATGCTGGGTGGTGCCGCCGATGGCCTCGAATACTTCTCCTTCAATGAAATTGCAGCGAACAAGGAGAACCTTCGCAAGATCGAGGAGCAGGCGCGGCCCGTCCTGCAAGCCGAGCGCGAGAAAAAATCAGACCCTCAGTTGCGCACGCCGTTCCAGAAGGATCTCATTCATTTGTTTGAGAGCCTGTATCTCTACAATCGGCTTAAGAACAGCATGATGCCCGAAGGCACGCACGATTTCGCGGCGCTGCTGGCCGAATTTCAAAAGATCACAGCCTCGGCCTCCGCGGCGATCGAGAAGAACGGTGCCAACGCGGAGGATTTGAAGCGTGATGGAGCCAATCAGGCTGAGCTTCAAAAGCTTTCCAGCATGTTGAAGCATTTCGAGTGGCTCGCGGACGTCGCCTACCCGCTCATGGTTCCGCCGCTTGATCCTGCGAAATCGCGCGATGACTGGGTGAGCGTCGGCGCAAGCCTAACGCGGTCGCCGCAGGTGCATCCCGCCGTCAATTACTACGCGGCGATGGGAACGGCCCTGAACCACAAACGGCCGGCCGATTTCAACCGGGCGGTTGCCGAGTACAAGCAATGGCTTGAGGGCCGGGGCCTGACCACAGAGATGAGCAAAGGACGCCGGGAATTCGCGTTCAATCATTACGAGCCATTCTACAAGACCACCGTCATTTATGTCGCCGCGCTGATCTTCGGCTGTTTGTTCTGGCTGAATCTCTCCGAAACGATCCGCAAGGCAGGTTATTATCTGCTCGGACTTGGGCTGCTCCTGCACACCGTCGGACTGGTCATCCGCATGGCCCTGGAAGGACGCCCTCCTGTTACGAACCTCTACTCATCGGCAATCTTCGTGGGCTGGGGCATTGTGATTCTTGGTATGATTTTTGAACGGGTCTTTCGAGTGGGTGTGGGAATCGTCATGGCCGGCACCGGCGGCTTCGTCACGCAGATCATTGCCCATCATCTGTCCCTCAGCGGCGACACCATGGAAATGTTACGCGCCGTGCTCGACACAAACATCTGGCTGGCGACGCACGTCGTGGTGATCACGCTCGGATATTCCGCAATGTTCGCGGCTGGTCTGGTTGCGGCCGCGTATGTACTGCTCGGATTTTTCACGCCGCTTCTGACGGGGGAGATTCGAAAAGCCCTGAACCGAATCGTGTACGGAATCATCTGCTTCGCCACGCTCTTCAGCTTTGTCGGGACGGTTCTGGGAGGAATCTGGGCCGATCAATCCTGGGGACGCTTTTGGGGGTGGGATCCGAAGGAAAACGGCGCCTTGCTCATCGTCATCTGGTGCGCGGTCATTCTTCATGCGCGATGGGGAGGATTGATCAAGGAGCGTGGGCTTATGGCCTTGGCGCTGTTTGGGAATGTGGTAACGGCTTTCTCGTGGTTTGGCGTGAACATGCTCGGAGTCGGCCTCCACGCTTATGGTTTCATGGACAAGGCTTTCTCGTGGCTGATGATCTTCAATGTCAGTCAGGCGGCGTTGATCGCGCTGGCGATGGTGCCCGAGGAACGTTGGCGGAGTTTCCGTTTTGGAGGCAAGACCGCCGGTGCGGGAGGGCTTGCGACTGTTAACCTCAAGCCAGGACGGGCATGAAGGAGGCGATGCGATTAGCTTGGCACTCCTGCGCTGGTAGGGTCCTTCGGTAAGCTCTCCGTCAGCGGGTGGCTGGATCCCGGGAGAATCCAGCCAGGGAGTCCCAGAACGGCTCTATCAATCGTTGTGAAAGTCCATGCAACCAGTGACCGAGTTCGGAACGTTCTCCCTCACCCCGGCCCCCTCCCGCTGGGAGAGGGAGGTGCGTTCGCCTGCCTCTTTACGAACGAAGGGGCTGCGGACTTAGATTGCGCAGCGAGTGGTTCTCCCTCTCCCAGCGGGAGAGGGCCGGGG
>SXMN01000315.1 GCA_005777315.1 Verrucomicrobiales bacterium
GAGGGAGACAAGATTCCACGCAAAGGCGGCCCGGCCATCCGCACCAGCGATTTGCTCATCATCAACAAGATCACCCTGGCGCCTTACGTCGGCGCTGATCTGGCCGTGATGGAACGTGACTCGAAGGCGATGCGAGGTACGCGACCGTTTCTGTTTTGTGATTTGAAATCGGAGCAAGGGCTCGGCGAAGTGACCGGATGGATCGAGCACAACTTTTTGTTTTCGTCGTCGGCCAATCCAAAGGCATAGAATGGCTGATGTGATTGACGCTCGCCCTCACCCCTGCCCTCCCCATGGACCGCGTAGCAGCGGACGTGAGTCCGCTCCAACTGATTTCGGGGAGGAGTTAGAGCCGACTCACGACGGCTGCCACGGTTCAGGGGTTGAATGCGCGAATCGTTCGGGCAATTCTCACCCCTCAGCAGAGGCAGTACCGCTCCCACCGTTTGGGCAAAACGGAGCGTCAGCATTGCAGGGAAGCCTCGAAATCACTTGCTCCCTTGATTCCTCCGGGAGGAGCTGTCTTTCGAGACAGGCATTCCATGCGCCGTTTCACATCAGCAAACCGTATTGTGACGGGCATGCTTTGAGCGTGCAGGTCATAAATCCCACGGCGGGTTTATTTGCGGGTGACAGGCTTCAAAGCATTGTGACAGTCGAGAGCGGCGCAACGCTTCGCATCACCAATCCCAGCGCAACGCGCGTTTACACGATGCCGGAGGGGCGGGGTGAAGTCCTGCAAACCTTCCATGTCGCTTCGGGTGCTACCCTTGTTTTCGTTCCGTCGATGCTCGTTCCGCAAAGGGACAGTTGTTTGCACCAGCGAACGCAATTGTTCGTTGAGTCGGGTGGGGAGTTGATCTACGTGGACAGTCTTGCTCCCGGGCGTGTTGCTTCCGGGGAAGTCGCTGCCTTTCGCGAATTGAGCATTGCCACGGAACTGTTCGAAGGAACCCGTTGGAATGCATGCGAGCGGTTTCGACTCGCGCAAGGTCAAGGTGCCGGTCTAAAGAGTGCGGCCGGTGGTTTCCGGCATGGCTACTATGCGTCCTGTTACATCGTCACTTCACGGCTGGATTCAAATCATGGATGTTGGGAAGCGCTGTCGGCTTTGCATACGGATGATGCGTGGGTGGGTGTCAGCCGACTGGCGGTTCGCGGATGGAGCGTTCGAATGTTGTGCCGCGACAGTCATCAACTTCGGGGAACCATCCGGTCCATGTTGGCAATTCTTGAAGCTCCGATCCCGGCATTGAGAGGGCTTGGACGATTTTTGCCCTGAGCTTGTGGTCTGGATTTGCGTGTGCCCCCCGGCCGTGGATCAGGAAAGCCGCTTGAGCAGATGCGTAAAGTAGGGGAGGAGCTGCTTCTTACGGGAAACAACGTTCTCCAATTCCCAGATGCCATCCTCCAGCTTGGGATAATCAATCTTGGAACGCAAATCCTCCGGACCCGCAACCAGCAGCAATGAAACCTGCGTGACAACGTCGGTCACCAGCAGCGCGGAGAAGTCGTAACTCTTTTGCCGGCGGTAGGCTTCGAGTGCCGTGACGACATCCTCTTTGCGTTTCCAGAATTGCTCGAAGCCGATTTCCTCGATTTGCGCCACACTGAAGGTCACCCCTTGCTCGGCGTATTCCTTGCAGTCGGATGTGATGGCTTGTGGAGTCGGTCGGGAGACAAGGACAGAGCCAGACGCAAAAAGGTTTTCAGTAAACTCGCGAGCATTTACCTCCGCCGCTTTTTCCAGGATGCCCAGGATTTCAGCGTCGCGCGCGGTGCTCGTCGGCGATGTCAGGTTCAGCGTGTCCGAGATCAATCCCGCGAGAAGCAACCCGGCGATATTCTTCGGTATCTCAATTCCATTACGCAGGAAACAATCGGCGACGATGGTGCTGGTGGAGCCAACCGGTTCGTTCCGGATGAAAATGGGGGTTGCCGTCTGGATCTGGACCCGGTGGTGATCCACGATCTCGATGATCTCAACCTGTTCAACACCGCTGACGGCCTGGGTAAGTTCATTGTGATCCACAAGGATCAGTTTGCGTTCCACTTTCTTTAGGAAATCAGACTTCGAGAGGATGCCTACGGTGCGGCGGTTTTGATCGAGCACAGGAAACGCCTGGAAGTTCGATGCAGCCGCCAGCGGTTCCGCGAGCGCAAGTGATTCGTCCTCGCGAAAGCTCAGGTAATGTTCGTGCAACATGTGCCTCACGGCGATTGAGGCGCGTGAAAGCATGGCCGTGGTGGCGGAGTCATGAGGCGAGGCAAGGAGGCAGACATCGTTCTGCCGGGCCAACTCAAGCGTCTCGGGGCTCACCGGAAGATCCCCCGTGACGACCAGGACGCGGACCCGGCGTTCGATGGCATTGTTTTGTATGTCTTCGCGATCTCCAACGACGACGACAAGCCGGCGTGGTTGCGCTGCCATCAGACGCTTGTCGAAGGACAGCACCGTCATTGCGCCGATCATGAGAATGAGGTCTTCTTCGCGATCACCATCGACCTCATGAAGAATGCGCGCACCCAGCGAATGAGCCAGGTTGTGAACCGATGCCAGAATCTTTCGAGTATCCGAGATGCGATTGGGCATCGGGAAGAAGAACTTGCTCATCTTGAACACGGAGATGAGCCCGCGGCACGTGCGGTCCAGATGCAGGACAGGGAGAACCCGGATGTTCTTTTCGTCGATGATGCGCAACGCGTCGGCAACCGTTGTTTCCGGGAGGACGCTGACGACATTGGATTGCATGACATCACGCACCTTGGGCGAGACATCGGCCACGAATCGGGGTGCGGGAGTCTTGAAGCGCGTGAGGACGTAATCAATCCGGTCATTCGTGTCACCGCAGCGGGCGGCGATGGCCTGGGGCATCCCCGTGCGGCGTTTGAACTCGGCGTAACCGATCGCCGAGCAGATTGCGTCGGTGTCGGGGTTGCGATGGCCGATGACAAGGACTTCGCTCATGCTCTCTTTCTTGATCGTGCGATTGTTTTCTCCGTTCCAGCCGACTTTGGCGGTGGAACGCGAGGCATTGATAGTCGTGCGACATAAGGTGCGCAACTGGGAAGCGGGCAACGCTGATTCTCGCTTAACGTTTGTTAACTAATAAAAGTAGAGAAGCGTCCATCATGGAGTTGAGCAGACCGCGGCTGTCAGTCTCGATTCAGGCACGGACAGGCTCCGCTACGGCCTCGCGCCCGAGTTCAGCATGGAAACCAATTTGAGCTCCAACGGAATCTTCACGGCGAAAGGGCCACTTGCTTCGTTCGATAGAATCGGTGTTTCGCTCCCTTGGTGTCTTTGTCGAGAAAGGCAGATGTGGGCATTCCGTCCTTCAGCTTGGTCACCGGCGTCCACGTTTGCAGGTCGGTAGATGCTTGAACCTCATAGCCCTTGTCGTCCGTCGTGGTCAGTAAAATCCGCATGCCTTCGTCAGACACGGAAGCCGACAGGAACGAAAGTGACAATGGAAACACATAGGCGCGTCCCGATCGGATTGGGGCGGAAGGCGCGGCTGCCACTCCGGTGCCCGAAACGATCGTTCTCAGCCGGCCACGTTGATCGAGTATTCCGGTGACCGATCCGCCAAACGCTTCACCGCTGGTCGGGGACTGAAACGTTTGAATCGGCTGACCCGTGGCCCCGTTGATCAAATGAACCCGCCGTTCGCCCAAGGAACCAATCGCCGGACGCCCGGAGCCGCTGATGAGCAGTTCTGCCGTGCCGTCCCCGGTGATGTCGGGCAAGCTGGCCACATTCCATCCGAAGAATCCGCGGACCTGCGGCTCGGGAGAAATCAAGGTTCGGAGCAGTCGTCCGTCAGCACCGCTGAAAAGGTAGGCACGGCCAGCGAGTTGAACCGCGCCCGGCGGTGAAGCCAGCGGAACCCCCACCAGCACGTCGGTCTTTCCATCGCCGTTGACATCGGCGACAGCCGCCACACTCCAACGATGCGGCGTGGTCACGGGCAGATCGGGCGGAATCAGCCGATGCAAGAGTTGGCCCGTTTGGGCAGACATGAGGTAGGCCGCTCCAGGCGATCCGGACTCGCCGTTGGAATTGCCGCTTCCCACCGCCACGTCCGCTCGCCCATCGCCGTCAACGTCGTCGAGCGACGCGAGGCCCACGCCAAAGAAATCACCAGCCCTTGGTTCGGGCGCGTTGAACGAAAGAATCAATTCACCGCTTGCAACATCGAAGACATGGACTTGTCCCGGCGAGCCCGAGGTGGTGCCGATCGCGCCGACGGCGATACGACCCGCTTTTCCCGTGATCGGATCGGGCAGATGAGCCAGGCCGTACCCGAATCGTGTGCCGCGCTGTGTCCGAGGAGGCGAAAGCGTCAGAAGACTTGTGCCCGACTTCGGATCGATCACGAACACCTGTCCGTACCCTGCACTCTGGAGATCGGGCCGGTCAGCAAAGGGCGCCCCGACCATGAGATCAGGGATGCCGTCGCCGTTCAGGTCAGGCCCTTGTTGGACATTGCTGCCGAATTGGCTCGTGTCTCCTCCCGCAGCGGGGTTTGGCGATTTTATCTGCTGAACCAAAGAAAAATCGCTCCCGTTGAAAATAAAAACAGCTCCATCCGAATTGTATCCAAACGAGGTGGCGGCCAGCTCACCAATGCCATCGCCGGTCACGTCGGCAATGCCCAGAACGTTCGCGCTGAAGTAGGCATCCGCCTGCCGTTCCGGTGACTGAAGTTCCGTCACGGCACCTCTGGCAGCCAACGAGCACAGGGCCGCGACCAGTGAGAGAATTTTCCCAAACAGAATCTCGCGCGATGCGCCCCAGAACTGGAGCGCCGGCTTTCCAGCCGCCGAGCCTGGGGGCGCCGGCGTCTCGCCGGCGGGTTGCTGTGGTGCCATTAGGAACACGCCGGCGAGACGCCAGCGCTCCCAGGTGAGGTTCATGGGCAGGAAACGTGTTTGCCAGAATTGGCGACTGATTAGGCTGCCTCTTTCCGTGTCAGTCCGAACTGTCGATATACTGGGATGCGTTGGAGAGTTCATGGTTTGCGATTTTTTGATGGCCTCGTTGCAGTGACTGCTTGATCGGTGGTGGGGCAGAGTCGGCGTTGAATGGTTGTGCCGACTCGCTCGAAAACCGCGCTACGGACACGCGGCGGCTTGGGTGTCGGTGTAACTTTGCGGGCAGTCGCATACGTTACCTGTCCGTGCCTCGTTTCGGCGGATCGTGATGGTGACATCCTCACCAAGGGTCGCGCTACCACTACACGGCGCCGCCCCGCCGCCGTAGCGCTGGAAGCTCCATACGGACCCCGCAGGAATGGTCACGACCAGTTCGGGACCTGGACTACCTGCGAGCAGCGGCCACTGGCCTGAGACGATGAATCCCGACACAAGGAACTGGCAGTTACTGGTCAGGAACAATGAAAACACCACCGGGTACCCTGGACCTGCGGACTTTGCTCCAAAGTCTAGAAGGATCTGTCGTCGAATCACTCCAGGTTCAGCAGGGTAGGCCAGGTTGCTGCCATAGGATAAGCTGTCGAATCCCAGTGCGGCCAAGTTCATAGTAGTCAAACGCTGGTGAAAACCAGTCCCGCCCAAGTCCCCCTCCCGGCATTGGTCCCATTCGGACAGGTCCGGATAAATCCGGCCTGTGTGATCCGGCACGGTAAACACAGGACCTGTCATGGAGAGTTCCACATGCTGCGTCGGTTGCGGCTTTCCAGCGGCTTCGGCTTGTGGGGTTGGAAACAGCATCGCCAAGGCGATAGCGACTGCGGCTCGTCTGACTGAAATAAGTAGTCGATGGGTGTTCATTGGAGGGGACTTTCTTTAGTAGTTGGTTCGATTTTGCACGGGCACTTCGATGTGCCCCGCAGATAAGAGCGGTTGAGCGAAGGAAAATCTTTCAACGATCTTTCTAAAAGTTTTTGAAAGAAATGCCTGGAATGATCCGCTAATATCCCTGAAACGATGCGCGACAAAGCTCCAGTGTCAGCACCCGAAGTGAATACCCGGCGCAGCCTGATCAGCCGGTTGCGCAACCTGGAGGACCGGGATAGCTGGCAGGATTTCTTCGACTCGTACTGGAAACTGATCTACAGCGTCGCGCGCAAGGCGGGGCTGACGGAATCGGAAGCCGAAGAAGTGGTGCAAGAGACGACGGCGACGGTGGCCAAGTGCATCCAGGAATACCAATACGACCGCAAAGTTTGCTCCTTCAAGAACTGGTTGCTGCACAAGACGCGCTGGCGGATCATCGACCAGGTGCGGAAGCGTCCGCCGGTTTTCATGGAACGTTTCGCACTGCCAACCGACACGAGCCACACGCCGGCCGTCGAGCGCATTCCCGATCCGGAGAGCCTCGAACTGGATGGCGTCTGGAACGAGGAGTGGCAGAGGAATCTCATCGATGCGGCGATGGAACGGGTCAAGCATCGGATCAAGCCGGAGCATTACCAGATTTTCTATCTCAGCGCGGTGAGGAAGCTCGGGCCACGGAAAGTGGCGCAGACGCTCGGAGTGAACGTGGCGCAGGTGTATATTGTGAAGCACCGCGTGGCTGCGCTGATCAAGAAGGAAGTCCAAGTTCTGGAGAACAGGCAATTTTGAATGAGACCGCTCCATGTGGAACCGTTTGCGGACCGCTCATGAAACGAGTTTATTTTGCTCTTAAGGATTGGCTGCGCGCTGTCTGTATTCAGGTCGTAGGTTGGGCGGTTTGCCGACGGGTGAACTTCATTACATACCGGATTGATTCGATCGTTCGAGGGCGCGGCGTCGAAAGAAAGTTGCGACAAAAACTCCGCAAGGGTTTTCGTCGTTTAGCTGATGCAACGAGCCGATGACTCGAACGATGTCACTGAAGATCACCAACACATCCGCAAGCACGGTCGTCCCCGCAAGCGGCGGCAACGGGACCAAGCCAACGCCCGTCGTTCCAGACCACGAGCTGATTCGTTGCATCGGTCAAGGCGGATACGGCGAAGTCTGGCTGGCGCGCAACGCACTTGGATCGTATCGCGCGGTGAAAGTCGTGTATCGGCTCTCGTTCAAAGACGAGCGCGTGTACGAACGGGAGTTTCACGGCATCCAGATGTTTGAACCGATCTCGCGCTCGAATGATGGTTTGCTCGACATCCTGCAAGCGGGCCGGAACGACGCTGCCGGGTATTACTACTACGTGATGGAGTTGGCGGATGATTCCAACGCGTCCGAGGACGAAGCAGGGAAGAGAGGACAAGGAGAAAGGGAGCAAGACCAGATCCCCTCTACTCCCTTTCCCTCTTTCTCCCCTGCAAACTACTGTGCCCGCACGCTCCAGCTCGATCTCCAGCGCCGCGGCCGTCTCCCGCCGTCCGAGTGCGTGCAGTTGGCCCTCAACCTAACGCTCGCTCTCGGCCATCTCCATCGGCACGGATTGATCCATCGCGACATCAAACCCGCGAACATCATCTTCGTGCACGGTATCCCCAAGCTGGCGGACATCGGTTTGGTGACGGCGTTTGACGAGACGTGTTCGTTTGTCGGCACGGAAGGCTTCATTGCACCGGAAGGCCCCACGTCGCCGCGCGCCGATCTCTTCAGTCTCGGCAAGGTGCTGTACGAAATCAGCACCGGGAAGGATCGAAAGGATTTTCCCGAACCGGCGACTGGTCTTGGCGAACAGGAAGATCAGGCGCTGAACGAACTCAACGCCGTTATTCTCAAAGCGTGCGCATCAGACCCGCAGCTACGCTACCAAACCTCCGAAGAGTTTCACGCAGACCTCGCGTTATTGCAGAGCGGCAAATCGGTTCGATGGAAGCGCGTGGTGGAACGGCGTCTGGACTTTGCAAGAAAGACGCTCGCAGTGGTAGGAGTCATCGCGGTGCTGGCAACGGCAGGATATTTTTTCCAGCGTCAACAAACGCGTGCCGTGGAGCGGAATCTCTACGCCGCCAACATGAACCTTGCCCAGCGCGACTGGGACAAAGCCAACCCTGGACGGCTCTCGCAACTCTTGGGCGAATCCGAAGCGTATCCCGACAAAGGTTTCGAGTGGTACTACTGGCAGCGCCAGCTTCACCTGGACTTGAAAACGATCCGAGGCCACGTCGGCGAAATAACCTCCGTGGCTTATTCCCCGGACGGCCAGAGAATCCTGACCGGCAGCGCGGACCAGACCGCGCGGGTGTGGGATGTTGCGACGGGACAGCCACTGCTCCTTATCCAAGGCCACGGACAGGAGGTCACGTCGGCGGCTTATTCGTCGGACGGCCAGCGAATCGTCACCGCCAGTTTGGATGGGACAGCACGGATTTGGGATGCTTCAACCGGAAAGCCGGTCCTCGATTTGGCTGGCCACACAGGAAGTGTCTTCGCGGCTGCATTCTCACACGACGTAAAGCAGATTGTCACCGCCAGCAAATCCACCAACGGCAGCCAAGCGCTTACCGTCGCGGTGTGGGATGCATCCTCAGGCGCGAAGCTGCGAGTCCTCGAGGAGAAATCTCTGGGGCATGGTTTGAGTGCGGTGGCTTTCTCTCGGGACGGTCAGCGCATTGCCGCGATCATTGGTCGGTGGGCCGTCAAAATCTGGGAAACTTCGTCGGGCCGGGAGCTTCTCGTCCCCACGCCTTACAGTGAATTCTTTTCCCTCGCCTTCTCACCGGATGGAAAACGCTTGCTGACTGGAAGTGGCCGGGTCGCGGTGTGGGACGCCTCATCAGGCGAGCAATTGCTGCTCTTGCAGGGTGGAAACGAACGAGGGCAGATACAGGTGGCGTATTCCCCGGATGGGAAGAAGCTGGTGACCGCGGGCCGAGACCAGCGGGCGATCCTCTGGGACGCCACGACGGGCAAAGAACTATTCCGTCTCACCGGCCATCGTGGCACTATTGGGTCCGTGGCCTTTTCCCCGGACAGCCAGAGCATCGCGACGGCAAGCGCAGACGGGACGGTCAAGATCTGGGATGCCAATCAGGCGCGGAATCCCCGGACGCTCCCGAATCTAACCAAGCAAGTGAGCATGTTGGCCATTTCGCCCGATGGAAAACGAGTGGCCACGACGATGTGGGACAAAACGGTGCGGATCACAGATCTGGCGACGGGCCGCGAACTGCTCGTTTTAACAGGACATCCGGACGGAGTGAATTGCGTCGCGTTTTCGCACGACGGTAAGCGCATTGCCACCGGCAATGGCTGGAAGGGACCGAAAGGAAAAGACCGGGCGAAGATCTGGGACGCGTCCACGGGGCAGGAATTGCTCGCTCTCAACGGCAGCGGTTTGGTGGCCTTCTCTCCGGACAGCCAACGAATCTGCACGTCAAGTGGAATGCGCGCCGCCACCATCTGGAACGCCTCTACCGGCTCGAAGTTGGTCGAACTCAATGGCCACTCCCAGTGGGTCCATGGCGCCGCCTTCTCGCCCGATGGGAAACGAATCGTGACCTCGAGTGAAGATTGGACCGTTAAACTTTGGGACGCCGCCAGCGGCCGGGAATTGCTGACGATCCAGCGCCCGAAGCATGGCAACCAGAATATTTCCAGGGTGACGTTTTCCCCGGACGGCCAACGGATCGCGCTCGCCGATAACGATCCGACGCCCAGAATTTGGGATGCTTCCACGGGCCGCGAATCGCTCGTGCTCAGCGGACATATCGACCCGGCTGTATGTATAAGCTGGTCGCCGGATGGCCGACGCATTCTGACTTCCGGCTACGATCGATCAGCCAAAGTTTGGGATGCACTCACTGGCCGTGAATTACTCACACTGGAGGGGCATGCTTTAACGGTCGCTGCTTCGGCATTTTCACCGAACGGCAGGAGCATCGTCACCGCCGGGTTCGACGGCCTGACAAAAATCTGGGAAGCCGCTTCTGACGCGCAGGTGGCAGCGTGGCGTGAGGAAGAAAAGGCAACGAGCACATTGCTGAAAGCACCGATCCCGTGAGCGCATAACGCCACGTACCGCCTTGCTTTCGAATTACCGCGAAATGTCCAATGAACTCCGGAGCCAATAGAAGGCCCGCACGGGTAAGAAATTATTCCATCGCGTCCCTCTGACCAAGCCTGTGGTATTCAGCAGCTCGACTGGCTTTTCAGTCACGTGGGTCTTGAGCTTCATAACTTCAGTGCGAACTCGCAGTTCCGCTTGCGGATGTCGAAATCAGGGTTGAAGTCTGCCGGACTTGCGCTTGCATGTTTCGTCGCCTTAAATCGCCCGCGTGCCGACACCTGTCATCGCCGTTGCCAATCAGAAAGGTGGCGTGGGAAAGACGACCACTTCCGTGAACGTGGCCGCATGCCTTGCCCTCCAGGGCCAGCGAGTGTTGCTGCTCGATCTCGACCCGCAGGCCAACGCCACCAGCGGCCTGGGCCTGGAAAAAGTGGAAGGCGCGAGTTCCTATCGCCCCTTGCTCGGTGAAGGTACACTCGCCGAGAAGATCCAACGAACCGCCTTTGACAAGCTGGACATTTTACCCAGTGAGCCGGACATGTGCGGCGCTGAGATCGAACTCTCGCGATTGGAGAATCACCTTCAGCGGCTCTCGATGGCCCTCGAACCGGTCCGCAAACCGGGCACCTACGATGTGATCATCGTGGATTGCCCCCCGGCGCTCGGGATTCTCACCCTGAACGTGTTTGCTGCTGCGGACTGGTTGCTCATTCCTTTACAATCGGAATACTACGCGTTGGAAGGTATCTCGATGATCACGCGCGTCATCGGCCAGGTGCGCGACACCGGGATCAATTCCAAACTTGGGATTCTGGGTGTGGTGATGACCATGTTCGACGGGCGCACACGGCTTTCGCAACAGGTGGTGAGCGAGGTGCGCGAACATTTTGGCGATCTCGTGTTTGACACGGTGATTCCGCGCACGACCCGGCTCGCGGAAGCTCCGAGCTTCGGCAAGCCCATCATCCACTACGACCGGTATAGCGCCGGCGCTGCTGCCTATGAAGTGCTCGCGCAGGAAGTTTCACAAAGGCTGGCGAAGCAGCGGGGATGACCTCCCTGGAGGCTCCTTCCTCAAATTACTATGGCAACCATCGCAGTTCTCGGCACGCTCGACACCAAGGGCGAGGAACATGGTTTCGTCGCCCAACAAATCCGCGCGCGAGGCCACAAAGTTTTGATCATCGATGTCGGCGCGCTGGAGCCGCCGAGGTTGACGCCGGACATCACCCGCGATGAGGTCGCGCGCGAAGGTGGTTTCAACCTCGGGGCGCTCACCGCCAGGCGTGACCGGGGAGAGATGATCGCGGCGATGTCCAAGGCTGCCCCGGAGGTGGTCGCGCGGCTTGCCCGGGAGAAAAAGATCGATGGCATCATTTCGTTGGGTGGTGGAGGCGGCACGGCGATCGGAACCGCTGCCATGCGGGCGCTGCCCATTGGCTTTCCCAAGCTGATGGTCTCGACCCTGGCCAGCGGGAACACGGCGCAATACGTCGGAGTGAAGGACATTGTCATGTTCCCGAGCATCGTCGATGTCGCGGGATTGAATCGTATTTCACGCCAGATCCTGGCCCAGGCCTCTGCCGCGATTTGCGGGATGGTCGAAACAAGGCCGACTGCTTCCGCCGACAGGCCGATCATCGTCGCAAGCCAGTTCGGTAACACCACCGCCTGCGTTGATCATGCTCGCAGGATTCTCGAGGCCGCGGGCTACGAAGTGCTGGTGTTTCACGCGACGGGAGTCGGAGGTCGGACAATGGAATCCCTCATTGAATCCGGCATGGTGGCTGGCGTTCTCGACATCACAACCACGGAGTGGGCGGACGAGGTGGTCGGCGGCGTTCTCGGGGCCGGTCCCACACGTCTGGAAGCGGCGGCTCGAACCGGAGTTCCCGCCATCGTTGCGCCCGGTTGCCTGGACATGGTTAACTTTCACGCGCCTGAAACCGTTCCCACGAAGTTCAAAGATCGAAATTTCTACCAGCACAACCCGCAAGTGACCCTCATGAGGACCACGCCTGAAGAATGCCGCCAGATCGGGCGCGTCATTGCGGAGAAGCTGAATCTCTCGAAGGCGCCAGTGACCGTATTTCTTCCTTCCCACGGTATCAGCGTGATCAGCGCGCCCGGCCAGAAATTTCACGACCCAGCCGCGGACAAGGCGTTGTTCGATGCGATGATCGCCCACCTCCGTCCTGAGGTTGAAGTCGTGACGATGGACAGCGCCATCAACGACCTCGGGTTCGCGGAAGCGTGTGCTGCGAGGCTTTTGGAGAACATGAGGGACTGGCAGGCGAAATGATCTTCGCCACACTCTGGATTCTCAATTGTGAATCCATGATGCGTGGGAATTGCCATCCAATCGGACGTGTCTGTAATCAGGTTGGACAGTCCCCAGCCTGATCGGCCTCTCAATCGCAAGAGGCAGCTCTTTTGCTGGACATAAAAGGCGTGCAAACATTCATCGACATGCTAGAAGAAACCTCCGAAATGAGCCTGCAGACCGACACAAAAAATATCGCTGCGGTCGAACAGGAGGTTCAATCCATTTACCTCGCGGCATTCCCTGACGCCGACGAACAATTTGTGCCCAGGGTCTTCTCCTGGGTGGGTGAGTGTTTCAGCGGCGGTTACCCGGGGTATCAAGCCATCGATGCGAGTTACCACGATCTCGAGCACACATTGCAGGGAACGCTCTGCATGACACGCATCCTCGGCAGGCGGCATCAGACGGAATCGCTGCCGCGCTGCACTCGGCGTTCCTTCGAACTCGGCTTGCTTGCGATACTGCTGCACGACACCGGCTATCTCAAACAAGTGGGAGACAATGAAGGAACCGGCGCCAAGTACACCCTGACTCATGTGAAGAGAAGTATGGATTTTGCGGCGGCACTTCTTCGGCGGCATGATTTCACACCTGCCGAGATCAGGACGGTGCAAAACATGATTTCCTGCACAGGCGTCAATGTCGATCTGGGTATTGTTCCATTCCAGAATTATCTGGAACAAATGGTTGGTTTCGCCCTTGGCACCGGTGACCTGCTGGGCCAGATGGCCGCCGTGGATTACGTGGAGAAGCTTCCCATTCTCTATGAGGAATTCGCCGAGACGCAGCGATTCAATGCCGGCCAACCCGCCAGCCGAGTTACCTTCAGCAGTGCTGATGATCTGATCCGCAAGACCCCCGCGTTCTGGCAACACTATGTATTGCCGAAGATCGAGCACGATTTCCAAGGCCTCTACCGCTTTCTTGCCGTGCCTTATCCGCATGGACCAAATTGGTATGTCGATCGCATCGAAGAGAATCTTGCCAGGATTGCTGAGGAGACTGTGGATTAGCAGGCGACGCGAAGCCGGCGTGGTTCAAAACCTCCCACGTACCGTGTCTGGTTATTCCTTCACGAGAAACTTTCGATCGCCTGCTTGCGGCCTTGGATCCCGCCAGGTTTATGGATTGCTTCCTGCGACGGATGCAGGATTTGCGTCAGGCGATCAGGGAGGAAGCCGCCGGCATTGATGGCTTTTGAATACTTCCCCCTTCCCATTCTTGTCCTCGATGTGCTTTATTGGCGCGCTTCTTATGCAGAAAACGGCTTTGTTATTCGCTGGTCAGGGTGCCCAGGCAATTGGAATGGGCAGAGAGTTTGCAGATAACTTTCCCACGGCCAAAGTCCTCTTTGATCACGCCAACACCACTCTTGGCTACGATCTGGCCTCGATGTGTTTCAATGGTCCCGAATCCGAGCTCACGAAGACCGAGAATGCCCAGCCAGGCATTTATCTCGTCAGTTGGGTCGCATTCCAACTCCTCAAGGAACGGGTTCCCACTCTGGAGTTCCACGCGGTTGCCGGCCTTTCACTTGGCGAATTCACCGCGTTGGCCTCGGCTGGCGTCATGTCGTTTGACAACGGGTTGAGTATGGTCCGCCAGCGGGGGCGGTTCATGCAGGAAGCGTGCGAGGTTACCAAGGGAGGCATGGCGGCCATCATCGGGCTCGAAGAAGCAGCGACGAGGGAAGTTTGCCACCAAGCGGATGTCGAGCTTGCCAATATCAATTGCCCCGGGCAGCTCGTTATTTCAGGCGAGTCTAGCAAGATCACAGCGGCCTGCGAACTTGCGAAAGCCCGTGGCGCAAAAAAGGCGATTCCCTTGTCCGTTGCCGGAGCGTACCACTCACGGCTGATGGCCAGCGCGCAGTCGAAACTTCGCGAAGCTCTCGCGGTGATCCCGCTTCATTCGCCTGCCGTTCCTGTGATCAGCAACGTTACCGCGCAGCCTCACGGCGACACTTCCGGGATTCTCACACGGTTGATCGAGCAGGTTACTTCACCCGTGCGTTGGGAGGAATCGATGCGCTTCCTTATCTCTCAGGGTTTCACTCGGTTCATCGAGCTTGGGCCCGGTGCCGCTCTCAGCAGCTTCATGAAGCGGATCGACAAGACCGTTCAGATTCTCAATGTCGCCGACCTCAAATCGCTCGATGCTACTGTTCAGGCAGTCTCAGCGGGCAACTGAATGACGGACCGAAAGCGCAGCCCAAGACTTTCACCAATTGACAACTCAAGTCCTAGCCCTGAAAAACTGATTCCAACATGAGTCAACTTGCCAATCAGATCGCGGTCGTCACCGGCGCAGGCCGTGGAATCGGCCGGGCCATCGCCTTGAAATTTGCCGCCGAAGGCGCGGATGTCGTTTGCGTCTCACGCACCCAGGAAAACTCAGAGAAGGTCGCGGCCGAAGTGCGCGCCTTGGGTCGCGGGGCGTGGGCGATCGCAGTGGATGTGTCGGACGGCGCGGCCGTGGCGGCGGCGGCGGAGAGGATTCTCGCCGAAGCCGGACGCGTGGACATTCTGGTCAACAATGCCGGCGTCACACGAGACGGATTGCTCATGCGCATGAGCGAGGCGGATTGGGATACGGTGCTCAATACCAACCTTCGCGGTGCGTTCCTTTTCACCAAGGCATTCACGCGGTTCTTTGTGAAGCAACGATCTGGTCGGATCATCAACGTCGCCTCCGTGATCGGCCTGATCGGCAATGCGGGACAGGCCAATTACGCGGCAAGCAAGGCGGGCTTGATCGGTTTCACCAAATCCGTCGCCCGCGAGCTGGCCTCGCGCGGCGTGACGGTCAACGCGCTGGCTCCCGGATTCATCGAGACAGACATGACTTCCGTGCTAAATGCGGACATCCGCCAGGCGGTGTTGAAGACCATTCCGCTCAATACCTTCGGGCAGGCGGAGGATATCGCCAACGCCGCGCTCTTTCTGGCCAGTCCAGGTGCTCGTTATGTCACGGGCCAGGTTCTGGCCGTGGATGGCGGGATGGTGATGTGAAACACTCCAGTCACTGCATCGCTTCCCTGATTTGTTCCAATGCCTGGCGCTTCCGGGAGGTTGCTTCCAGATCCGGGTCGTGAGCGTTTCCAGGCAGCCATCGGGCTCCAAAAGCGCGCATCCACGAGAGAATGCTTGTGTCGCGCATCAATAATTTACCGCAGGCGATGAGCTTGCTCCGAGCTCTTGCGAGCCGCAAAATGACGCGGATCGCTTCAGAGGATTCAGGGCTTGACGCGCCTGTGGTCGTCGCATAGACACACAACAACCTTAAACAAGAACAAGCTAATGGCAGCCAATAAATCCATCGAACAGCGAGTCAAAGACATCATCGTCGAGCAACTCGGCGTGAACGCAGACCAGGTCACTCCCGAGGCCAAGTTCATTGAAGATCTCGGTGCTGATTCGCTCGACACCGTTGAGCTGGTCATGGCGCTGGAGGAGGAATTTGGCCATGAGATCCCCGACGAGGATGCCGAGAAGCTGCAGAGCGTGGGCGATGTCATCAAATACATCGAAGAATCGCAGTCCAAGTAAGTTTTGTTGATTTGAGCGGGGCAGCAACGCCTGCGAAAGCGTCGGCTGCCCCGCTTCTTTTTTATGGCATACGATCGCAGAGTAGTGATCACGGGCATCGGTGTCGTTACTCCTCTTGGCACGGGAATCGAGACCTTCTGGCAGAACCTGCTCGCCGGTCAATGCGGCATTGACAGGATCACGGCGTTCGACACCACGGGATACGACTGCCAGATTGCCGGCGAAGTGAAGCAGTTCGATGCCGCCTCCGCGTTTCCATCGCCGAAAGAGGCCCGCCGTGCCGACCGCTTCGCTCAATTCGGGATCATGGCCGGCCATCTGGCGCTGAAGGATTCGGGTCTCGATCTTGACAAGTCGAACCGTGATGAAATTGGCGCGTTCATCGGATCGGGAATTGGCGGACTTCACACAACAGAGGAACAGCACAAGATACTCCTCGCGAAAGGACCAGGACGGGTCTCGCCCTTCATGATTCCCATGCTGATCTTGAACATGGGTTCTGGCCTCTTCTCGATGTATAACAAGCTGCGCGGGCCGAACGTGGCGACTTGCTCTGCTTGCGCCACCTCAACGCATGCCATTGGCGAAGCCTGGCGAACTCTCAAAATGGGTGATGCGCAGGTGATGTTCGCCGGTGGCTCGGAGGCGACGATCGTTCCACTCGGTATTTCCGGATTTTGCGCGATGCGGGCGATGAGCACTCGAAACGATGAGCCTTCACGTGCCTCGCGCCCGTTCGATGTCGCACGGGACGGGTTTGTCATGGGCGAAGGCGCTGGCGTCATCGTGATGGAGGAGTTGGAGCACGCCAGGGCGCGCGGAGCCCGCATTTACTGTGAGATTGTTGGCTATGGGAACACCGCCGACGCGAATCACATGACCGCACCCTCTCCGGAAGGCGAAGGCGCGGCGCGTTGCATGAAGATGGCGCTTCGATCTGCCGGGTTGAGCCCGGATGCCGTCTCTTACATCAACGCGCATGGGACTTCCACACCTCAGGGCGACATTTGCGAAACGCAGGCCATCAAGACCGTGTTCGGCGACCACGCCCGGAAACTCGCTGTCAGCTCCACGAAAGGCGCCACCGGCCACATGCTGGGCGCAGCGGGAGCGGTGGAGATGGCCGTCTGCGTGCAAGCGATCCACACCAACATCGTTCCGCCGACGATCAATCTCGACAATCCCGACCCGCAGTGTGATCTCGATTATATTCCACACAAAGCCCGGGAAATGAAAGTTGATGTCGTGGTGAACAACTCCTTCGGATTTGGCGGACACAACGCCACGCTCATCGCGAAACGGTTTCAGGGGTAGTTACGGTTCCCTTGGTGGTGATCATTTGGAGCGCAGCCCTGCGAGCCCAGGAATTCGTCCGACCTCCGTCCCGCTGAATCTTCGTCCGCGCTTCGATGGTCGCCCGATCACGTTCCCGATTTGCGCCCGCGAGAACGTGTGGAAGCGTCCAAAAAAGAAAACGCGGGCGAACCAGGAGGAGTGTTCGCCCGCGTCGCACCTGCTCTCTCGATGAGAGCGCCGTCACTCAATCGCGATGGCGCGATAGTAACGGCTGGTTAATCCTTTTGCAGATGGATCGATCACCTGCACCGCCTCGGCCTCGGCGGTGATGGTGCCGAAATCGTCCCAATGCACCAGATCTTCAGAAGTCTGGATGCGGTAACGGCGTCCCGGTTCTGCTGTCAATGAAACCTCGCACTCACCGTCTTCGTGACGATGCACTCCCTTGATTTTGCCGCGATCATCCATGCGACCCCACTGTGAGAAATTTCCATTGCCAATAGGCTCGTCGGCACCATCGAACGAAGCCACGCCTGTGAAAGTCAGGCTGTTCCCCTTGCCATGGGCTGCAGACTCAACGCGGTAGGTTAAAGTTTGCGGTTCATCGCCGAAGAAGACTCCCCATCGAATGGTGCTGCCAGTGCCATCCACGCTGCCATCCCCGGTGATGTCCGAAACCACCCATCCGGCGGGTGCGTGCTCTTCGATGGTGTAGGCTTCAATCCCGCTTCCTGGCTTCGCAGTCAGTGAGACGACGTATTCCGTGGACGAGCCTGTCCCGGTTCGACGCAATGTGCGGCTGACACTTCCGGCGTCACTGCGATCATCATCGCTTCCCGGAGCACGCAGTGAGAGCAATCCGGCTTTCCCCTTTGGCACCCAGCAGAGCGGCGCCGCCCCTTGCGATGGATCATAGCTGTAGGCTTCACCACGACGCCATATTTCAGCGGCGCGGGTCACGTAACTTTGGGGGATCGGGTTGGGTCCGACACTCCACTTTTCGCCCTTCTTCCAGGCGAGGATATAAGCGGTCAATTCGTTGAGGGTGATCTTGTTGTCAGCCGGGGCGAGGTCCGCCGGATGGCGGGTTGGACCCGGCGAAATCAGATGATCGCCGCCAATCACTGATTCAATTCCATCCGCTGACGCGATTCCTTTGAACTCCTGCGGCCGTGGATTCTCGCTTGCCGGCGGTTTGATTTCGTAAGCCAGCGTGCGTGGCTTGCCATCGAGGTACGGGCCAAATTTCACTTCGCCAGTGCTTTGGTCAAACACACCCCCATCGCTCACACCCCCTACAGACCATCCTTTTGGCGGGTGATCCTGCACCACGAACACCTGGGTATCGACAGCCGGCTCAACATGGAGCAAAACCTTGAAGGGCTCCCCTGGGCTGAACGTGTCCGGCAGTTCTCGCTTCACGAACGTGCGATCCACGGGTCGCTTCACGATAACTTTCACTGGCTCGGAATAGCCCACCGCGCCGGTTGTGTCGGTGGCTTTTGCTATCAGCACATAATCCCCGGCGGGAACATTATTCCAGGTGAAGCGATACGGCAGATTTGTTTCCTGCTCGATCTCCTTGTCATTGGCGAAGAAGAGGATCTTCGCGATTTTCCCGGAGGCGGCGCTTGCTTCCGCTTCCACAACGATGTCCGAGCCCGCTGGGAACTCGGCGCCGCTTTTTGGAGTTATGATAGCAATCTTCGGCGGCGGATTAGGAGTCGGACCATCAATGATGGTGACGCTTGCGGTGCGCGGATCACCGATGCGGAAGTTGTCTTCGGGACCGGGCGGCGCGATGAAGATCAATTGCACCAGCGTCAACGTGACAGCTTCCTTGCCTTCAATGGCCTTGTCCGAGATCGCTTTGACCCCGACTGTCACCGATGTCCTCCCTTTGGGCAGCACCACCATCTCAGGAAGCTTGTCGTAGTCCACGCCGTTCTCCGCAGTCCCCGAGAGTTTGAAGTGGATGTTCAAAGCATTCTGAGCACTGCCCGTCCGGACAATCTTGAAGCCACCTGTATTCTTAGGGTCGGACTCGGAAGCTTCCGCGTCAGAAGCAACGACTGTGACGACTGGGATTTCAGAGTCCGCCTTCTTGACGATGATCTTGACGGGGCTTGATGTCGCCGATTGACCTCGGTCGTCGGTCGCCTTTGCGACAAGCACGTGTTCGCCAGCGGGAACATCCTTCCATTCAAACACGAACGACTCGATCTGGCCCGGAGGCGGCTTCACGAAGAACTGCCTCGTTTCCGAATCAATGAGCTTCAGTCCGTCGTACAGTTCCATGTGCGGCACGTAGCCATCCGCATCTGCAGTCTGAATGGAGATTTTGATCGTGGTGCGCTCCGGAAAGGACTCTCCGTTCTTTGGCTGCTCGATGGAGACTTTGGGCGGCAGATTGCGGACAGGGCGTTCGGTAATGGTGACTGTTGCCTTGCTCGGTTCGGCAACGAGATAATCATCTTCAGGCGCGGGAGGCGCTATGAAGACGAGCTGCTCCAGGCTGAGTGTCACCGTTTCATCCCCTTCCAGAGCCTTGTCCGGAACAGGAACGATCAGGATTGGCGCACTTGATTCACCCGCCGGGATTGTTACAAGACCGGACAATTCCTTGTAATCACCACCATTCAAAGCATTGCCTTCAACCTTGTAGCGGACATTGAGCTTGGACTTCAGCGAACCTTCACGCACCACTTTGAAGATGCCAGGCCTGTCAGGCTCGCTTTCCGAGGCGTCTGGCACGGACGCATAAATGCGAACGATGGATGTTCCGGGGGGATTGCTGACGGCTATCTTGATGGGCGTGGACTTCGCCGACCGGCCCTCGCTATCCGACGCCACGGCCACCAGTTCGTAGCTGCCGGGAGCATCCGGTGTCCAATTCAGCACGTAGGGATTGAGCAAGGAGCTGATCGCCGGGTTGGGTTTACCGAGACCGATGGTCCTGCCATTGGCAAAGAACTCAACTGATTTGATCTCGCCCCGGGAGGTGTTGGCCAAGGCGGCGATTGCCACCGGTTCACCCAGCCCATATTTTGCGCCGCTCTCAGGACGTGCGATGCTGACCGCGATCCTGGCGGTGAGATCGTTGTCATCGAGAACGACGGTCGCCCTTGAGGGAGGATTGATGTTGTAACGCTCGCTGGTCTTGAGGCGCAGCGTGATATGTTCGCGCCCTTCGTTGGTTGAATCGTTGATGGGTTCGATCTTGATCTTTACTGTGGATTCGCCTGCGGGAATCGTCACGGCATTGCTGATCAACTTGTAATCGACGCCATTCTGAGCCGCGCGCAGGAGCTGTACAGGCTGGTCCGCGACGACGTTCACGATCAGTCCGATCAGATCGTCCGGCGAAGTGATTGGCGTCCCGACTATATCGAAGCCCACTTCAAGAGGTGCCTTGGCATCTCCGAGGCGTGAAATGGTAAACTCCCCGCTCTTTGGCCCTTGCTCGGAAGCTTCCGGAATTGTGGCAGTGATCATTACCGTCGGCAGCGTCACACCAAAGTCGTTGTCCTTGATGGTCACGATGGCCGAGGCAGGTTCGCCAACGGAATATGTAAGCACCGTCGATATCGGAGTGCCAGCCATCGGTTGGATTCGCGAAACCAGTGTCAGTAAGACGTTCTCCTCCGGTTCGAGGATCTTGTCGTCCTTGGCCAACACTCGGATTTCGACTGATTCCTTGCCGGACGGGATGATGACAGCTCCGGGCAGGCGTTCGTAATCAGTCTCGTTCGAAGCCGCTCCACCCACCTTGTAGCTCACCAGTAATGGACCAGTGGTTGACCCGGTGCGCTTGACGGTGAACACCCCTGGTTTGGCTCCTCCCTCTTCCGTGGAAGCAGTCGGGGCGGACACGGTCACCACCGTCATCGGTGGAAGCGGGGGCAGGGGTGGAACTGGGACATTTTGGGCTCTGGCCAGAAACCCTGGGAACAAGAGAATGCCGGACAGCAGGAGAGTGGAGTAATGCTTCATAAGATTCGTCATCTGTAACGCTGTGCCTTGTTTTGAATACAACTTTGCTCGCAAGAGGTGTGCCGGAACGTGTTTGGCAACCTGCCGATATTCTGGCGCATTTATTCGCTCCGTGCAATAGCAGGAAACGCGGCCCTGGGCACGCCAACCCAGAACCATGGGAACCAAAACCCACCCACACCAGGCCGAACGATGCAGCGGGCTGGAGACGTGCAGCCCCTTGAATTTCATTGGCTGGTTGCCATCCACATTCCGGACAGGGATCAAACTACAGCAGCCAATGCTTGCAGAATTCCATGCAAACCGGAACCGTCTCGGACGTGTCTGTGCCGTTGCCATGATATGTCTGCTGACTTGATCAAGCCTTCCGCCGCCAATGTTGAACCGGATTGCCCGGGACTTGTGGCGGATCAGTTGAACGCCGCCACAAGATTGCTGGAGCAGGTGGCGGCCAATCGAGCATTGCTGGCTCAACTTTCCGTCGAGGAAAGAACACGATTGTTGACTGCGGCGGGCGCGATCTACTGCCCCGATGTGAATGAACGCCGACGTTTGGTGAAGGCGCGGGTCAAGCAGCGGAAAACAGAGAAGCTCCAGCGCGATCAGTCCAGACTCAACGAGACCGGCATCCGGAAACTCCGGCGCGAGAAAGTATTCACCACGCCCAATGTGTTCCCTCCGGAAGACTTCAAGCAGATCGAAGTCGAGGGTGAGGCCGAGTTTCGTGAAGTGGTCGAGCCGCAGAATTGCTACATCTGCAAGCAGGATTACTCGACCATCCATCACTTCTACGACCAGCTTTGCCCGGCGTGCGCGGAATTAAACTACAGGAAGCGTTCGGAATCGGCGGACTTGAGGGGGCGCGTGGCGTTGCTCACCGGCGGACGCGTGAAGATCGGCTATCAGGCGGGGATCAAGCTGCTCCGGGCTGGCGCGCATCTCATCGTCACCACCCGCTTCCCGCGCGACTCGGCGGCGCGTTACGCGGCTGAACCTGATTTCAAGGACTGGGAGCAGCGGTTGGAAATCTTCGGGCTGGATTTGCGGCACACGCCAAGCGTCGAGGCGTTTTGCAAGCACCTGCTGACGACGCACGCGCGTCTTGATTTCATCGTCAACAATGCCTGCCAGACGGTGCGCCGTCCCCCGGATTTCTATGAGCACATGATGGAAGGTGAGACGGCTTCAACAAACACGCTGCCTGAGCATGCGCGCAAACTGCTCGGCGCTTACGAGGGATTGCGCGGCTATCATCTGCTGCCCGAGGGGGATGCAGCGGTGGCGCGGCGGCGCATGTCGGAGGTTGCCGGACTGACACATGCGGCGGAGCTTTCACAGGTGCCTCTGTTGCCGGATGAACTCGCGGCGCAGAGGGATTTATTTCCTGAAGGCAGGCTCGATCAGGATTTGCAGCAGGTCGATCTGCGCGAGCGCAATTCCTGGCGGCTGATCATGGCGGAAGTCCCTTCCGTCGAGTTGCTCGAAGTGCATCTCGTCAACGCCATCGCTCCCTTCCTGCTCAACGCTCGGTTGAAGCCGCTGATGCTTCGCACCCAAGAACGCGACAAACACATCGTCAACGTCTCCGCGGTGGAGGGGCAGTTCTACCGGAAGTTCAAAACCACGCGGCATCCGCACACCAACATGGCAAAGGCGGCGTTGAACATGATGACGCGCACATCGGCAGCGGATTATCATGCCGACGGCATTCACATGAACGCCGTGGACACGGGCTGGGTGACGGACGAAGACCCGGTCCAGATTGCGGCGCGCAAACAGCAGGAACACCGTTTCCATCCGCCGCTGGACATCGTGGACGGTGCCGCGCGAATCGTTGATCCGATCATTGCAGGGTTCAACACCGGCGAGCATGTCTGGGGAAAGTTCCTGAAAGACTACGAGCCGACGGACTGGTGAGATTCGGTTAGATCCCCAGGTTTGAGAGTGTGGTGCAGATGCGGTTGACCGCGTCAACAAGCCGCGGGTGGGATTTCTCAAACCCGCAGACGGAAGATTCAAGACCATCGATTGAAAGCTTGAGGAGAGCAGGGTTCCTGGCCTCACGGGTCGCCTCATGAGCTGTCACTGTCGTGAATCCCGCGATGCTCTGCGCATCCTCGGCGTGAGTTTCCGCCAGGGAGTTGATCTCCTGCCGGAGTGTTTGGACCAGACCGAGCAACTCCTGGCGTGTTGCAGGCTGGACTGACTCGGATTCCTTCAATCGCTTTTCCATTTCGGTCAATGTGTGCTCAATCATACGTCTCTGCTCCCTTGGTTGTTCCAGGAACAATGTACTCGAGGCCGGACGAAAGGAAAGCGCACAGGAGGCAGGGACAAAGCTTTTTCGAGAACCGTACCGACCTCTATCATCCACCCAGTTCGCAGTAAGACTGAAGTGCTGAAACGTCGCATCGTTCGTGGCTGTGAGAACACAGGGGAGATAAACTCGGTTTACCTTGCCCATGCCCAGATCTGGCAGGGGATTGATAGCAGTCATCACGGCGCTGACTCGCTGGCAGGGCCGTGACTGGGACCCACGCCCATGCCGGTGGTGGTGGCCGGATAACTTGCCAGGTTGCACACAGAATAAATGCCGGCGAAGCCCGCGACTTTGTCTTGATGGTCGGCTGCCCAGGAAAGGGGCCTCAACCCTCCGCGACCGCGTCCCAGCAGCACTAGCCGTAAAGATTCATCGTTGCAATCAGTGCGACCATTCATGGGGTCGAGTGATTGGAATGCAGTCGGATTCCCCGACGCCCAAACTCGTCCAGCGTCCAGCGATACTCGGCCACGAGTTGATCCACAACATTTCGATCCTTCATGCCAGGCGGCATGACTTCCCACGTGTAGGTTTCCATCTCGAAGTGGGCGCACATTTTCGGGTTCCGCTGGACGAGATCCAGCACGCCGAGCAGATGATCCGCGGTCGTGCCAAAGAGCGGGTTGGGCTGGCAGTGCAGAGGAACATGAAAGTGAATGCGCCACTCCTCCTCTGTCGGTTGCACCGGCGCTGCCAGCGCCAGATTGAGATCGCGGTGGCGGGTAATTCCGCCCGAGCTCTGACGCGCCAGTACTTGATGAAAATAGACATCCTCCGCAAACGCAGCGAGTGCTGCGCGAGCTTCGGAGGTTGGTCGCAGACTCAATGCGGAACTCAGATGAATCTTGCTGATCTTGATGCCGGCCTTCATCAGCCTGCCGATGGCTTCGGCGGGTTGCTCATACTCGACCGCGAGATGACAGCAGTCGTAGTTCACGCCAAGGCACTGATCGAGCCGTGAGTCACCGGGACGAGCCGCTCTCAATTGATCAAAGAAGCGCGCGGTTTCCGTCGTGGTTTCAAGATAACAAAGCGGCTCGGGTTCGAGCCCCAGATGGAGCTTCACGCCGGAGCGATCACTAAGTTCTGAAATGTAATCCACGCACCGCCAGAGATTCTGTTGCGCCTCGCGGATTTGGGCTTCTTCGTAAATGAATTCCTTGAAGGAAACAGGCACAGTGCTGACGCTGCCCTCGATTCCGGCGGGCACGAGCTGGGCCAGGATGTCGAAAAGCCGCCGCGTGTACTCGAGCCGCTCCGGCCTCGTCCAGTCGGGGTGATAAACCTGTTCCTTCACGCGGACACCATGAAACTGCCCATAGGGAAATCCGTTGATCGTAAAAACGTAGCAGTTCTCCGCATCAAGCCAGTCGCGGAACGTGGCGAGTGTCCCTGGTTCACTCAGTTCCCGCGACGCAAGGTCGCTCAGACGGAGTCCAATTGCGTAAGGCTTTCCCGGAGAGACTTGGTCACGGACCGCGAGAGTGTACCGCTGAAGTGCCTTCAGTGTCTCCGCCCAGCTCTCGCCGCGATGAATGTTGGTGCAGTAAGCGAGGTGAATATCGTGAGAAAGGTGCATGGAAGTCAGCCCGGCTGCGACAGCGCGGATTCTGTGGATGTTTTTGAAGAATCGTCGGGCATCAAGCTAGTCTGCGCTGAATAGTTTCCGCGCCGCAACTCCAGAGAATCTTCGACCATGCACAGTTCCAGAGAGGTGTGTGACTCTGGTTTGCAGCCAGCCGCCGCGTATGCCACGCTTCAGAGTGTCGTTGCGAACCAGTGCGGCCGCAGGGAAACCTGACTCAGATTCTGTTCAAATCAACTGCTGTTTTAGGGGAATCGCGATAATTTTCTTGTATCAGGCCAATCTCCGATCCGCTAAGAACTGAACCAGCCATGAGAACTCCATCCCGCATGATCTGGGCGCTGATCTTCTTCTTCATCGCCCTTCCGTCCACGCTGCTGGCGCCGGACACATCGCTGCCCAGGCTTTCCTTTCGCATCAACGCCACGCAAGAGATCGTGATCAGTTGGCCCGATGCTGCGGGCGGCTTCGTGCTCGAAGAAGCCAGCGCGCTCGGCAGCCCGACACTTTGGAAGGCGGTCGCGCTTCCCCCGCAACGCGTGGGAGGTGAGTTTTCAGTCGCGCTTAAGGGCGGGCGAAATAATAACTTGAGCAAATGTTAGTTAACGGGGTTCGATGACATAGTTCCATTCCCCGTGGAACTTCGCTGGCGTGATATGGACGCGAGCCAGTTCATCGTCCGAGACGCTCACTCCAGTTTCATAC
>SXMN01000316.1 GCA_005777315.1 Verrucomicrobiales bacterium
GCCCTCTTCCAAAATCAACTGGCGTTTCACCACCGACGATGCCCGCGTCAAACTCAAGAAACTTTACCCCTCATTTGATGACTGACGGAGTACTAGGTGGCACGGGCTACCAGCCCGTGCCGCCGGGTCACTGGCCCGGCGGAATGAGAGGACGGTCGTTTTGGGAAGGATCGTTACAAATTTTTCAGACCGGCTCCCGTTCCGCGCGGCTGGTAGCCGCACGGCACAGGCAGGTTGCCTGTGCTACCCCAGCGGCGGCATCGGCCGCCGCTTCGGAATTCGGGATTAACTGAAAGCACGCGCGTTCAACTGACCGGCCAGCGCGCTGGAGGGCAGATTCAAATCCGGACCACCGGAGGAGCAGTAAGGCCCAGCTTTTTTGGAATTACTCTCTTGGAAACGGAAACAGCCGTTGCAGCTCGGCACGGTCTGGTTGAGAACCGTACTCGCAGAGTTCAAACGCCTCGATGTGCTGGATCTTAGGCGCGCGTGAGGGGTACCAGTCAGTGACCTTGGCCTTGAATCGCGTGGCAAGCCCTGCATTCCGGCGTGCAAAATTCTCACGCACCTGACGGTCACGCGCGGTGCGTTTGCCAGCATCGTTTGCTGGATACAACTCCGCCGTGCCATTGGCGCCTCCTTCCTGGAACTGTGAAACCATCATTGCCAGCGCGTCCACCTTCCTGGTGATGACGGAGTCGATATCGACGACAATGTCCGGCTGAAAGGGGTTCGGTTTCTTGAAGGAGTCCGGATAATAGAAGAACGCTGGATTCTTCCGAAGGATCGGTGTGTCCGGGCAGAAGAATGGAACCGTGACCATGTAGGCGGCGTCCTGCACCAGCACGCCGCTGTATCGATGATCAGGATGATAATCGTTCGGACGGTGACTCATCACAACGTCGGCTTTCCATTCGCGGATCAGTTGCGTGATGGTCCGGCGATTTTCCAACGTCGGCAACAGTTCGCCGTCATGCACATCCATGATGTACCCTTGAATGCCGAGATGTTTGTGAGCGGCATTGACTTCCTTTTTCCGGCGCACCGCCAGCGGGCCGCCGGCTTCGGCCCAATGGCCAATGTCGCCATTTGTCACGGAAACAAACAAAACGTGATGGCCTTGAGCTGCCCAAAGCGCGCCCGTGCCGCCCGCCTGGAGTTCGCAGTCATCCGGATGAGCGCCAAAACAGATGATCCGAAGTTTGCCGTCATCCGGTGGAGTGGTGACGAGATTGGCGCGCGCAGCAATGCAGGCTGTCAGCGTGAGTAACAGCGCAAAGAGGGCGCGTGGCGATAGGTTTGGGCTGGTCAGTTTCATACGTGTTTCCGATTGAGTGGTGGGTTGCCGTGGAATCAAGACGGGATTCGCCTTGATTTGGCAATACGGAATTCAATCCAGATTTCAAATCTCCCGGATGCAGGATTGAATTTTGTTTCGATATCGCGGATCACACAACGAGTCCTTCGCCGAGCGGGGGCAACTTCCTATGTTACACAAGCCAGTGATGAGCCCAGCACCGGGTGAACGCATGGTGCGCTTTGTCGGAGACAAGCTCCATTTCACTCTTCAAGGCGGCCATGGCCACCCGCTCCCGCCAGGCGTCAACGCGAGGCTGCGAACCAATCTTGGCCGCGCCGCCACGATACGGCGGGAAGTCATCGAGTCCTACGCGGGACGAATCCCTCTCGCAGGAGCGTCGTGGCGGGACATTCCATTCGACCACACCAATGACGGCTGGGTGATTGATCTGGCACTGACGGAGGTTGGCTTCTTCTGGGCGAAAGCCTATGCAATCGACGCGGAGGGCCGCCAGTACTGGCCGGACGGGGCGGACGTTGGAATCAGTGTTCATCCATGCGCTTATCGCACCGCAAACACGATCTACTGCGCGTTTCCACGAATGTTCGGTGCCGGCAAATCCGCGACAACGACTTCGATCCATGCGCTGAACGACCAGCTCGCGCCTCTTGATCAGCAAGGTTTCAGCGTCATCCCGCCCTCCGGAAAGCTGCGCGATCTCATCCGGCAACTGCCGCACATCATCGATACCCTCGGCTGCCGAATCCTGCATTTGCTGCCGGTGAATCCGACTCCAACCACGTACGCGCGTTTCGGTCGTTATGGAAGCCCTTACGCCGCCGGTGACCTCACTGCCATCGATCTTGCGTTGGTCGAGTTTGATCGGCGTACCACGGGAGTGGACCAGTTTCGCGAGTTGACCTACGAGACTCACTTGCGAAGAGGCCGGGTGTTCCTGGACATCGTCATCAATCACACGGGCTGGGGTTCGCGTCAGCAGGAGGAACATCCGGAATGGTTTGTCCGCGATCACACCGGGACATTCGTAAGCCCCGGTGCCTGGGGCAATACGTGGGAGGATCTGGTTGAGCTCAACCACGGCAATCCTGCGTCATGGGACGCGCTCGCTGAAATGTTCCTCGTCTGGTGCCGGCGCGGGGTGGATGGATTCCGTTGCGACGCGGGATACAAGGTGCCGATGCACGCCTGGCGCTACATCACCGCGCGTGTTCGCGAGGAATTCCCGGATGCGGTCTTCCTCCTCGAAGGACTGGGAGGCTCCTGGGCCGCCACGGAAAGTTTGCTGACGGAAGGTGGAATGCAGTGGGCTTACTCGGAATTGTTCCAGAATTACTCCGGCGGCGAGGTTGCCTGGTACCTGGATTATGCGCTCGAACAGAACCGGCGCGTCGGACTCTACGCGCATTACAGCGAGACGCACGACAACAACCGGCTCGCGCAGCGGGGACGTGTTTGGTCACTGTTACGCAACCGTCTGTCCGCGCTCACCAGCGCCAGTGGCGCGTACGGTTTCACCTGCGGTGTCGAATGGCTGGCTGCCGAGAAGATCAGCGTTCATGGCAACAGCGGGATGGCGTGGGGAAATCCAGAGAACATCGTTCCTGAAATCGCCGCGCTCAATCGATTGCTCGCGGAGCATCCGTGTTTTTTTGACGACGCGAAGGTCACTCGACTGAGCGCGAAGGATTCGGCCGCTTACGCGCTCCTTCGAGAATCGCAGGAAGGCCTCGACCGCGTTCTGGTTTTGGTGAACACGGACTCTGAAAGCGCGCAACAGTTCAGGCTGGCCGGCGAAGCCCTGCGCGGTTCTGGCATCTTGAAAGTGGATCTGCTTGGCCAGGCGCTGCCGCGAATCGAATCGATGGATGGCGGGTTGTTTTTATTTCACCTTCCGGCCGGTGCCACGTTTTGCCTGGCTGAAACACGTGAGCCGCGCGGTCTGCATGGGCACAAGTATCGCCAGGCGCGCGCCTGCGCCAGCTTCGGCTTTCGGGCGCTGGCGAATGTATTTCAGGTGGAGCAACTGGGGAATTTCGACTGGCGCGGGCTTGCGGAACTCGTGACGAAAGATCCTTGCGCCTTTCTCGGAGCACTGCGGCATCTGCCTGGGCAGATCGCAAATTCAAATATCGCCGCCGCGACCCAGCAGGTGGCGGGTCGTGTGCGATTTCCACACGTGATTGTCTGGCGCCCCTCGGATGCGCGTCGAGTAACGATGGTTCCGCCGGGTCATTGGCTCCTGGTGGAGGACTCGGATCGATTTCGCGTGGCGTTGCACGTGCCAGGGCGTCCGCTCGCAATTCGCGAAGAGTCCATCGGAACACAGTCCTGCCATGCAGCCTGTTTTCCGCCTGCCTCGTTCAATGGCATGGTGTCGCTAGAGATGGAACGTTATGGGTCAGGCCCGCAACAGTTGAATGCCGGGATCCAATTCCTCCCATCAATCGAGCCGGTATCCTGTGATGGCGAGCTGCAACATCCGGAGGCGCCTGTGGATCAAGCAAGGATCAACGCGGGAATTGTGCTTCTGACCAACGGCCGGGGTGGCATGGCACGAATCGGCGTCAACCTTGGACAGATCCAGTCGAAATACGATTGCGTGCTGGGCGCCAATCTTCACGCATCGGTGCCGGTCGATCGCCACATCCTGGTCAAGCGAGTGCGGATGTGGAGCGTGGCGGACGGTTTTATCACTCCGCTGGATGAACAGAATCTCATCGAGTTTCAAGCCGGCCCTCCGGCCCGCTGGCGATTTGTCGCAAACGCGGGGGATGGCCGCACCGTCGAGATCCACCTTGAAGCCGACATGATGGAAGATCGAAACACGACGGTACTTCGCTTGCATCGCCCTCCCACCGCGCCATCGCTCGGACGCGATTTGCCGGAAGACCGCTCAGTCCGGCTTACCGTGCGTGTCGATATCGAAGATCGAAATTTCCATTGGGAAACCAAACGCAATGAGGGAGCGGACCACCACTTTGCGACGAGCGTTCGGGATCTGCAGGGTCGCGCGGGATTCGAGTTCAATCCCGCGCCGGACCGTCGTTTGTGCGTGACCGCGGATGTCGGCCGGTATCACCACGAGGCGGAGTGGTGCGAGAACATTGGTCATCCTGTCGAGGGTTCGCGCGGTCAGACCAGCAGCGGCGATGCTTACAGCCCCGGCTGGTTTAATCTCCCAATCTCGCGAGAGAAACCCGTGACGATGGTGCTTTGCGCGGATTCCCAGGAGCCGACTGCCGGGGAGCTGGCGTTGTTCGATGCGAATAGACGGGCAATGGTGGCGCTGTCTGTGTCTCGCGCCGGACTGAGCGAAAACGATCGATTCGGGCAGCGGCTCGCGGCGGCCTTGCAGGCCTTTGTCGTCCGGCGCGATTCGGGAAAGACAGTCATCGCAGGTTATCCGTGGTTTCTGGATTGGGGACGCGATTCGCTGATCAGCGCGCGCGGCCTGCTGGCGGCGGGGATGATTGAAGAGGTACGGCAGCTTCTGCTGACATTTGGAAAATTTGAGAAAGATGGAACTCTGCCGAACAGCATCCACGGTGAGGACGCGTCGAACCGCGATACTACGGACGCGTCGCTCTGGTTTGGAATCGTCTGCGAAGATTTTGTTGAGTTGACGCGTGAATCACTCGACTCGGTCAAAGTTGGCGCTGTTGGGCGAACGCTGGTCGATGTTCTGGTTGGGATCGCCGAAGGTTATCTCCGCGGAACGCCGAATGGCATCCGTGTGGATGCGGCAAGTGGTCTGGTATGGAGCCCGAGCCATTTTACCTGGATGGACACAAATTATCCGGCCGGAACGCCCCGAACCGGCTACCCGATCGAGATTCAAGTTCTGTGGATTCGACTCCTCCGGCAGTTGGCAAATCTGGGAGTGTCGCGAGTTGGTGTGTCCTGGCGCGAGCTTGAGGAACTGGCGATGCGCTCGCTGGTTGAACATTTCTGGATGGAGGACAAAGGCTACCTGTCGGACGTGCTACTGTCAGAGAACGGTGAGCCTGCCTCCCGTGCGCTGCGTGACGACGCGTTGCGCAGCAACGGACTGTTTGCCGTGAGCCTTGGGCTTCTTTCAGGAGAACGGGCGCGGCGGCTCGTTGAGGTCTCGCTTCGCCACCTCGTGGTCCCGGGCGCACTTCGCACACTTGCACCTCTGCCTGTTGCCGTGCCGTTGCCGATCCGGGGCGCGCACGGATTGCTCAACGATCCAGGCAATCCCTACTGGGGCCATTACGAGGGCGATGAAGACACCCGCCGCAAGCCGGCGTATCACAATGGCACCGCGTGGACCTGGACATTCCCGAGCTGCTGTGAAGCGCTGGCCAGGGCATGGGATCGACATCCAGACGCGCTCGCCGTTGCCAAATCTTATCTTCGGAGCATGGAACTGTTATTGGATTCCGGCTGTATCGGGCATCTGCCTGAGATTGTCGATGGAGACGCACCACACACACAGCGCGGTTGCGACGCTCAGGCGTGGAGCGTCGCCGAGGCGTTGCGTGTTTGGAAACTTCTCAACCGGACCGCGCAATAGTCAGTGCTGGCTGGCCTTGAATCATTCCGGCTTTGCTTTCTTTTCAGCCGTCGCTCAGCGCGAGAGACATCTGAACTGGCGCCAACGATAGCCAATAATCACCACGCAAAAGCCCAGGGCGCACAGGTAAAACCCGTAATCGTCATGGACCGGAATCAAGAGACCTTCCGCGAAAATATCCGCGGCAACCGAGGCGTGAAATAGTTTGTCCCATGCATTGACGAAATACGAACGCTTGTTGGCCACCACCAGAAGCGTCGCCGACAATACGGTCACGACCAGCGTGCTCGCGATGATCGCCGGACGATCCAGATGCATCCAAAGATGAAACGTCGCGAGGTAAATAATTCCGAGCGCGAGAGTCCAGCCGTGTGACATGTATTTTCCGATCTTGGATCTTATGTGATGAAGCCGCGGCGGTTCCACAGGAACCAATGTCCTTTTTTCACCTGAAGGCGTCATGGGTTGGAAATCCTGGATTTGAATTCTTTTGACAAGGCTACGGACCATCTCATCCATGTCACGTTCGCAAAGCTTGTATTTTTCATTCGCCCGTGTGTCCTGTGGGGGTGAAGTCCGCTGGCCGCTGGAAAAATTATATCGAACTCACCACCTTGTTCTTCCTTTATGGGATGGCACTGGGAATGTGGTGGGTGCCGCTGACGACCATCCTCGGCGTCCAAGGATTTGAAGAGATCCGCCCTTATGCCTTTGCCACGTCGGGTCTTGCCGCGCTCGTTTCGCCGTTGATACTGGGTGCCCTTGCGGATCGGCATGTCGGCCCGGTACGTGTTTTGGGCTGGGTCACCCTGGCCGCCGCGACGCTCACGGCGCTCACTTCCTGGGGTATTCAACAGCGATGGAATCCCTGGCTCGTGCTTGTCCTGATCCAGGGCCTGACCTTGTTTCTAGCGCCAGCATCGAGCATCTCCACGACGATCGTGCTTGCGCGTCTGGCAGACGCCAGACGCGAGTTCGGCCCCATCCGCTCCGTGGCCACGGTGGGATGGATGACGGGATGCTGGCTTATCAGCGCGCTGAACGCCGACTCCTCTCCGGTTGCCGGGTATGTGGGTGCAGCGGTGTGGCTGGCATTGGCCGCGTTCACGAAGGTTCTGCCCCACGTGACACCGCCCAAATCAATCGAGCAACTGACGCTCAAACAACGGCTCGGCCTGGACGCGCTTTCGCTGCTCAAAAACCATGATCATCGCGTCATTTTCATCACTGCGGCGCTCATCAGTATTCCATTGGCGGCGTTTTATCCGTTCACTCCGCCGCACCTGCTCGAACTTGGATTGGAGCGGACGAGCGCCTGGATGACACTCGGCCAGGTGACCGAGATTGTTGCAATGCTCGGCCTCTCGACACTCCTGCTTCGGTGGCGGTTGAAATGGATCTTCATGCTGGGGATCGGGTTTGCGGTGCTGCGATATGTGTTCTGCGCGATGAACGGCACGGGTTGGGTGTTGACCGGCGTGACACTGCATGGGTTCGCCTTCACGCTATTCTTTGTCACGGTGCCGATCTACCTCAACGAACGCATTGACGCCGCGTGGCGGGCGCGAGCGCAGGCTTTGTTCACCCTGATGACGAGTGGTGTGGGCAACCTCATCGGGTACCTTGGCACCGGCTGGTGGTTCAATTTCTGCGCCCGACCGGGAGGAACCCGATGGCCGCTATTTTGGGGCGGATTATCCGCCGCAGTGGCCGTGGTGATGATCTACTTCCTCATCGCGTATCATGGGAGGGGCAAGCAACCGGCGGTCAAACAGTGATCCTTGAATAAGCGGTTGGAACCACCAAACAAACGAAAAAAGAAATACGTGAAACCAACAGATCTCTCGTTCGTTGAGTGAGAAGTGCGGTTTTCCCAAGAGGTTTTGCTTTCGTGTGTTTCGAGGTTCTCGTGGTTGGAATTACCATTTTCGAGATCAAGGCTTCCAGCTCGGGCGCGGCATTCGATATTGGGAAGCGTGTGGTGAGGGCGTACTGCAACGAAGCTTATCTACATTTTATTTCGGGGGTGCGATTAAAAGCGGGTGAGACTGCGCCTGGGAGCGCTGGCATCCTTGCCGGCGATTTCCCTCTCCGGGCACCCTTCCGCACTCGCTGCGCGCGCCGGCAGGGATGCCGGCGTTCCCAGGTCGGACCGGGTTCATCCCTCACCCATTTTTAATCACACCCTTATTTCGGCCTCGCCGACAACTCCCGCCTTATCTGGTCCAGCATGTCGCGAGCGATCTCGTCCCTGGGATTCAACTGAAGGGCGATTTCGAACTGCTGCGCGGCGCCTGCGAGATTGCCCAGTTCCACCAGTACCAGGCCCAGATTGCCACGGGCGCGGGCGTGCTTGGGGTTGATTCCCAGTACCTTCTCGAACTCGATCCGCGCCGCGCCTGGCTGCTTGCTTGCTCGCAATGCCAGGCCGACGAAGTAATGAGCCTCATCCAGTTTAGGATCGATTTGCAGCGCCTGCTTCAAGCGTTCGATGCCCTCGATCTCCTTGCCCGACATGACGAGAGACGATCCGATCTCCAACAGCGCCTTGGCGTCCCGAGGATTCTGCCGCAGCATCATCTCGCCGTACAGGATGCTGTCCCTGATGTAGCGCGGCTGCAATGCGTACTGCAATTGAGAGAATTCCTCCCGGCTCTTCATCACCGTGAGCAGCCACAACTCCCCCATCTCATCGGTTGTTTGCATTCCATACCGGACGGTTTGAGGCGGGTGGTTCGGGTTTCGTACGTTGTTCGTCGAGTTGTCATACGTGTACTCCATCACCAGCTTGGTGCCCTTGGGTAATGAAAGCGGCGTCAGAAACTGGTAGTCGCCCTGCCAGTTGAAATCCCAGTCGCGAATCGACATGAGCCACCGCCGGGAACCGTCCGGCAGTTCAGCATAGCCCTTCATCTCCCGACACAGATAATGCGCGTGAGGCAACACACCACGAATCTCCACATCAACAGGGAGAACAACTGAATCACTGGCGACGTAATTCGTGACTCCGGCAGGAATCTCGATCGAATAGGAATTGAGCGGTAGCTTGAAGGCAATCGCCGTGCCCGGCTGATCGGTGAAGTAGAAGGCAAGCTCAGGCGCGATCATTTCCTCCTTTCCGATGGCCTGCAAGTGGAGCTGAAGAACCAGCACCGTGTTCGTCTCCAGCGGCCATGCCAGATCCGGCTGATAAAATCGCGGTGTCTTCCCCGGCTGCCAGCTCGCGAAAGTGATCGGGCTTTCCGCCGTCTTCGGAGTATGCAGGCCGTAGAAGCCGGGTTTTCCATCCTTTCCATCCAGGGCAATGACCTCCCCCGTCTTGTCAAAGCGCAGAAACGCGTGATGCACCGCGCGGCTGTTCGGCCGGAACTCCAGGCCGCGCACATGGCGCCGTGCGCCGACCGGAATGCGAACCGTGAGATTGCGATAGACGTCGCGGCTTTCGGCCGGCAATGGGAAGGCTCTCTCCGGACGGACCACCAAGTCCGGCTCGCCAAGCCGCCACTTCTCACTCCACTTTGGCAACGATGGCAGATCTTCCGCCTTTCCCTCCGCTCCACCCTCCTCAGCCCATTGCTTGATCAGACCCAGTTGCTCGACGCTGAGACGCCTCTCCCCCTCGAAATGAACCAGCTCCGGGTCCGGCAGCCATGGAGGCATGTAGCGCCGCTGCGTAACCTTCACAATTTGTTCCGCCCGCTTCCGCACGTCACCGTATGCCAGCAGATCAAATGGAGCCGACTCGCCCGGATGATGGCAGGGCGAGCAATTTTGGAAGACGATCGGAGCAATCTCCTTGTTGAAGGTGATCGTGCCCTTCGGACGCGGGACGTAAACATCCGAAGCCGCCGCGTCACGCTGGCGGCAGCCGAAGAGCGCGAGCCCGGCCAGGACGAAGACAACGGGCATGAGGACGCGAATGTTCATTGCGCGGAGAATAGCCATTCGGAGAGGGAGCGCAACGCGCACGGATGCACTGACGAACTTACTTCTTACCTTTCGCCGCCCATCTTTCCAGGTTCTCCTTCACACGAAACTTCACGATCTTCGTGACGAGAGCGAATGGAATTGGCTTGTCCAAAGGAAACTGCACCGAGCCTTTTGCTCCCTGATACGCGGACAGCTCACTCTTGAATTCCGTGTGCCCGCTTGGCGTGGCGTAAAACCCGATGTGGTGCTTGAACGCGCCGAAATGCACCAGATTCCCCTTCAGCACGAAGGTCGGCAAACCATACTTCACCGCTTCCTCCGCGCCGGGCGCGGATTTCCTGATGGTCGCCCTCATCTTTTCGAGAATCTCACGAACCTCCTTCGGGGCGCACGAGATGTATTCGTCTATCGTCTTCGGAACAGTCTGGCCGGTCTTCATAATTGGATCGAACAAAGTTTCCGGCAACCTTCCTTGAGCCAGAGCCAGCATGCAAGCGATGCTCCAGTTGAGTCAGTTTCGCAAACTGCAAATCCCGGCAAACTCCGGACGGTTTGGAATGGAGTTTCCACGCCTGGAAATGAGATTCCTCTTGTGCGCGCCGCCGCCGCCGCCAAGACTTTGCCAATGAGTGTCAGTTCGTTGAAGCGGTTTTTAGGCCGCTGGTTTGGAGGACACAAATCCAATGCCACGAAATCGGAACTGGTCGGGATTTACCTTACCCAGACCAATGGGAGGGAACCGTACTCCCCGGACACGCAGCTAAATCGCCAACGGCGCAACAGTCGCCACAGCCATAATCGCGAGCGCAAGTGATGAGCACGCCCTCGGTGAATTGATTTTGACTGGTTCCAGAAGCTTTCTCCCTCCTTGGGGTTTGCCCCACTTTTGAGCGCCACCCAGGATATCGTTGTTCTTATGGAGGAGTTTTCAAGCTCAGGCATCACTCAGGTCTTGTCCAAAACATTGAAGGGCCAAAAAAGTAAGCAGGCCTTGGCACACACGGATAATTCGCCAAAGCCCGCCACTTGTAAAGGAGGCTGGCCACAAGGACAGCCCTCTTGAATTGATCTGATTACGGACGGATGCGCGCAAATCTACGCGACTCGTTCGCAGGGAACTTCACCCCACTCGCTGCTCCCGGCACGTCCACCCATGGCCCGGTGATATCAGCGGCAGCCTGGAGCGTTCCGCCACCCGACCACTCGACCACTACATCACTCCCGACCAGCTTGATGGAGGTGAATTTGAGTTCCGCCGATGGTGGAGGTGTTACAGGCGCCTGAATCCCGAGCAACCAATCCACTGCGGCGTCGAACAACTTCCAGCCATTCTCGTTGGCGGCGGCGGCGGTGTTATCCTGGAAGAAGAAGAACGCGCGTCGTGCCGGCATGACGAAGTCGTTGGCACCCTTCTCCCCCTTGTCATAGTAGAAGATGATCGCCTGTGACGGGTCGGCTGCGAGAGTCGCGATGACGTGGGCGTTCACCGGCTGGGCTTGTGAGTAAGTCTCCGGAGCCGTCACGGTGAGGAGACCTTTCGGGAAGCCCGCAGCCATCTGATGAGTGTCATCCACAATGTTCACCTGCGACTGGCTTGCTGTGGTTCCTGGAGATGCGTTCGCCGCCATGAAGCCGAAGGCATCCGTGCTCGAAGCCTCCCAATTCATCGCGGGAATGGTGAGGTTCTTGAATTTCCCAACGCCATCGACTTCAACGGTTCCGGAGCCGAGGGTTGAGGTTTCAATGATCAGATCCCTGCCGAGGGCGCTGGATCCATCATCAGGCACCCGAGCCCCTTGCATCAAAAAGACGTCGAATCCACGATCTATGAGATGCTGATTGATGGCGTTGTCGCCAGCAAAGTTGAGTGGTCCGCCTTCCTCAGCCGGATCGGTCGTCACGAGATAAACTCCCTTCTGGAACCCGATCTCGATGGATGTGCTGGCAGCGACGGCGTTGTTAAACAGATCCTGGACTCCAGTCACGGTCAATTGGTTCTTCGACCCCTTGGCGATGGCCGAGGTCGTCAGCTCCACAATTTTCGGGTTGGCAGTGAGCTTCGCCGTGCTGACCGTGATGCCATTGTTGATTTTGTAATTACCTGCAGTGTTGGCGCTGGTAGCAGAAACCGCTTCCGAGAAGATTACATTGACCTTCGTGTCGCTGGAGAAGCTCTTGAGAGCGTTCGCCAACGTGGGTGCCACCTTGTCAGAGATCACTTGCGCGTTTAATTCCACGCTGTTTGCAGACTTCCCACTTGGCGCACTGACCACCGCCCGATAGGTGCCTGAATCGCCCGGAACCACTGACTTGATCGTAAACGTCTTGCCATTGGCTCCCGGAATGTTGGCGCCGTTCTTCTGCCATTGCACCAGCAGGGGGTAATTGTAGCCGGCTGGAGTCACCACCCCATCCACCGACACGCTCCAAGGCTGTCCTTCCTCCATCTTGGCGGGAAGTACGGGTTGTTTGGTGATCTGGGGCTCACCCTTGGTGGGTCTCGCATTGGCCCCGACGAGCGTTCCAGAGATTGGCTTGAGCGAGCCTGCAGGTGTCGTGTCACCCACTTGCCGCATCGCAAGCTGAAGGTAATCGCCGCCGCCGCCTTCCTTTACGAAGGCGAGGAACGCGTACTTCTTTCCTGCCACCATTGCAATCGGAGTCTGGGTGGTTTCAGGGGAACCATCAGCTTCGTGAAAAGCGTCGCAGCAACCTGTTTCCTCGGCAATCACGGGATCGACGGCTGGATCTGGCACCTTCTCACTGGTGCTCAGAAAGAACTGCGAAGCATCATCGCTACGGATGAAGAAGTTGTAACTGCCGGTCTCTGCAGGAATGATGAATCCGGACACCTTGGCACCGTAATTGTCCGCGTAACCATTGGGCGTATCAGTCGCTGGGAGAAGGCGGATATCATCAGCCTTGTCCTGGTAGTGTGCATCCTCCAGCAAGGCACTGACCGCAGTGCTGCCGATCCCGGTCCATGCTTCAAATTTGACGACACCCTGCGCGAATTCACTCGTGAAGGCGGATACGAACAAGGTGGCCTCGGAACTCGTCAGTGTTCCCGCTGACGTGGTGATCGTGGCCTTCAATTTGGCTCCATCATCACCCGCCCCCACCCCGCTGAGGGATATGGATGTTTTATCGCTGTCAGGAACGTCCGCGCCGTTTTTCGTCCATTTGATACTGCTGATGGTGACTCCTGGTGGCGCATCGACCGCTACTGAGAATGTCGCGGTGCTGCCAACATACACGGCCGCGTCTTGTGGTTGCCCGATGATGGTTGCTACTGTCGGCAGGGAAAACGGTGACAGATACTGCCCTGAGATGGGTTTGCCACCATCCTCGAAGTCCGGATCCCCTTCATAGCGGAAAGCTATGGCCAGGTTATCACCACCACCAAACTCGGTTCCAACGCCCTCAATGTAGTAAGGCTTACCCTTCGTAACGTTGATGTAGGCCGACCAATTTTGCGGCCGAGGATTCGGGTCTCCCGTGCTGACCACGGTGCGACGTGTTGCCACACTACCGTCCCATGTCCCGCCGAAAGCTCGTACGGGATTCCACTGCGATTCGCTCGCGACCAGTGTCTTGTTCGCGGGATTGTCGTCCGTGCTGAAATACAGCTGACCCGGATCATCGGTTGCGATCGCCAACATCAGCTTGCCAGTCTTTGGCGGATAAAAATAACCCTTCAAGACCATGTTGTAGTTATTGAGCACATCACCAACGGGGGCCGTGTCGTCATCACCCGAGTCAGGAGCGGGAAAGCCGTTGTAGGGGCCTTCTGCCCGCTTCGGGTAGTAGGAACCATTTGGCACCGCAGTACCTGCCTGGATGCCTGCCCTTTGATCACCCGCAAAGGTGAAGAAGTTAATAGTCCCCTGTGGAGTGGCAGGCGCAGCCGCCTTGGTGGCGGCGGCAGCCATGCTCAGAACACAGGCCGTCAGTGTTAGAAGGAGTGTGGATCGTCTGGTTTGCATACGAGTTGGTTGGATTGCTCACGGTTTACTTTCCCATCCCTTGATGCTCGTTGAGGAGGTCACCACTGCAAGCCCTGGCCGACCCGCCAGGTCAAGGTTGGCATGCACAGCTTGGAGGGCTTCGCTCAAAAAGCTTCGAGTCAAATTTGACAGGGATGTGGGCTTATTAGCAGCGTCGTTTACCCCCTGCAATCGAAAATTGCCGAAATTGTGAGTAAATTGCTTCCTCCGGTGAATTCCAGTGAAAAGGTTTGGTTTCAGCCCTGCCGTTTGCCCGACATTGCTGGCTACTGTGGTTGCTCGAACGGACGAGGTTCTTTCAAAACTGAAGCAGCGAGCATCAGCTCGCTCCGACTTTCGGAATGTTTGAGCCGACTCACGTCGGCTGCTACGGAGTTTTGAAAGAGCTTCTGACTTGTACAGTAATCCAGTGCCTCATGCTTCGTGCTTGATCGGGAATGCGCGGGAGCCTTTGCTTCCTCCATGCAAATAGACCGCCGGAAATTCCTCGGACTCGCCTCAGCCTCAACCGCAGCCCTGGCACTAGGCGCCCCCTCCGTTCGAGCCGCGTCGCGCAGAACGCAAAAGGTTCGTCTCGGTCTCTCCAGTTACTCCTACTGGCATTTCAGACCACCAAAAGTTTCAATCGAGACGGTCATCGAGAAGGCCTCCTCGCTGGGCGCGCAGGGAGTGGACATCCTGCACCGGCAGATGGACATCCCAGAAAAGGAACCGCTGGACGCATCAGGACGAGCCTATCTACGCAAACTCAAACGCCATGCGTTCGTGAACGGAATCGATCTGATCTGCGTCTCGACTCATCAGACATTCGTCAGTCCAAAGGCGGATGAGGTGTCGAGAAATGTCGAACACACGATCAAGTGCATCGAAATCGCTTACGAGCTCGGCGCACCTTGCATTCGCATCAACACGGGCCGTTGGGGAACTTCCAAAGATTTTGACGAGTTGATGAAGAACCGGGGAATCGAACCCGTGCTGCCCGGCTACACCGAGGAGGAAGGTTTCAAGTGGTGCATTGATGGGATTCAACGTTGCCTCGCCAAGGCCGAGCAGTGTGGGGTTCTGCTCGCTTTGGAGAATCATTGGGGACTCGCGCGAACACCCGAGGGCCTCATGCGAATCATCAACGCGATCAATTCACCCTGGCTCGGTGTACTGATGGACACAGGGAACTTCCTCGAAGATCCATATCCCAAGCTGCGGCAGATCGCTCCAAAGACTGTTTTCGTCCAGGCCAAGACATATCAGGGTGGCGGCGAGTGGTATTCCCTCGACCTGGATTACAAACGTGTTGCCGAAATCCTCGGGACGGTGAATTACCACGGCTATGTATCGCTGGAGTTCGAAGGGAAGGAAGACCCGAATACCGCAGTGCCCAAGAGCCTCGCTATCTTGAGGAAGGCGTTCGGGCTTTGACTGTCGAACGCGTTGGACAGCGACATCTGCGGTCGGCTCATTGCGTGGCAACCCACACCTTGACGCCGGATTGCCGGGACGCCCTGACGGCGCGGCGAAGCCTTCAGTTCCGCTTCCGTGGTTCGAACGCGGCGCTCACATCATTGGCAGCGAGCGCCTGGCCTCGATGAATAAACACTTCGCGATCGCTCCACCGGACGAGGAACAAAATGTCTTTGGCCCGGGCATGGAAACCGTAAAGCACAGAGCCCTCCTTCCCGTCGGCAATTTCAGCATTGTCCGCCTTGCGGATCGTCGATTGGAACAATTCAGCAATGCGCGCTTCATGGCCGTCGAAATTGATTAACTGACCTGTGCACAAGGCCGCCGCTGCCAACGGAGCCAATGGCGGCTCATTCGACACTGGCTTGAAGAGATACCAATTCTTGTCCCCCGGTTGCCGACTCTGAACCAGAAGAGCCCGGTTATTCAGGTCGTCGGTGAGAGGATACTCATGCCGATCGAAAGATCTGCCCACCAACCCGATCCCGACGACCGAATGTCCGGCGATGCGCCAGTTTCTGCCGTTCAATTTTCCCTCGCTACCGGGAGTGAGCATGGACGGAGGTGCGGCGATGTTCGTAGGCGCAACGTGGCGCCGTGAGTTTCTGCAGGACGAGTTACCCGCGAACACCACTCCGAACATTGCCAGCACAGCGATGATGGCTGCGATTTGTGGGGGCGAAGTGGACGATGCCTTTTGCATAGTACCAGACGACAGCTCGTTCATCGTCCCAACCGGGATCTTAAACGCGCTCATCACCATCCCACGCGTTAGATTGATCCCCCGGTAACACTCGACTTCGTCACCCGTCCAGCTCACCGCCAATGTTCGTCCGTCGCCCTCAGCATTGAAGTAATGAGCAACATCCCCCAGTCCGACTCCCTCAGGCGCTTGGCCCTCGATATGACGCACACATGATTCGTCCACGAGTGCGACGCGCGCATCCACACCATCCAGTTGAATCCTGTCCCCCACACGTCTGGCAGCAGCCTCAGCCACGTTCATCCCCTGCCCCGGATCGAAACCGGTAAACATGCGCCATTCGCCGCCACGCTCCGTCACTTCATAAACCAGCGTCGCAGATGTACCATCATCGCAAACCAGATTGAACTCATTCCAATAATAAGTTGTCCCGGATTCCTCCATGCTCAGGACCACACGGCCAGCAACACGATACAAACGTCCGCTGAAGGTGCCCATCATGCCGATACGGATGGGAGTTGGATTTACGGTTTTCATGATCTGGAAACTCCTTCCGCCCCCCTGAAAAAGTGCGGCACGAAACGGCTCAGATTCCCCGTGATGCGCCTTGTGTCTTCCCGTATGCCCAAGCCCGCCGCCTCATGATCCACCACCCACACACCGAAAACAGGGTGATGCCCCATAAACTCCGGCAATGGAGCCAGTGCCTGAAACACGTATCCCTCCTCTCCGTAATCGCCGTGCGTCTCCTCAACCACCACACCGCCTTCCACCCATGTCACGTTGCTGCCTTCGCGGCTCAACCTTGGTTTGCGGATGTAGCGCGCGCTCAACGCGTCAGGAAATTCGTAAGCTGGCAGAAGATTCGGATGCTCGGGAAAGAGTTCCCAAAGGATCGGCAACAAGCCTTTGTTGCTCAAAAGCATCTTCCATGTCGGCTCGACGAACTGGGTTGGGGCCGTTGCAAGATGAGGGCCGAATTCCTCGTGCCAGAGCCATTCCCACGGATACAGTTTGAAGCATCGCTCAATAGGCGCGTTATCCAGATCAACGAAACAGTTGCGGCATGAATCCCAGCCGATGTCGTCAATATACACTGGCTTCGATTTCACTCCCGCCTGCTCGCAGGTGTCACGAAGATAGAGCACGGTCATCTCGTCTTCCGAATGCTCCTTAACACTGCAAAAGTGAACCGTTGAGCCAGACCATTTCCGCCACGCTTCGATAAGCCGTTCATGGATTGAATTGAATTGGTCCGCGTCCGCGTACGTTTCATTCAACCAGAACCACTGCGCGACTGAAGCTTCGACGAGCGCGGTGGGAGTATCCGCGTTGTATTCGAGAAGCTTGGGTGGAGTTGTTCCATCAAAGGCGAGGTCGAACCTCCCGTACAAACTGAATTCATCCCGCTCCCATGAACGAATGATGCCGGGCGCAGCGATCGAAGGAATTCCAAGGCGCGTCCACCAACCATTCTCAATCACGGCTTCAGCCGCTTCGATGCAGAGGCGGTGCAGCGTGTTGCCGGCGAGTTCGAGGGCCTCAACCTCACGCGCTGTCAGTTCGTAGCAGGCGGACTCGTCCCAGTACGGCCCGGAGTCGTGCGAGTGATAAGTCAGGCCGAGCCTTTCCACCTTCGTCCGCCAATCGGGGCGGGGCTTGCAAACGTGGCGTTTCATCAGGACCAGATCCGATGGTTTCGCGATGCACTGCCAAATCCGCCTCGCGTGACATCCGTTCGTTGCGCGGACGCCTGCTGGACGGCCCCGGCCGTCGGAGGAGATACATTCGTAATGCTTTGATGCGGCGAAGCATCCCATTGGCCGCCGAAGAAATAGCGCCGTGTCTGCGGATCGAAATGATTGTAACGCATCGGATACCAGGCACGAAACGGCGCGTGGTAATAGCCGACACCCGGCACATGAAAATTGTTGGTGTAAACACCGGCCGTGCTGACGACGGGCCTTTCACTCGACGGACCGCAACCCGCGAGAGTCCCGGCAGATATTCCGCCAATCAAAACCAGACGGATGCTTCGGCTCCGTTTCACCAGGAGTTACGAGTTAGCAGACTTCAACCCAGCATTGCAGCGGCAACAATGATGCACATGCCAAGGATCACAGCCGCGGCGACGATGGAAGCCGCCACGTTCCTGTTCTCCACGATTTCCTTGTGCAGATCACCCGGCGTGCATTTGTCGAATGTCTTGTAACCAACAACAGCGACAACGATCCCGATGAGGGCGAAGATGAGCATGTGCAAGATCGCCTGCCCAAGTGAGTGCGCATGCCACGTGGATTCCGGAGAGACGTCAGCCGCCGTGAGTGGTGATGCGGATGCCAGCATGAGAAGGCAACTCTGTGAGAACCTTGAGAATGTTTTCATACCGTACGTGGTTTCAGATTGGATGATTGAATGTCCGGAAGGATAGCCGGTGGCGGTCAAAGCAGTCGAAGAGAAAATCAATTGAAGCAGGAAAGTCGGGATAATCATCTACGTTCAAAACGTTCAAACCTCTTCGGTCAGACTTCTTCAACGAATTCCCCGTTGGACGAAGACCGGATTAACGTACCAGATGACTGAAGCATCACGAACGGTTAATCGATTGAAATCTCTGATGTTGAAAACGTACTCGCGTATCCTGCAATAAGCCGACATCAGCCAGGGTAGCCGCCTGCGATGTAATTCTCGAGCGAGCAGATTGTCGCATCCTGAGTGCGGATGATCCAGTTCACCAGGTCTCCGATCGAAAGGACTCCCACAACCCGGTCGCCTCGCATCACAGGGAGATGCCGTACGCGGTTTGAAGTCATCAGTTTCATGCATTCCGAGATCGAACTGTCCGGCGAGGCGCTCACAATTTCACAGGAGACGATTTCGCCCACTGAAGTCTCCCGGGAATTGCGGCCCTGGAGCGCGATCTTCCGAGTGTAATCCCGCTCCGAAAATACTCCCAACAGCCGCGAGCCTTCCATTACAAGCAAAGCGCCCACATTCCTCTCGGAGAGCTGACGGATGGCCTCATAAACCGTTGTTTCCGGTGGAACGGCGAAGACTTCGCGGCTCTTGGTTTGGAGGATCGATTCTGCCGTGCCGATGGTTTCCATGGTGGGGTTGGGTTAGTGGTTAAGAGCAAAGGCTTCCCGCGAGTTCAGAAATGGACCGCTCGTTTTCAACGGACGAGAGACGATTAGGGCCGTCATAGTGCCGGGGTTTGACGCGACTATCCACCGCCCGGTCTCCACCGTCAAGCAAGGCGAACGACCTTTGCTTGAATCTTTTTGATCCTGGCCGCGTCATCAGACACGTTACGCGTCCGAAACTAAAACATAATTCATGAACAAATCATTCACTCTGGCAGCCGCTGCCTCTGTGCTGCTCTCCGTGAGCGCGTTGGGCGAGGCTGACATCACTAAACTGCCCCCATCTGCGAGTCAGAAGGGCGTCACGTTCGACAAGGACATCAAACCACTCTTCGAGAAGGCCTGCTTTAAGTGCCATGGTCCTGAAACGGAAAAGCCCAAAGGCAAGTTCCGCGCAGACACCCTCGCCGCGGTTCTCAAGGGAGGAGAAAATAGTCCCAATGTAGTGGCCGGCGACATCAAGAAGAGCACGCTTCTGCATCAAGTGGCCCTGATCATTGACGAAGATGAATGGATGCCACCCAAGGACAACAAAGCCAAAATCGCCCCGTTGACCAAGGAGCAGATCGGCCTGGTCCGGGCGTGGATCGAACAAGGCGCGAAGTAGTTTTTCACATAACGCGATTGTGCCCAGGAGCGCTTTGAGCCTGAAAGTGCTCCTGGGTTTCCCGTCGATCCTGAGACATTTGCAGAGTTCCTGTTGCTGAACACTGGCTCCGGATCCTTCTCTTTTTCATGGCCCGCGAATCCGCCGCTGCCAAATCTGCCCGCGTTCGAGAGATCATCGCCGCCCTCCGCGCGACGTATCCGGACGCGCATTGCGAACTCAAGTACACGAACCCGCTCGAACTGCTGATCGCCACGATTCTCTCCGCGCAATGCACCGACAAGCGCGTGAATATCGTCACTCAAAAGCTCTTCAAGAAACACCGCACGGCTGACGGGTATGCCCAGGCTGATCCAGCCGAATTGGAGAATGACATCCACTCGACCGGCTTTTTTCGGAACAAGGCGAAGAACATCCAGGCTTGCTGCCGCGCGATTGTCGAACAGCATGGTGGCGAAGTCCCTCGCACCATGGATGCGCTCATCGAGCTTGGCGGCGTGGGACGCAAGACGGCGAATGTCGTCCTCGGAAATGCATTCAACATCAACGAAGGCATCGTCGTGGACACACATGTGGCGCGGCTCTCCCACCGGCTTGGCCTGACAACGCGGAAGACTCCCGAGAAGATCGAGGAGGATCTACAAAAGCTCATCCCTCACGAGTCATGGACGATGATCAGCCATTGGTTGATCTGGCACGGACGGCGTCGGTGCTCCGCGCGCAAACCAGATTGCGAACATTGCGAGGTGCGGGACTTGTGCCCGTTTCCAGGAGCTTCCAAGCGGAGTTGAAAGTCGCCAACGGCAGCGAATGCCGAACGATTATCGCACTCTTGCCAAGGCCACGGCCTCGATGAAATCACTGCCGGACTACTCGTTACCGCCGCCAACATCCGGCTTCAGCCAGGGTGTTCCCGCATAGTACCATTTGGAGGCCTTAAGTGTTTCAACATGTGAATCGGCGAACGCCACATTGCTTTTTTCCACATGTCGCAGATGCGGACCACCCCAATTGGGATCGCCTGCAGAAATTACGCAACCGGTGCATGGATCGTCCTTGGCCGGGTCATGAACAATCCAGCAGCCGGGTTTCTCCGGGGATTTTACGGTTACGCACACATTGGGATCCTTCGAATTCTTCGGCTGCGTTCCGCCATCGGTGAGATAGACCGTGGTGGACGGGCTGCGAATATCGCTGTCGCGAAGTTGCTTCCAGACGCTCTTGTCCCACGTATCGGGCCAGTCACAACCGCCGAGGCGGAAATTGGCGCTGTAGTTCGAAATCGCCTTGTCCTGCTGGTCGCTCGGGTAAAGGGCGAGCGCCTCCTTGAATTTCTTCGTCTTGCTCGGGCAGAGGATGAGGTTCGTCGTCTGCTGATAAGGCTGGAGGAAATTGAACCATGCCTTGCGGGTGACGTTGGCCCCGCGCACCTGGAAGGTGAACGCGTAACGCCCGCCATGGTCGTCCCCGTAAACACGCGAGGCGATGCTCATCTGGCGCAAATTGCTCATGCAATTGGCCGACTTGGCCTTCTCCTTCGCTTTCGAAAGCGCCGGCAGCAGCATGCCGGCGAGGATCGCGATGATGGCGATGACGACAAGGAGCTCGATAAGCGTAAAGCCGCGTGAGCAAGCGCGGTGGCGGAGAGAGAGGGGCATACAGACGTGAGTGATGTACGATTATGTGTGAGAACTCAAGACTTGCCTGCGGAGCTGGAAGAACAAAATGCAGGTTCCAATCAGGACGTTGCATCAGGAACACACGGGCTCTTGATGTCGGTGCATCTGAAAATTGTCGGTGGAGCGCTGACATGTGCTGCAAGCCAGTCGCAGCAGTATCAATGGCTCGCTCTCACGCCGAACCTGCTGCGGCTGGTGCTGCGCACACAGCCGCGCTCCTGGCCGACAGCCAAGTTCACCGACAACTTGTGGATGTACTGCTTGATGTTGTAAGCAGCCGGCAATCGGAGCTTCGCTTCTGGTTGTGCAGTGATCGCAACAACACATCGTCAGCACGCCATCGCACTGGCCTGAGTCGGCTGGAGAGTGTGAATGGTTTCTTTAGGAGGCGGTAATGAATAAAGGTTGTAACCGCGCTTGATCTTTTGCCCATGAACTTCGTTGCTCAATCGTTGCAGATCCCTTTGGTTATGCGCCTCATTCGCGCCTCGTCCTTGGCCAAAATTCCAGCGCGAACCTGAAAACCTCATTTATTACCGCCCCCTTACTCCACAAGAAGCGCGCGAAAGAAACTCTGATGCCTTTGTTTGTTTGAACTGTCGATGATCACCGCTGTCCCCGTCGCCATGCTGACGCGATCGAGCGGCGTCCACGACGCGAAATCATCGCTGACTTCGATGCGATAGGGGCCGGGCGGTCCTGTCAGAGTAAGGGCGAAAGCAGCATCGGGCGGCTGGTGTCCCGTGCTTAAACTAAGGATGAATGGGTAAGTGTGAATCGTCACACCTTGCTTGCCGAGAGCAGCCTGCTCGTCCACCAGGCTTGTGCGCGACAACTGGGCGGAGAGAACGAATGCGGTCAGCGGGTTCCCGGCAAGATTCAATTCGGTGAGGTTGGTGACGCTCGCCGAGAAGGTGAGGTTGGTGAGCCGATTGCCGCTTAAATCCAGCGCATTCAAGCTCGCCAGACTGTTTGGCACGATGAAATCCGTCAGGCGGTTTCCTCCGAGTCGTAACGTGGTCAGACTGGGAAGCGCGCTTGGAAAGGAAAGCTGATCGATCTGATTTCCATCCAGCTCCACCGTACCCAGACTCTCCAGGCCAGGTGGCAGGATGAAGCCAGTCAGGCGATTGCCGCTGAGACGCAGCGTGCTCAAGCGGCTCAAGCCTGCCGGGAGTGTCAGACTGGTGAACTCATTGTCGTAGAGCTCGAGGGTGGTCAAATTGATCAAGCCCGCCGGCAATGTAAGTTCGGCGAGTCGATTCCGCCCGAGATAGAGCGCGTTCAGGTTTGTCAATCCATCGGGCAATCTGAGAGTGCTGAGTTCATTGCCACCAAGGAAGAGGCTGGAAAGGCGTGTCAGCGTGGCAGGCACGGTGAAAATGGAGAGCCGATTGTTGTAAAGAACCAGCGTACTCAGATTCGGCAACTGGTTGGGGAGCGAGAAGCTTGTCAATTCATTGCCGGCCAGATTCAGGGAAGCCAGACCGGTCAATCCATTCAGGAAGGCGAAATTGTTCAACCGGTTGGATTGAAGATCGAGTGATGTCAGACGCGCCAGCCCTGGCGGCAACGGAAGCACCGAGAGTTCGTTGTCCCCGAGATTGAGCGAAGTAATGCCTGGAAGTTCCTGGAGGAAATCGAAGTTGCGCAGGCGGTTTCGCGCGAGACTCAGACTGGTCAGGTTTGGGAGCTCCGCGGGCAGGACAAGTTCGGCTAGCTGATTGCCATCAAGGTTCAATGTGGAAAGCCTTTTCAGATCAAAGAGGAATGAGAAGTCTGTCAGCCGGTTGCCGCTTAGATCCAGTGCCGCCAGACCAGGCAGCGCAGTGCCGGTGGTGAGGTTGGTGAGTTGATTGCCACTCAGGTTGAGATAACCCAGGCGTCGAAGCGAGTTTGGCAGAGCGAGACTGGTGAATTGATTGCCACCAAGATCCAATAAGCCCACAGGAGGAAGCGCCTCCAGGAATGATGGATCGCTTAAATTATTCCCACGCAAGTTCAGCTCATTCAAATGCGTAAGGCCCGCGGGAATGGCTGCGTCTGCTAGTCCATTGCTGTTCAAATTCAACGTCGCCAGGCTGGAGAGACCATCGAGAAACGAGAGATCAGTGAGTCGATTCCCGTCGAGGTTCAACGTCGCAAGATTTGTCAACCCTGCCGGTAACGACAGATCGGTGATCTGATTGCTGTTCAGGTCGAGCCAGGTCAAGCCAGTCAGGCCATCGAGAAACGTGAAGCTTGAGAGGCGATTTCCACTGACATTCAGGCTTTTCAAACCAGTCAAACCTGGAGGAAACGTCGGGCTGGTGAGCTGATTGTCGGCGAGCTGAAGCGAGGTCAAATTGCTCAGATCCTTGAGAAAGCTGAAGTCCGTGAGACGATTTCCACGGAGGTTCAGATCCGTCAAAGTCGCAAGGTTTAGTGATGCTGGGAGGCTCGTCAGTAGATTGTCGGCCAGGGAAAGCGAGTTGAGGTTTGTCAGCTTGGCCAGGAAGGAAAAGTCCGAAAGGCGATTGCCGGTCAGGTCGAGCGACTTCAGGCCATTCACACCATCGGGCAAAGCGAGGCCGGTTAGTTCGTTGAAGCGGAGATCAAGCCTGGGTAGCGACGGCACCGCGCTCAAGAAGGAGAAATCGGCCATGCGATTGTTGCTAAGGTCGAGCAGGGCCAGATTGTTGAGACCTTCAGGCAAGGTGAGGTTGGTCAATCCTCCGCACCGGAGGATCAACACGGTCAAGCTGCTCAAGCCCTGCAATGGTGAAAAGTCTTTCGTGCCCAGGTTGTCCACGCAGGCGGGCGACGACTCCTGACCGGAAAGATCCAGGTAGGACAAATTGCTCGCGGTTTGCAGTCCCTCCAGGCTCCGGATAAGTGGCGCTGAAGAGCCTCGCCGTCCACGGCTGGCATCCAACACCGTCAAACGTTCAATGTCGGCAACGGTGATGTCGCCGGAGGGCTTGTTGAGCGTCTTGCGAATCGCGGCTCTCAGTCCGGCGTCCGGGATTTCCACGACCTGAGCCGTCGCTGTCGCTGTCAGGAGGATAAGTGCCAGAAGCAATGCTCCGGTCAGCCATCTGGAAATGGAAAATGGTTTCTTCAGACCCCTCGTTTCCTTTGCTCCAAACGATTTCATAAATGACAATTCAATGAGTTCAGACCACCGACGGAGGGCAGGACAACACCCGACTCCTGACGAACCTCCTCTGTTCAGAAGCGAGTGAAGACTCGCCGCGGTAGCTGGAAAACTTGTCGCACAAGCGGGCAGATCGGGCAAGAGGGCTTGTCAGCAAGAGGAATGGCCCTCGAAATCCAGCAAGTATCCATACCACAACGTCCATACTGAGTAAGCTGGCTCAGGCACACCTATTCTTGCATTGTCGCCTCAGCAGCGAAAGCGCTGGGGACTGGATGGCGAAGAACATGGTGCTGAGCTCTCATTACTGGCTCGTTGTTGAGAACGCTTCCAAGATCCGACCGGAAGGAGACGGTTGCGAAAGATAACCAAGGCCGATGATCGCAACCCAAACTGCCACACTCACGGCCACTTCCGGATCAGCCGGATCGAATCAACGTCGAACCACGCAGTTCCTTTGCCGGCCCGCAATTCGCACATCGCTTCGAAATTCCCCATGCCTTCAGTAATTTCAAAATCGAATGCCAGATTCGTCCAGTCCGTGTCGGCTAGGATCTTCTGAGTCAATCGCCGGGTGGAAAGCCGCAGGCCGGCACCGGCGCGAGTATCGCCTGGATCAGGCACCACGCCCTGGGTTTTGACCCGGCCCTCCAGACGGTACTTGCCGCTTTCGAGCGCCATGCTAGCGCGCCAGGATCCGACTCCACTGGCATTCAGATCAATTCGCATCAGCTTCTTTCCACTGGCCTCCTTTACTTCCTCGAAAACGGGCTTGCCGAAATCTCCCTTGCTCTTCCATCCCTTGAGCTTTGCCACGCCTGCTGCATCGAATGTAAGTAATTCAGCAGGGCTGGCGAGTTGCTGGCGCAGGCTTCGACACCGCTGCTCGATGCGCGAACACAGCTGCCTTGTCTCATAGTCAAAGCTTTTCGCCATACCCTCGCCATTTTCAGCGAAGGCCGGGCGGATGGCGGCCGCGATGGTCCGGACTCGATTGGTCAGCGCCTCCACTTGAAAGATATTCGTCATCAACTGGGACATTCGCTGCATGTATTGTCGGCGCCCCTCGGGAGTCTGGATGACGGCTCGCGCCACGAGTCCGTTCATGGGAGGCATGATGGAGTCATTCGGGTTGCCTCGATGGCCACCGGAACCAAACGTCTGATCGAGTCCATGCGGCATGAAGATCATTTTGTCCTGCTCCACGTCGTGAAACACCCGGTAATTATTTCGGTTCATCGCGTAACCATCCCAGTGGCACAACATGGCGTCCATCGCCACGGAGGTGATGAATCGATTCATGTCCAGGACTTTCTCCAGACGGGCGTAGCGGTTGGTGCGATCGGGGACCATCGCCGCATCAATAACGCGCTGGAGCGCGGAGTAATCCTTCGGGTTGTCGCCCGAGTTGACATCGAGTGGCGGCTCGTCGTTGATCTCACGCACGAACCCACCATCGTAGAGATTGCCGGAGACGTTCTTGTAATGTTGCCGCAGGAAGTCTTTGCCCCAGCCTTCGACCAGGACGTACATGCCCAGATCGCGGCCGTTGAAGTTTACCTTTGCATGACCAGCTCGCGGTGCAGGCACCCCGGCTTCGATGAACAACTCACGGCAGAGTTTCTCGGACAGATAACTGGGATCCTGAACTGAATTATTCAGCGAGATCTTGTCCCGGCCGTGGAAGCTCTGCCCCTTTGCAAACTTGTCAAAGTTCAATGTGAACGCGGGCTGATCATCCACTGGTCTGAAGCTCCCAGCCGCTCCCTTCAAATGCAGCGCCACATTGGTGTAAATTTTGTCCCCTTCATAAACCGTGGCTTGAACCACCGGACGCTCCTTCTGACTCTGCATGTCGCGGAAACCCCAGTTTTGCTTTCGAAGCTTGGTCATGCCCTCCTTGGATACTTCGATCTTCAACCGGAACACCTGTGGTTGGCTGAAGATGTCTTCCATCGGAGCCTTCTTTTTGTCGTTGCCCCCGGACTTTTCCTTTTTCGGCGCCTTCTCAGCAGCGGATGCCGTCCATAGCGCGCAGGCAAGGGTCAAACTCAACCAAACAATTGCAGGCAGTGAAGTTAAGGCCATATCGAAATATCGTTTCTGAGTGTCCCACTCGACCAACTCCTCTGGAGCCGGAAATTTTGACTCCGGGCGGCTTTGTCGTTCGTTACAATTCAGGCAGCAAACCCCCGGTTGAGCAACCGAATTATGCCTGCGTGTACAATAATTTCGCGATGCCCCTACGAGGGCTTGTTATCCTCGAAAACTTGGATACATTCGCGCCCCGTGAACACCAGTCATCTCTCCAACGTTGGGTCCTTGAAATTCATCACGCACTGGGTTGCGGCCGTTTCTCTGGCAACAGGCATTGCAGCCACCACCACGTCCGCACCCGCCGCCGAGGTCGCTCTCAAGCAGGTCGCCCAGGGCTTCACCGCTCCCATTGCGCTTGCGCCACTCACGGACGGCACCGGCCGTCTGCTGATCGTTGATCAAGTTGGCACCGTGAGCGTGTTGAACAAGGACGGCTCGGTGGGCGACAAGCTTTTCCTGGATCTGCGCGAGAAACTCACCGAGTTGAAGAAGGGGTTTGATGAACGCGGGCTCCTAAGTGTCGTGCTGCATCCTCGTTTCAAGGATAACGGCAAAGTCTATGCCGCCTACAGCGCCCCTCTGAGAGCAGGCGCAACCGCTGGTTGGGATCACACGATGAACATTTCTGAGTTCAAGGCCCATGACAACGATCGTGCCTCGGTGGACGCAGCGACAGAACGGGTTCTCCTCCGGGTGGACAAACCGTACTTCAATCACAACTGTGGACGCATCGCCTTCGGACCGGATGGGTATCTCTACATCGGTGTGGGAGACGGCGGCGGCGCCAACGGCATGGACGGACCGGCAGACAAGGCGGCGGGCCACGTGGCCAAAGGCAACAGCCAGGATATGAATCAACTGCTTGGAAAAATCCTCCGCATCGACGTGAACAAGACCGAGGGAGACAAGGCGTACGCGATTCCTTCGGACAATCCGTTCGCCAAAGGAGGCGGGCGTCCGGAGATTTTTGCTTCTGGCCTTCGCAACACCTGGGGCATTTCGTTCGATCGTGGAGGCAAGAAAGAGCTTTTTGCGGCCGAGGTCGGGCAGGCTTCATGGGAAGAAATCAACATCATTGTCAAAGGAGCCAATTACGGGTGGCCTCGACGTGAAGGATTTGTTTGCTTCGACGGCAAGAACCCAAGCAAACCGCCCGCGGATTGCCCAAACGTGGATGACGACGGCAAGCCCTTCACGAATCCAATCATCGCTTACAAGAACTTCAACAGGTTTCCCAAAGATCCCGAGGCTCGTGGAACAAGTGTGACAGGAGGTTACGTGTATCGTGGAAAGGCGTTCCCGCAACTTCAGGGCAAGTATGTTTTTGGCGACTGGTCCAAAGCGTTCGTCAAGGCCGACGGCGTGATCTATGTGGCTTCACGTCCGGCCTCGGGCACTGGCGTTTGGACGATGGAGCCGTTGGCGCTCGCGGGCTTTCCTAATGGCCAGATCGGCACCTACGTCTGGGCGTTTGGTGAGGATGAAGACGGCGAACTCTATGTCTTCACAAACACCACCAACGCACTCATCGGCAAGAATGGAAAAGTCTGGAAGCTGACACCAATGTGACGCGAACGTAGGGGTTTTGCTCGTTTGCAGCCAAACCAATTTCGCGTTCCATCACTACAGCGACACTTGCGCCTTAGCGCGAGTTTTCCAACCTGCTGCATCGGTGCATCCACAAGTCGGTGGAGCGCGACTGTGCTGAAAGCCAGTCGCAGCAGTAACGGTGGCTCGCCCTCACGCCAAACCTGCTGCGGCTGGTGCTGCGCACACAACCGCGCTCCTGGCCGACAGCCAGGTTCACCGCCAACTTGTGGATGCACTGCTGCTGCATCGCTGACGCGGTGCCTCCCGAAGTCGGTGACGAGAAGACCTCAAGACCGGGCATGGCCGAACGTGGTGCCGGACCGCGGAATCTATTTTCCGCAGGGAGGTGCGAGTTCTTCGAACCCCGGATGAGAACACGGCGCGAACTCCGGTTCCACGGTCCGGCGGAATGAATTCCGCGCTCCTGTTGCATAGTTATGGCTGAGGAGCTTCTTCGTGCAGCCTCCCGGCTTGTCAGCTTCAACACTCGGCGACACACTCTGCTCCCGTGAAAACTCCCTTCCAAAGTTCTGGCTCGTGGCCCATCGCCACTGCTCTCGTTGCGATCATTGTCTCGCATTGCCATTTCTGGATTTCCGCTCACGCGCAGCCGACGTCGCTTGTGCGGGTTGGCACTTCGGCGATGGAACTTGCCGGTGAGGACTCGATGGTCATTGCCGGCGGCATCGGCCCCGGAAAAGCCAGCGGACAGGAAGGCAAACTGCGCGCGGTAGCGACGATTCTTGAAAAAGACGGGACCAAACTCGCCATCGTCGCGTGCGATGTGCTGATGATGACACGACGCACACTGGACCCGGTGGTGGCGGACATCGAGAAGGCCACCGGCATTCCTGCCCCAAACATTCTCGTCAACTCCACTCACACGCATCATGCACCGAGCACCATGCGGGTGCATGACTACGATCTCGATCCAGTTTTCACGAAGCGCGTCCAGGAGGCCATTGTCAAAGCAGTGATCGAGGCGGCCAGGAATCTCACCGATTGCCGTTTTCAATTCGCGCTCGGATTGGAAAACACGGTCGGGCAGAACAGCCGGCTGTTGCTGGACGACGGCATGATTTACTGGGTCGGGCCTCGGACGAACTTCGTTCGCGCCACCGGACCGTTTGATCCGGATCTCCCGGTGCTCGCGTTTCGTGACGGTGCGGACAAGTTGCGCGCTTTGCTCTTCAACCACAGCACTCACACCATCGGCACCCGCCAGCCAGGGAAACGCTCGCCGAGTTTCTATGGACTCGCCGCGCAGGAGATCGAGGCTGAAAATGGCGGCATCGTGACCTTTCTTGAAGGTGCTTCCGGTTCGACACACAACCTGAATCTGAACGGCGACGAATGCGCCCGGCACATCAAAGCCGCCGTTCTCGACACACTTGCCAAAGCTTCTGACCGCCCAGTGAGCAAACTCGCAGCTCTGAAACGTTCACTGAAATATCGCGTGCGCCAGTTTGATGAAGACGCAGAGGAAGCAGCCGTGGCGCGCTATTGCCGCAAGTATTCACCCGGCTACGCCGAGTACACCATCAAGGTCTTCCGGAATATGCGTGCTGAACTCGCCCCGCATCGCGGTGAAGAGCGCGAGACATGGGTGCAAGTGCTGCGCATCGGCGATGTCGCGATTGTCGGCGTGCCTGCCGAGTACTTCACGCAACTCGGCCTCGACATCAAAAACCGTTCACCGTTCCGCCACACATTCGTCGCCGAACTGGCGAACGATTGGATCGGCTATCTCCCCAACCTCGAAGGTCACAAGCTGGGTGGTTACCAGGTGTGGACCGGACATCACAGCTACGCCGAGCCCGGCACCGGCGAACGCATCGCCGACACCGCCGTCGAGATGTTGAAAGAGCTGGCCAAATAAGGAAGTTACTTCTTGAACTCAACCACCAGCACTTCCAGCGGCGTGTCATTGAGATTCTCTTCAATGTGCTTTGTTGGTTCACCCCACGTGACATCGCCCGGAGCCTTCGTCGCAGTCCGGGATTCGCCATCAGGTGTGGTCACCTTCATCTTGCCTTCGGTGAGGAAGGTTACCAGGAACTTGAAGGGATGTTCGTGCGTCACGCCTTTCTCGTGCGGGCCATAACGCGCGCGGATTACGCGGACCTGATCGTTCTCGGATTCCACCTTGTAACGCTTCGGATCCACTCTGACCCAATCAAGCTGTGCCGGCTTCGTGGTGATTGAGTCTCCGGGTTTGGATTTCAGCTCCACCTCTACAATCCGCACAGGATGATCGCTCACGTTCAGACTCACATGGGGTCGCGTCGTCGCCGGGCTCCACAAGGCTTCCCCCGCCTTGAAATTTAGCGTCTCCACTTTGCCCGCCGTATCCGTGAGGATCATCTTGCCAGGGTCGAGGTAAATCATCACGCGGTTCATCTTGTGTTCATGCAACTCGCTCTTCGCGCCCGGCGCGGAAGTAACAACCAGAACCCGCGCCTGATCGTTGTCGATCTTGACACGGTCGTCCGCCACTTCGGCTGCGGCGGCTCGCAACGCGAATGCGGTGAAAGTAAAAACTGCGATCCCACGGTGGGCCGCGACGGTTGGTGAGAATGTATTCATGTCGGTGGAGTGATTTCAGAGCGTGTCGGAAACTGAGTCGTGTCTTCTCCTCAATTGCCCACCGCGCGGTAGAACGACGCAGACTTCACCGTCGTGTCGGTGTCCTCAAAAACCGTGTTGCCCGACGCATCCATTGTCACCGGACCAAGGGCGCTCCAATTCAAGCTGGGCACTTTGTTTGCCCGTTGAAGTGTGTAGATTTTTCCAGCGGTCCCGGAGAGGCGGAATTCAGGATTACCGTTCGGCAACAGCCGGTAATTCGTGAATTTTGCTGGAACCAACTGGACGGTGCCAGCCGGGTCGGTGGTTTTGAGGGGGAATGTTGTGCTGCGCTGCACCGCTCCATAGCCAGCCATTTGCGGAACATCGGTGACAGAGTTGTAGAAACTCAGACCGAAGACAAGAATCCCGATGTTGGTCGATCCAGAATGGAAATGCTTCGTGGGAATCACGATGGAAGTGGCCGTGGGATCGAGTGTCCGGGGCACGCAGGAATTTGGCGCCATGAAAATGAGATTCCCTCTATCGTCGGTGATGATGAGTGTGATGTACGCGCCCGGGCCTTGCGGGGTGAAGGGATTCCATTTCAACGTAAAATCAGCGGCTGCATCGATGGCTTGCGCTTCGTCGTAGTTGTTGATTCTCGGGATGGCGGTGGGGACGGCGGGCATCACCATTGAGACAATGCGCTCTGGTTGTCCCGTTTGATTGAAGCGCATGGTGTAGGTGCCTTCGGGGTAGGCCCCATCCAGTTCCGCTTCGGTGTTGTAAGCTCCATGAAGGCTGATGACTGCCACCTGGCCTGTGAGATTTGTTTTTGTTCCCGATGGCAATGTCAGCGAACCGTCGGTGACGGATGGTCCGGCGGGTGGACTTTGCACTGCGGAGCTAAAGATTGCCGGCTTGTCGGATTGAGGCACCACCGTATCGGCGGAAGTCTGGCGGTGTCCGATGAGCTTCGTGACGGAGTATGACCCCAGCGTGGGTGGTGTAGTAGGAAGGCAGATCTCACTCTGGGGGCCTCCAGGGCTGGAGGTCGCTTTGATGGAGAATGCGGTGATGCGTTGAACAAAGCCGTTGCCGCTCATCTGCGGCACGTCGGTCGTGGAGCGGTAGAAATTCGAGCCGACCAGGAGCTGGGCCAGATAGCCGAACCCCGGGCGCAGATAATTCGCCGGAATCACCACGGACGTTGCGTTTGGTTCGAGCGTTCGAGGAACGCATACATTGGGCGCCGAGAATATCCTGTTTCCGAATTCATCGGATATGATGAGTCTGACCACGGCTTCCCCGCCTGTTACGGAAAAAGAGTTCCATCGCAGTGTGAAATCCTTCGTCGCATCGATCGCTTGCGCCTCGGCATAATTCGCGATCTTGGGGACGACACCCGGGGGGGGCGGGCAGATTCATCGGGATGACGCGTTCGGGTTCGCCCGTCTGAGTGAAGCGCAAGGTGTAGCTGCCTTGGGGACGGGCCGCCTCCACTGCCGCCTCCGAGGTATACGTTTCGATCAACCTGAAGACGCCGAATTGGAACGCGAGATTCTTCGTCGTCCCGTCCGGGACTGTTATCGCGCCGCCCGTCACAGCCGGGCCGGCGGGCGGGTTCTGTATGGTAACTCCGAAGATTGCGGTGGTGCCCACCGCGGGAACCGGGTCATTGGCCGAGGTCTGGCTGTATTGAAAGTTCTTTGTCACGACGTAAGTGCCCGGCGCCGGTGTCACCGGAGGACAAACTTCATTCGGACTACCACCTGAATTGATGGCGATCTTGAAACTGCCGGTGATGGTCTCCAGCGGCTGGCCCGAAGCGCTTTTGATGGGAACCTTCGTCCCCGCCGGATTGAGTGTCCAGGTGATGGCCGTGTTGAGCGCGATGGCGAGGCCAGGCTGGAATGTGAGGATCCGCCGATCCGCGCCCCAACGGCCGGTGAACTGCGTGTTCACGAAAGCGGGTGTGAACTGATAATTACCGATGACAACCGTTGAAACAGTAGCCTGCAATGGAGTGGTGATATCCATGGCCTGATCGAATTCGAAGACGACCGTGCCCTTCGGGGCGGCGTTGGTATCGCCGTCGGCCGGGGAGACTGACACAAGCTTTGGCGCGTTCTGCGCAAGCAGGACGTTCGTTGCCGTCAGCGCGCAAAGAGCGATTGCGGCTCGAAGAAGATACAGGACTCCGCGGACAAGCCGGGAGATAGAGGACAGGCGTTCGCCTTGGTGGTGATTCATGAGCTGGTAATTAGTCGAGCGGCGCTCGAACTTCAATGATTCCTTGGGTGGGTTGTCAGCGACGCAGAGTGCTTCGTCAACATTTTTGAACGACACAAGATTTCGGTCATCAAGGGAACCGTTCCTTCACAAGCGGTGGAAGAAATCCAGCCCGGCGATATCGCGCTGTGGAATTATTCTTTAGTAGTTGTCAGATGCGGAAAGACGGCTATCCCATGGAAACCACACCCTATGAAACGACCCATTCCAGCGGGCTTGGCCTTTACCTTGATCGAACTGCTCGTGGTGATCGCCATCATCGCCATTCTTGCGGGCATGTTGTTGCCGGCGCTCGGACGCGCGAAGGAAAAGGGCAGGACGATCCGGTGCAACAGCAACTTGCACCAGCATGCCTTGGGCTTTGCCATGTATGCGGACGACAACCAGGACTTCTATCCCGCCTACGAGGATTGGGCCACGTTGGGTGGCACCACCGGAAGAATGACGCTTGCCGGCGGCCGCGTTCCCAAAGAGAGGCGTCCCATGAACACCTACGTACCGGCAGCGGAAGCCTGGCATTGCCCTTCAGATAAAGGCGACTCTCTCTGGAAAACCATGTTCACGTCCGAGTTCAAGAGCGCCTTTCCGTCAGGACGCCAGAGCAGTTGCTACGAGGCTTACGGCAACAGTTACCTGACGCCTTGGTCGGTGGAGACACTGCGCATCCAGCACGTCACGGGCAACTCGAAGGCCGCGAAAGGAACTCCGGAAGCGACCCCCATGAAAGCGGGCGAGATTGGGAAAAGCCCTTCCAACAAACTCGTCTCCGGCGACTGGCCTACGTGGGCTGACCGGGACAAAAAGGACACGTGGAGTCAATGGCACAACGTGAAGGGACAGTACCGTTTCAACATGCTATTCGGCGATGGCCATACCGAGTTTTTCCAATTTCCTGACGAGGCTTACAAGTGGAACTACACGGGGCCGAAACCGGACCCGAACTACAAGTGGTGGTAGCTGCCCGGTCGAACGGGGCCGCCGTGACCACGGATTGAAGCGCGAGCGAGCACAGGCGAGTTCGAATCAGACTTTCGCCGCATGCTGAAGCTGGCGGGCAATCACCCACTCTTCTCTGCAACCGACTTTGTAAGTCGTCCTGCGAGACAAGATCGTTGGAACAAGACGCATGTAAACGAGGCGGCTGACAAAGATTGCTTGTATCCGTTCTGAAGAACTGCCCCCTTCACTGCCCCCTTCACCCTCTGGCAAGCCCGCTCCGCCCTTTTCGCAGAATCTTGCAACCAATCCGCGCCCTCCCGTGTCGTTGCCAGAACGGCCCCTTGTCGGGCCGGTGATTTTAACTGAAATTGCTCTTATGAAACTGTTCAACTTCGGCTGCCTGGCTTCTCTCGCTCCTCTTTAATTGTCGCCACAGTCCTCCAAATACTATGAAAACGAAACTTGTCGCGTTGCTCGTTGCCGCCCTATTCGCTTCCGCCGGCACGGGATTCTCAGCCGAACCCACCGCTGCCGCCACGGACCTGCAAAATATTGTCTCGAAGATCAAGACCAAACTCAATGAGGGCAAACCCACCGAAGCCGGTCTGGCCCCGGAACTCAAAGAGTTCGATGCTTTGCTGCAGAAATACAAGACCGACAAATCGGACGATGTCGCCATGATTCTGTTGACGAAATCCGTGGTCTATTCGGACTTGCTGCATGACGAAGCGAAGGGCGACGCGGTGATGCAACAACTCAAGCGCGACTTTCCCGACTCAGAGGCGGTTGCCACGGTGAAGCGACAGGAGGAGAGCAAGAAAGTCCGCGCTGACCTGGTGAAGGGTGCCGCGTTCCCTGATTTTGAAGAGAAGGACCTCGACGGCAAGCCTCTCTCCATTTCCGGCCTCAAAGGCAAGGTCGTGCTGGTGGATTTCTGGGCAACCTGGTGCGGCCCTTGTATCTTCGAGCTGCCCAATGTGCTCACCACGTATGAGAAGCATCACGCCAAAGGATTCGAGATTGTCGGCATCAGCTTCGATTCGGACCGCAAGAAACTGGAGAGCTTCATCAAACAAAAGAGCATGCCCTGGCCGCAGTTCTTTGATGGGAAAGGCTGGGAAAACAAGCTGGGCAAGAATTACAGCGTGAACAACATTCCCCTCACCTTCCTGCTGGATCGCGAGAGCAAGATCATCGGCATCGATCTGCGCGGGGACTCACTGGAATCCGCCGTGGCGGCCGCGCTCGCTCAGAAGTGAGGGTTCGCATCGGCCACGCTTGGGGTCCGACGGCAAATGCTCCTCATTCAGGGCGACGACCGAGTCAATTCCTGCTCCATCAGACTGTGAATACCGGAAAAGTAAACGGGGCGGTTTGTAAACGGCGGGTGAAAAGTGCGGCAGGTGGCGCGTTTACAGGCTGGTCGGCGAAACCAATGCTTGCGAAAATGGTACTCCAGTTTGTGATCTGGATGGCGATGGTTGGCTTGCCGTGGAACTCGAGTGCCGATGAATCGAATCATCGTGAACTAGCGCTCGTCAAGCAGGCCATCGCTGCAACCGAATCGGTGGTGCTTGGAAAATGGGGCTACACCGTCACCTCCGTGAACGATGGGAAAACGAGGGTGGAGAAGTTCGACCCGACTGAACCGAAAACAAACCGATGGCAGCTCGTGCTCAAGAACGGAAAAGCCCCCGGTTCCAAAGACCTGAGGAATTACACTGAAGAACGCCTGCATCGACCTTCGGGAGCAGGTCCGCAAGGCCTTGGCATCCAAATCGACAAATCCAGCCTGCAGGTTGTTAGCAACGACACCGCCCGGATCATCTGCTCCTTTCGCCTGAAGGCGGACGACGACGAATCCCGGCTCATGGCCGCCAATGCCAAGGGGACGCTTGTCGTCTCCAGGATGCCGCTGTTTGTGGAAAGCCTCCAGGTCACCAACACGGGTCGTATCAGTAGTTCCGCCAGACTCTCCATCCGCGAGTTCAACACCCGTGTCCAGTTTCGACCCGATCCCAAGCGGGGCGACCCATTGATGGTCTCCCATGTTACGCGCGTCCGCGGTCGTCTCCTGCTGGTGAAGTCGCTCAACGTGGAATCGGCAATTTCCTACAAAGACTTCCGTTGGATGGGAGACAAGCTGTGAGATCGAGCGGGAAATCTGCGACCCGGGAAGCGGTCAGGAAGGGGCCTTGAGAATGGCTACAAGCTGTATTTTTCCATCGCCATCAGACCGTGAGTACAGGCCCGGTCTCGCCGCCAATCGCCACCGTCTCAGGTAGCGTTGTCTTCCTTCAAACCACTGACCTTGAGCCGGCTTGCGGCACAGCCGCCAAGTCACGGAGACGCAAAGAGAGGTTCTCCAGTTTATCAGCCGAGGGGCGTCTTTGGGTCTTGGCGTTGAATCAAAACACAGGCTTTGCAAAAGGGCGGGCGCTGGGTATTTTGCAGCCATGAGCACCGTGGCTGAAATCAAAACAGCATTCAAACGACTTCCTGAATCCGATCGCTCGAAACTCGCCGAATGGATTCGGGAAAGCGTGGAAGAACCGGACCCGAAACTGGAGGCGGCCCTGCGTCATTCGTTACGCAGTCCGCTGAAAAGATACAAACCCGGCCACTTCGCCGCGCTGGCATCGCGCAACCGCCGTCGCGCAAACGCCGCGTGAAGGCGGTGGAAGTCTTCGTCCGTCACGATGCCGAGTTGGACGCGTTCGGTTATTTCCAGCGCATCTTCGAACACAATTCGGACGCCGCACTCCGCTTTCTCAAAGCCGTGGATCAAACGGTGGAAAATCTGGCGTTGCATCCGCTTAAAGGCAGACTGCGACATTTTCGCGGGCGCGATTTGAAGCACGTCCGCTCATGGCGGGTGGATGATTTTGAAGACTATCTGATATTCTATCGGTTTACCGAGCCACATTTAGAAATCCTCCGGGTCAAGCATGGCGCAATGAATTTTCCTGCCGCGTTGCGGCGTTTGCCCGATTGAAGGGTGGTTTGGCGTTGATCGGGTTGAAGCAGTCTTCTCAGGGCTGATTAAGCCTTGTTCGAGGGTGGCGGGCCAACTACCTTTCAGCCATCAGCAGGGTCATTGTCGCATGAAGAGAGCCCTATCCATCAGCCTTGTGTTCACGCTCCTTTGCGAGGCTGCTTTCGCGGCTGGCTTACCTGATCCGCGCGATCCCGAGGCACGCAACGTGCAACCGCCTTTGCTCGAAAAGGCGAAAAATTGGTGGGCATTTCAGCCGGTGAAGAAACCAACCGTGCCCGTGACGAGTGATCGCAACACGGTAGATGTGTTTCTCGATGAAAAGATCGATGCCGCTGGTCTGGACAAAGCGCCTCCGGCTGACAAACGCACGCTGCTGCGCCGGGCAACCTTCGATCTCAGCGGATTGCCTCCAACACCGGAAGAAGTCGCCGCTTTCCTTGAGGATCATTCTTCTGCTGCTTTCGAGCGTGTCGTGGATCGCCTCCTGGCTTCGCCGGCGTACGGCCAACGCTGGGCGCGGCACTGGCTGGATGTCGTCCGTTATGCTGACTACCACGATGCCGATCCCAAGGCTCGCACCGCGAGTTGCGAACCGTTGGAAGCCTGGCGCTATCGCGATTGGGTTGTCGATTCGTTCAATCAGGATCTGCCGTTTGACCAGTTCATCCTGCATCAGATCGCCGGCGATTTGCTTCCGAACCCGAATGGTGAGGGAATTTATTCGGCGGGGTTGATCGCGACGGGATTTCTGGTCAATGGCGCATGGGATCGCGGCGATGCCGACAAGGAAAAAATGGTCAGTGACATGGTCGATGACCAGATCGACACGGTGGGCAAGGCGTTCCTCGGGCTGACGCTGGGCTGTGCCCGCTGCCACGATCACAAGTTCGACCCGATTTCCAATCAGGATTACTACGCGCTGGCAGGGGTTTTCTACAGCACCCATATCATGGAGAACCTGGGGACGAAGGGTGGCGAAATCACACTCAAACGCGTGCCGCTGGTCTCACCCTCCGTCGCGGCGCGCAGGGACGGCCTCGCACTTCAACTCGAAGCGGTCAAAGCGAAGCTTGCCGCGCTCGACAAACTATCGCCAAAAGTCGCCACCAATCATCCCGAGCGGATCATGCTGGAAAAAGAGCGCGATGCCGTGCAGGCGGAATTGCCGCCGCCTTATCCGGTGGCGTTGACGGTTCAGGAAGGCGGAATGCCCGGTGGACTTTTTCCCAACATCCAGGATGTGCCGATCCATCTTCGCGGCAGCTACGCCAAGCTTGGTGAAATAGTCCCGCGTCGTATGCCTGCCTTCTTCGCCGGGGACTCACAGCAGTCAATCCGTCAAGGCAGTGGACGCCGCGAATTGGCGGACTGGGTCGCTTCAAAGAACAATCCACTCACCGCGCGCGTCATCGTCAATCGTGTCTGGCAATGGCACTTCGGCGAGGGGCTGGTCCGCACACCGAACAACTTCGGCTTGCTCTCCGAACCACCGAGTCATCCACCGCTGCTCGATTGGTTGGCCGCGCAGTTCATCGATGATGGCTGGTCCCTCAAAAAGCTTCACCGCCGGGTCATGCTTTCTGCCGCTTATCAACGGGCCAGTGCATATCCGCAGCACGGAGCTGCTCGCGATCCCGAAAATCGCTGGCTCGCGCGCTTCTCCGCACGGCGTCTGGAAGCAGAAGCCATCCGCGATGCGCTGTTGGTTGCTGGCGGCAATCTGGACACAGCTTCGGGCGGTCCTGCTGGACCGGACATAAACAGCCCGAGACGTTCGCTGTATGTCCAAACCGCCCGATGGGACCGAAGTAATTTCGCGACGCTCTTTGACGCGGCGAATCCAGACGCGTCCGTGGAAAAGCGAACCGGCTCAACCGTCGCTCCGCAGGCGCTCTTCATGATGAACCACGGCTTCGTTCAAACCCAGGCCGGGCATCTTGCAGCGCGCCTGCTTCGCGAAACCGGGCGCGACGAAACCGCTCGCATCGAGCGGGCCTATCAATTGTTGTTCGGACGCGCGCCTCACCCTGACGAAATTCAAATTGGCCGCAACCTGCTCGCGCAATTCGGCGGATCAAAGGAAGAAACCGCGTGGCGTGATTACACGCACGTGCTCCTGTGCAGCAATGAATTCATTTATGTGGACTGACTCGCACATTCCCCGGCCGTACTCGCGCCGCGAATGGCTGGCCCGCTCGGGCGCTGGATTCGGCTTGCTGGCATTGGCTGACCTGCTGGCCGGAGAATCGCCTGATGTTGCTTTGCACACTTTGGAAAGTGCGGCTCAACCTTATGCGGTGCGTCCACCGCATTATCCAGCGCGGGCCAGGCGAGTGATTTTTCTCTACATGCCCGGCGGTCCATCGCACGTGGACTTGTTCGATCCGAAGCCGCGTTTGATTCAGGACCAGGGGAAACCGCTCCCATTCGAGAAACCAAAACTCGAACGGACCAAGACAGGCAATCTTCTGGCGTCGCCTTGGAAATTCTCGCGGCATGGCCAATCCGGCACGGAAGTGAGTGAGTTACTTCCGCGCATTGCCACGCGCATCGATGACATCTGTGTCATTCGTTCGATGGTGGCGGACAATATCAATCACACCGGGGCCGCGCTTCAGATGTGTACCGGCGAGCAGGCGTTTTCCCGCCCCAGCATGGGGTCGTGGCTCACTTACGGTTTGGGAACGGAGAATCAGAATCTGCCGGGATTCGTGGTGGTCAGTCCCGCTGCTGTTTTCCAGGGCGCACAACTTTGGGCCTCGAGCTTCCTCCCGAGCGCTTATCAAGGAACACTCATCCGTGATTTGAACCATCCCATCGCCAATCTGAATGATCCTGCCAGCGACCTTGGAAGGCAGCGCATCAAGCTGGATGCGTTGCGGGCGTTGAACGACCTCCACAAGAAGGATCGTTTGATCGAAAGCGAATTCGACGCGCGGATTTCGTCCTTCGAACTCGCGTTCCGCATGCAGCAGGAGGCCCCCGAGGCATTCGATCTCTCCCGCGAGAGTACGGCCACTCATCGGCTCTACGGAACGGATCAGCCTGCAACGGAACTTTTTGGCCGCCAATGCCTGCTCGCGCGGCGCCTTGCCGAGCGCGGCGTGCGTTTCATCCAGCTCTTTGATGCGCCGAAGAACAACGCCTGGGATCATCACAGCGGCCTGCGGGAAGAATTGCCCAAACGCTGCGCCGCCGTGGATCAACCCATCGCCGCGCTCCTGACGGATCTCAAGTCGCGCGGTCTGCTTGAAGACACGCTCGTGCTCTGGGGTGGCGAGTTCGGGCGCACTCCCACCGCCGAAGGCACGAACGGTCGCGAGCATCATCCCTTCGGATTCACCATGTGGATGGCGGGTGGCGGTGTGCGCGGCGGGCTTGTCCACGGCGCGACGGATGATTTCGGCTGGCACGCCGTTCAGGACAAAGTCCATGTCCACGATCTTCACGCGACGATCCTGCACCTCATGGGACTCGATCACACGCGGCTCACTTACCGATTTGGCGGGCGCGATTACAGATTGACGGACGTGTACGGCAACGTCGTGAACGAGATCGTTGCATGAAGATTGACTGACAGGAGAAACTCATAGGAGGAACGTCGATCTCCGGGCCGCGTTGGAGAAGCCAACCTTGACTGCGCCACGCAGGTGGCCGAACTGAAACGAGGAAAGCAGAGACAAAATCCTTTATCCATTCGAGATGGATGGACGTCCCCTTCACAGGCATCGAAATTCTGCAACGCTTGACGACCGCAGGCGGCACTTTCATTCTTCGTCGCCATGAATCAAGCCCTCCGCTTCCTGTTTTGTCTTGTCGCATCCTGCGTTTGTCTGCGCGCGCAGGTTCCCGCCAATCCGTCCGATGTGAAAGGACCTTTCGAGCAGAAACCCGCTGATGCCGTCTTCGCCAGGTTCCAGCTCACGCAGGCTCCCAAACCGGAAGGCCTATTGCTCAAGCAAGGCGACCGGCTCGCAATCATCGGAGATTCCATCACAGAGCAGAAGATGTATTCGCGGATCATCGAGACGTACCTGACCGTTTGCGTGCCCGACTTGCGAGTCACGGCCCGGCAATACGGCTGGAGCGGGGAAACGGCAGAAGGTTTCCTCCGCCGCATGACCAACGATTGCCTGCGTTTCAGTCCGACGATCGCGACACTTTGCTACGGCATGAATGATCACCGTTATCGCACCTACGACACAACGAATGCCATGTGGTATCGGAACAATTACTCAGGCGTAGTGCGGGCACTCAAGGATGCCGGCGCCCGTGTGGTGCTGGGTTCGCCCGGTTGCGTCGGCAAGGTGCCATCATGGACCAAGTCCTCTCCCTACACCCTTGGAGACCTGAATTTGAACCTCGCAACGTTCCGAAACATCGACATCGACATCGCTCAAAAAGAAGGCACGGGATTCGCCGATGTGTTCTGGCCGATGCTCAAGGCGGGTCAGGAAGCGCAGCAGCGTTACGGCGCGGACTACGCGGTTCCTGGCAAGGACGGCGTCCATCCTGGCTGGGCCGGGCAGTTGATCATGGCCTACAGCTTCCTCAACGCGATGGGACTCGATGGAGACCTGGGCTCAATCGTGATCGATCTGGCCGCTGGCAAGGCTGACGGCAAGGGCGGCCATGTCGTGACGGGTTTTGCGAATGGAACGGCAGCCATTCGCAGCTCACGGTATCCGTTCTGCGCGGAAGGCGCATTGGAAAAGGATGATTCGATCCGTTCCGGCATGACGCTGGTTCCGTTCAACCAGAATTTGAATCGCCTGAAGCTGGTCGTAAAGGGTGGGACGGCGGCGAATTACAAGGTCACCTGGGGAGCGGATTCAAAGAGCTATTCATCCGCTCAGCTGGCAAATGGCGTGAATCTCGCCGATGAATTTGCAAGGAACCCTTTCACGGACGCTTTCAAGAAAGTGGACGATGCGGTGGCGAAAAAACAAGCGTACGAAACCCGGCAGATCAAAACCCTCTTCCACGGTGAGGAAGGACGCGCGGACATGGAGGCGACGGCCGCACTCACTGAAAAGGCTCGCCAACCCCTGGCGGATGCCATCGGCAAGGCGTTCGTGCCGGTGGAACACCAGTTGAAAATCGAGGCTGCGAACTGAACCGACTATGGCCAGTTCCATGAAATCGCGGCTGCTGGCGATGGCTGTCGTCACAATTGCGGTGCTACTCGCCGGGTTCATCCTCGGGATGAGCCTCTCGCGCTTGATCAACCGGAAGACGACCCCGGCGATCCTCGATACCGCGAGCGTCGTGCAACAGGTCCAATCCCTCTCGCATCTGGTGACCGTGAAGTACGTGATCGAAAAGGTCGTGGTGCTCGAAGATGTGAAGTGGTTTGGTGAAAGCCGGGTGCTCTTGCTGGCTCACGGCGTGGTCAAGGCGGGTGTTGATCTCGGTGGACTGAAACCTGGGGATGTGAAGATCCACGAAAAAAAGATCTCGTTGAGACTGCCGCCGGAACATGTGACCGATGTGTATCTGGACGAGAAGCGGACCGAGATTATCGAGCGAAGCACGGGCTTGCTGCGCCTGTTTGACAAGGATCTCGAACAGAACGCGCGCCGTCAGGCGGTGGACGACATCCGCCGCGCCGCCCGCGCCAGCGGCATCCTGAAAGATGCCAGGGAGCGGGCGCATTTGCAGCTTGGCAACCTGCTGAGAAACCTTGGCTTCGCGGAAGTTGAGTTTGTGGAATGAGGGTCCGTGCAAAATAATTTTGAGTTTGGAGTTGGCTGACGGTCTCCTCAGTAGCGCTCCTCTACCGCCAACTTGTCAATGCACGGGCCGACGTTTGCCAGCGTCCATAGCGGTGCTTGGGAGCCCCGCACATAAGCTTCGCGAGGTTCGAGGTCTTTGACTGCAAAGGAAGTGTTGTCTGTCTCGCCACCGTACGGAGAGTGCGCCAACAGCAGGCGGCGCGGTTCTCATGGTCGAGCAGGCGCGCCGAAATGAGCTGCAAGGACCGGCTGTTGTCCCGCGTACCTGGCTGGAGCGCCTGATTCCGCACATCGTGATTGGTTGAAACAAGAATGTTGATCGCGATGCCTGCTCCTCTTACTCATTTTTCATGAACTCCGAACCCAAGCATGTCCTGATCACCGGCTCGGCGGGCGCAGTGGGACGAGCGGCGGCCAAGGCGCTGCTCGCGCGCGGCCATCGGGTGCGAGGTTTCGACCGCGTGCCCGGCGCGGTCCAAGGTGAAGGCGTCGTTGGCAACATGACGGAACTCGACGCGCTCGTCGGTGCCAGCGGAGGGGTGGATGCAATCATTCATCTGGCAGCGACGCCGGACGATGACGATTTCCCATCGCAATTGCTCCCAAACAATATCCTCGGACTTTACAACGTGCTTGAAGCGGCGCGGCTGTGTCGCGTGCCCCGGGTCATTCTCGCAAGCACAGGCCAGGTGAACTGGATTCAGCTCCACGCCGGCCCCTGGCCGGTGCGGGTGACGGATCGAATCCAGCCCCGATATTGGTATGCAGCGACCAAGGTGTTTGCAGAAGCCGCCGGACACGCTTACGCAACCAATCACTCGATCGATGTGCTGGCCGTCCGTCTTGGTTCGGTGCCCCGCTCGCTCGGCCAGGTCACGGAGATCAGCGGGTCTGAACTGTCGCAGGACGTTTACTTGAGTCCCCGAGATGCCGGGCGCTTTTTTATCGCGGCGATCGAAGCCCGCGCAGGGTTTGGGTTTGAAGTGGTTTTTGCCACGAGCCAGCCCGTGAAGTCATGGCGCTTCGATCCCGAGCCGGCCAGGCGCCTGTTGGGTTACGAACCTCAAGATCGTTGGCCGGATGGACTCGAAGAGGAACATCGCCGTTTTGCAGCGGGCCTGACTGTTCCGGGCTCTTGAGAAGAATTACGAGGCGTCCCGATGGATCCGACTCGTTCTGATCCGAGCCGGTCAAATCGCCGCCGCAAGCAAAGGGGCCCGCAACGATGTGACCTCCGTTGTAGATATGTAACCTTGGCGAACGACGCTTCACTAATGGCACGGCCCGGCTCGATCGGGACAGTTACTGAGGAGACCGCAGGATAGCCTACAAATCTCGGAGGTGGCGCGGGCGCATCTGCTGCGTTGCTCGCTTGGTCAGAGGCCGCTGCGGGCATCCTCCCTCGCTCACGCCTTGCATTTGTGCCCACGGCACTCTCCGGAATTCGTAGGCTATCCCACGGTCTCCTCAGTACGTGGACGCGGAATCAAGGCCAGAATCGTCAGTCCCGCTGCGCACACGAAGAATGCGAGAGCATTTGGAGTCCGCGCAGTCCATTCCACCCACGGCCACGGGAAGCGAAAGAACGCGAAGTTCAATCCAAAGAAAACCCACGTTGTCAGTAACAATATCAAACGCAGACTTCGTTCGGCAGGTTCAATGGCAGACCGGGTGCGCTGCATCCAGACCGCAATAAGAACGGCGGCGGCCATCGGCAGCACGAATAGAAACATCCATCCCACGACCGGATCGATAGCCGCCTGCCGGTAAACCAGATCTCGCAGGGTCTTGCCAGCCACCGGTAGAATGGTGATGGGTAAAATCCAGTATGGCCAGCCTCGGTCACCGATGACACACACGATGGGAATGAGTCCCAGGATGAGCCCGAAGTCATAGAGAGAATCCACAATCCGCAACGATAGAAACTCAACACTTGCCAGCAGACCGATGTGGATCGCCAACAGCCCGCACGCGACAACCAGGGGGATGTGGCTCTTGCTTGTTTCATCCACGAGCCGCACGCGACCGTGATTCAGCCAAAGGCCCAGGCCAAGCGCGCCACCCATGACGGCGCCGAAAGTGGTCTCCATCCAGTTCCACCAATTTATCCGGGGATCAAGCCAGACCCAGAACCCGCTGCGAAACACCTCGGGGTTCCATGCGTGAAACGCCTGCAGGGTTTGACCGAGCGGAAAACCAATCGCTCCTCCAAGCATCCCCCACAGGGCCATTCTGAAAGCCAGCGTGTCCCCGCGTCTCCACATCGCGTAAACGATCAAGCCGATCAGCGCGAAGAGCAGTCCGCCCCAGACTTCACGACGGGGTTTCAGGCTGGCACCCGGTTCCCACCGCCAGTCGTCGGAGAAATAGATTCGTGGCAGGATGTGACGGTCAGGATCGAACGGCTCATTCAGCAGTCGAATGCCGATCCAACAAAGCCCCAGCAATCCCAGCATCACCAGCAACATCTCGATCGCGCGGTAACGAATGCCACCCAGGCCGAGGCCGAGAAAAGCGCCGGCAAAACCAATCCAGATGCCACCCTTGACGGCGAGCCCCAGCATGCCCCAGCGCAGAGCCGGCCAGTTGCCGATCAACTCGACGTCGTGAGTCAGGCCAACCGTTTGCCCATAGGTCATTGAACCACCGAAACCGATTGCAATCGTTCCTAATGCCGCGGCCCGCATGACGTTGAGAAGCGGGGCGTTAGGACAAATCAAAAGTATGAGAACCAGGCTGACAAGCAGGCCGGCAATCATGGCACCCGTCTCGTGACCATACTGTCCGCGAATGCCCCATCCCATCGCACCGGCGAGTGCGCCGAAGAGAATCGGCTTCCAGAATGCAACCGGCGAATGCCCGATCTTTACTGACGGGACCGTGGGGGTGGAGTGGGTTGATTCCATTTTTTAGTACTCAATGAGTCGGTTACAGCACACCATTAAAGAAAGAAAGCCCTGTTCCTGGAACCTCGCCGTTGAAAGCATTACGACTACAGCTTCTCGGTGAACCACTTCTTGCAGGCTGACATTGGGAATTCGCTTGCTCATCAACCGCACCGTCCGCCAAATCATCAACATGCGCGCTCACCTTATCCTCACCACAATTTTTGCGTTCTACTTCATTCATGCCGCTGGTGCCGATTGGTCCCAGTTTCGTGGCCCCGGCGGTTCCGGCATCAGCGAGGTCAAAGGCACCCCGCTTCGCTGGAGCGACACCCGGGGCATCGTTTGGAAGACCGATCTGCCCGGGCCAGGAGCGTCCAGTCCCGTCGTCATCGGCAACCGGATTTTTCTCACCTGTTACACCGGCTTCGGCCCCGGCATCACGGGTGGCAACATGCAGTCGCTCAAACGGCACCTGCTCTGCCTCGACCGGACGAATGGCAAGCTGCTTTGGAACACACCGGTGGCCGCCGACCTGCCCGAGCAGGAGGGTATCCGCGAAGACCATGGCTACGCGACAAGCACACCGGTGTCGGATGCTGAACGTGTGTATGTCTTCTTCGGAAAATCCGGCGTGTTCGCCTTCAACCACGACGGCAGCCAGCTCTGGAATACCAAGGTGGGATCTGAGTTAAACGGCTGGGGTTCCGCCACCTCGCCGGTGCTTCACAGCGAACTTTTAATCATCAATGCCAGCGTCGAGAGCAGTTCTCTTGTGGCCCTTGACCGGAAAACTGGGCGGGAAGTGTGGCGAGCAAAAGGTGTCAGCGAATCGTGGCACGCCCCGGCGTTGGTCACTGCGCCGGGAGGAAAGACCGAGGTGGTTGCAGCAATGAGCAAGCGCGTGCTGGGTTTCGATGCCGACACCGGGGCGCAGTTGTGGAATTGCGATACAGGCATCTCCTGGTACATGTGCCCGACACCGGTGGTTCGGGATGGAATCGTGTATCTCATTGGAGGCCGCGGTCCGACGGTTACGATGGCGATTCGCGCCGGCGGTCGAAGCGATGTGAACGCGTCGCACGTGCTCTGGAAAACCGGCAAAGGGTCGAACGTCCCTTCTCCCATTTTGCACGAGGGCCATCTCTATTTCGCCCACGAAAACCTGGGCATCGCGCTCTGTGTCAATGCCACGACCGGCGAAGTGGTTTACGAGGAACGCCTTTCCCCGAGCCCTGGACAGATCTACGCCTCGCCCGTGCTTTCGGACAACCGGATTCACTACCTCGGACGGGGCGGCAGGTCGGTGGTGATCGAGGCGTCACCTAAATTGAAAGTCCTCGCCGAGAACACTCTCGAAGGAGGACGCGGAGTCTTTAACGCCAGTCCCGCATTCGATGGCAGGCGATTGCTTATCCGATCGAATCGCGCGCTCTACTGCCTCGGGGAGGAGTAGTTTCCGGGGGGGGAGTGGTCTGGACCTGGTGGCGATGCGGGAGAGCCGTCCCGTTCCGATACATCATGACAAAGGTCGGACACGGGCTTCAAACGCACCGCGTGGTGGACCGCGTGCCGGGCTTGTATTTTCGGGTTCATGCCAGACTCCTTGTCGCAGCCTTGGAGTTGGCATGTGATTCGCATCGTGCGCCGCATGACGAAGTTTCTTGGCCAGCTCCTCGGCTTGACATGCCTGTTTTTGGTTCAACTCACCGAAGTGCATGCCGTTTCGAGTCCGTTGCCCCATCCGGTTCTGTATGTGACGCAGGTGCCGCAACCAGCCGACTTCACGACCATCGGAGCGCTGTTTGGGAATCATCGAGGCTCCATTCAAAGCGCGCCACGCGGCGGAGCGCTTTGGATCAGGCATCCTGACGGGAGCATTCGCAATCTCACCAAGGCAGCAGGTTTCGGTGTGGAGGGGGCGCAGCACAGCAGCGGGATCGCCGTTCGGGAACCGGCCATTCACTGGAGCGGCACGAAAGCCGTCTTCAGCATGGTCGTAGGCGCGCCAGATCGCCGTTATCAGGTGAAGGGGTTCTATTGGCAGCTTTACGAAATCACGAACTTCCTCGAAGCAAACTCAACTCCGATCATCACGAAAGTTCAGAACCAGCCATCGAACTACAACAACGTGGCGCCCTGCTACGGCACGGACGACCGGATCATCTTCGCTTCGGATCGGCCGCGCGACGGCCGGCGGCATCTCTATCCACAGCTCGATGAGTACGAAGAAGCGCCGGTTGTCACAGGGTTGTGGAATCTTGATCCAGCAACCGGTGATTTATTCCTGATGAACCACTCGCCCTCAGGCGTGTTCTCACCGAGCGTGGACAGTTTTGGAAGGGTCGTATTCGTGCGATGGGATCATCTGCAACGTGATCAACAGGCCGACTCGGACGGCGCGAACGGCAGCTCCTACGGCACATTCAACTATTCAAGCGAAGCTCCGGATGCGCTGGTTCTCGCGAACAACCGGTCGGAAATTTTCCCCGAGCCGCGACAGACTTCCAGCACAGCGAATGGCCACACGTTCAACCATTTCTTCCCCTGGCAGATCAATGAGGATGGAACGGAGGAGGAAACATTGAACCATCTTGGCCGCCATGAGCTGGGCGGGAGCTATCGCACCGCTTCGTTCAACAACGATCCGAACATTCGCGAACTCTACTATTTCGGAAACAAGTTCAACACGAACACGCTGAACAATTTCATTCACCTGCGGGAATCGCCGGTCACTCCTGGGCTTTACTTCGGCATCGATTCGCCAGAGTTCGGCACGCACAGCGCGGGGCAGGTGGTCGCGTTGGATTCGCACATCTCGACAAACGCTGATTTGTGCAAATTGCACTACTACACACACCGCGACACCGCCCATGCGAATGAGTCGCCGGGCGCGACTCATTCCGGCCTTTACCGCAATCCGCTTCCACTCAGCGATGGGCGCGTTGCAGTGATCCACACAGCCGAGACAAGGCAGGATCAGAACTCTGGCAGCAGCACAGCACCTAAATCGCGTTATGATTTCCGCCTCAAGTTTCTCGTGAAGGCGAACGGGGTTTGGACAGCGGGTGAAACGCTGACGCCAGGAATCAACGCAAGCGTGAGCTGGTGGTCGCCGGACGAACTCGTCACCTACAACGGGCCGCTTTGGGAACTCGATCCGGTCGAGGTCCGCCCGCGCATCCGCCCCGCCCGTATCAATTCGCACGTTGCGGGTCCGGAGCTGGATGTCTTTTCCGAGGAAGGCGTGGATGTGGCAACCGTTCGCGAATTCCTTCGATCCAGGAACCTCGCATTGATCGTCAGTCGCGATGTGACCACACGTGATGCCGGAGATAAGATCCAGCCCTATAATCTCCGGGTGCCTGGTGGCACACAGACGACCGGGACATCAGGAAAAATCTACGACATTGCACACCTTCAGCTTTATCAGGCTGACTTGATTCGCGGCATCGGAATGTACGCTGGCAAAGGCACGCCGCGCGACGGCCGTCGAGTCCTCGCCCAGCGGATGCATGATCCCGCCGTCGTCAACAATCCGCCCAATCCTGACGGACCGGAGGCCAGCGTGCGCATCTCTGCGGACGGTTCGGTGGCAGCGTTCGTGCCGGCACGGCGTGCCATGAGCTGGCAGACGACCGCACCCGATGGAACGCCGGTGGTCCGCGAGCGTTACTGGATCACGTTTCAGCCGGGAGAAATCCGCGCGTGCCCAAGCTGCCACGGCGTGAACACACGCGACCAGGCCGGGCGTGGCATTCCCATGAACAAACCGCTGGCGTTGCGCGATCTGCTGCGACAATGGAAAACACAAAATCAGCCCGACTCAGTGCGGATCATTTCCGGCGGAATCGCTGCTGGCGCGTTTCGTTTGAACGTGGTTGGCAGAGCCGGTGTGCCAAACGTGATCGAATCGACAACTGACTTCTCCAATTGGACGCCAATCAATACAAACACACCCTCCAGCCCGGGTGCCTACTTCTTCGACGATTCTTCATTTGGCGCACAGCCTCAGCAGTTCTATCGCTTCCGCCTGAAATGAGCTGCCGAGTCGGAGGATTACGCAGACAAACCTCACCGAAGCAACTACTGGAGGAGACCGACAGTTGGGCTTACCCGGAGGGACGAAGGCTGATCGGCTTTCGTTCTGACAAACCAAAACGAGAAGCGACATAGTGCCGGGCGGTAAACCAATGACAAACAACTCTCCTTTGCTCATCAAAGACAGTGTGAAAGACGGCGTGGACTTCGAGAGCAGCCCATCAAGACTCACGGAAATCCAGCAGTGGTCGAGTGGCTGGAGAGGGAGCAAGCGGACTGTTTCACCAGCACGGTTGTGATTGCTCAAATCGCCTACTGGATTCGCACCAAAGAAGGATGCGCCCGTCAACGGTTGCAGGACTGGCTGGCTGAATCTGTGGAAGCTCTTGAAGGAAGGATTCTGTCTTTCAACACAGCGACAGCTCACGTCTGGGCAAACCAAAAGATCCTGCCTGAAAAGAGCGGGAAGCTCATGTCGGTCGAGGACAGTTATATCGCCGCCACGGCCCGCCGTCACAACCTGACGATTGTGACCGGAAACGATGCCGATTTCCGCCGGCCCGGATTGAAGGTCTTCAATCCATTCAAGGAACTGCCTGAGACTTGAACAGTATTGATTCGCTTCGATGACACGACAGGCGGCCTTCGCATCAAGAGTTACTTGCGCGTCCGGGTCACGCAGGACGCGTGTGATTCGAATTCTTCAGGTTTTTGCCATTGACGGTCAGGAGGCGTTCGACGCAATCATCCGGCTGACCCGGCTAAACTCGTTTATGAAACTTCTTAAATCCATTTCCGTTGCCACTGCGCTCGCCGCGATGGTGTTCGTTTCCGCCACTCCTGTTTCCGCCGCTGACGAACCACTGACCATCGGCATGCAAACCTGGACGCTCCGTAATCTCAACTTTGACCAGATGGTCGAGTTCGCCGTGAAGCACAAGATCAAGTATCTGGAATTGATCCCGGCGCACATTGATCCGAAGTCGTCCAAGGAGGACTTGCAGAAGAAAAAGGACATCTTCGAGAAGAAGGGACTCGTGCCCTATACCTTCGGAGTCGCAGGCACTTCGCTGAACAAGGAGGAAAACCGCAAGCTCTTTGAATTCGCCAAGTTCATGGGCATGAAACTTATTGTCGTGGAGCCGAGCGACTTCAAAATTTTCGACAACCTGGAGGAGCTGGTCAAAGAGTACGACATCAAGATTGCCATTCACAACCACGGCATCAACTCGATGTACGGGAACCCGCTGGTGGTACGCGCCCTTCTCAAGCATCGTGATTCGCGGATCGGTGTGTGCCTGGATACCGGATGGATCGCGAGCGCGCGTTTCGATCCGTCCAAAGTGTTCAAGGAATACGAAGGCCGCGTTTATGACATCCACTTGAAGGATAAAAAGGTCAACTCAACCGAGACAGGCGATGTTGCCGTGGACACTTTCATTGGGGACGGGAACGCCAGGCTCAAGGAATTTTTCAAGACGCTCAAGGATGCACGTTACACCGGCGTGCTGGCAATCGAGACGGACAACAACCTCAAGGATCCGACTGAACACGTCACGAAGGCGCTGAAGTTCTACGCCGATAACAAGCCGTGATTTTCTGACCAGGCAATCCACTTCTTCGCCTGAAGAGCTCCTGCCTCATCTCTCGGCGAATTTGTTACCGGATGTAAACAAACTCCGTGCTGTTGAGGAGCGCCCAGCACAGATTCTCCAAGCGTGTGGACGCCGCGAGTTTCTCCGCCTCCTTCAGCTCGTCAGGCGAAGGCTGGCGGGCCAGGCAATGGAGGTAGGCGCGCCGGATGGCTGATCGGGTGTTGTTTCCAGCTTCAGCGCGGACACGGTCGGCAAGGCTCTCCGCCTGCCGATGCACGAAGGAGTTGTTCATCAAGCTCAATGCCTGGAGTGGCGTGGTGGTCGAGCCTCGGCGCGGTGTTTTTACCGACGGGTCGGGACAATCGAATGTTTCAAGCATCGGATCCTTGCCCGAGTTGATGTTCATGCGATAAACGGTGCGACGATTATACTCCGGACCGGTTTTGTCGGTGGGAATGTAGAAGGTGGCGTTGAAACTTTTCGTGTCGAACGGACGGAAACTCGGACCGCCCGCCACAAAATTCAGTTCACCGCTGACGGCCAGCATGGCGTCGCGCACCGCCTCGGCTGAAAGCCGCTGGGGGGTGAAGCGCCAGAGAAGTTGATTCTCGGCGTCTTTGCCGGCTGCGATCGTGTTATTCGCGGATGACTGCCGATACGTGGCCGAGGTGACAATGAGCCGGTGCAATGCCTTCACGCTCCAGCCTTGCCGGATGAACTCGGCCGCCAGCCAGTCGAGCAACTCTGGATGTGTGGGTTTCGAACCGCTGGCCCCGAAGTCGTTGGCGGTGGCGACAAGTCCCGCACCGAAATGGTGCTGCCAGACACGATTGACCATGACCCGTGCCGGGATCGGATTGAGTGGATCCGCCAGCCAGTCCGCGAATTTCAGCCGCCGGTCCGCTTCAGGCGCATCCGGGGCGAGCCCGAAGCTGGCTGGCACATGTTCGATGGCGGCGAGGGCACCAGGATTGACGAGCTCTGCCGGCGAGCGAACGTCTCCGCGCTTCAGGCGATGTGTGGGCTCGGGTTGTTTCCGGATGCCCGCGTAGGAGACGGGCAATGTTGGCAGCATCTGGAGTTTCTCCCGCTCGGACGAAACGTTCGCCAACAGTGTCTGGTGGCGGTTTCTCTCGTCGTTCGAGAGTGAGGCGAGGATCTCCGCAGCCGAGACATGATGCGGCGATTTCACGCAGATCGCAGCGATTTCTTCTGCTGTCAACGCTTGGCCGTGGAGCGATGCTTCCTCGATCTCTCCAGTCAGAAATGGCTTCGCGCCGCCTGAGTGTCGTTTACCTAGGAGGATACGCGCTGCTCCCGCTTTGAAGGTCTGGACGGCTCCGCCTGGTTTGTAGGTGGAGCCGTATGGTTTCCCATTTCGGTAAAGCGTGATCGAGCCGTCAGCTTGATAGGTGACGGCAACATGCACTAACTCCCTCGCGCTTGCATGTTCTCCAGTAACGTTGAGATCCTTGGTTCGGGTGAATCCTTCGCTGCCCGCGGTCCACTTGCCGCGCTGCCGTTCTCCGAACACGATGGCGTCAAACGGCACACCGCTTACTCCCTCGATCGAGATGACGCCGCCCCCGCCTTGATCGGTGGTAGTCAGCGAAACCCAGGCGGCCAAGGTCTTCTCGCGGACGTCCATCTTGACTGGCTCTGTTTCGAGAAAGGCGTCTTTGCCATCGAGAATGAGGCGGCCACGTTCAATCCTGGCACCGCCGCGGAGTTCGCCGGTCATGCCGGTGATCTCATCGCGCGCGTCGCGTTCAAAGCGCCAGTGTGCGATTGGAGTGGGAAAAGGAAGGACGGGGTTTTGAGTTCTCAATGCTCCCGCTTTTTCGGTCGAGTTCTGTGAACCCACCTCACCCCGACCCTCTCCCCCCGTCCGACGGGCGGAGAGGGAGAGTGATCCACCGCGTTTTTTGTCGTCGTTGCTCAGATTGGGTTCCAGGTCTGTGACTTTTCCAGTGGTTGAAGTTTCGTCGGATTGTCGGAGGCGAACACGGTCGGCCTGCACTCTTGCCCTCGCATGAGCTTCGATCATCGCAATCTCCTTCTGAAGCGAACCCAAGCTCTCCGTCAATTTCGCGACACGTTCCTCGCGCTCCTTGACCTCGGCGGGGGTGGCAATGACGCGCTCACCGTGACGAACTCCATCAAAGACAGCTTTTACCTGGTAGTACTCGTAATGCGGAATTGGATCGAACTTGTGCGAGTGGCAGCGGGCACAGTTCAAGGTCAGCCCAAGGAATGTCTGGCCCACGACGCTCAGGAGATCCTCCATCTCCTCTTCACGCGTTGTCATTCGTTGGGCCACGTTTGCCTGGCCATTTCCAGCCTGATCCCATGCGCCACAAACCAGGAGGCTCGTTGCAACAATTCCGTCGGTGGTCACCGGCTCCATGACATCGCCGGCGATCTGTTCGCGCATGAACTCGTCGTAGGGTTTGTCCTGATTGAACGCGTTGATCACATAGTCGCGGTAGTGCCAGGCGTTTTCCCTCATGTGATCATATTCGAAGCCCTGGCTCTCCGTGTAACGCGCCACGTCCAACCAGTGGCGACCCCAGCGCTCGCCGTATTGCGGCAGTACAAGCAATCGATCGACAACCTTTTCATAAGCATGTCGTGACTTGTCTTTGAGAAATGCATCCAACTGGGCCGGCGTCGGTGGCAGGCCGGTCAGATCGAAACATAGCCTGCGCAACAGAGTGGCGCGATCCGCCTCCGGGGAGGGACTCAATCCGGCCTTTTCCAACCCAGCTCGGATGAAGAGATCAATGGGATTGACGATTGGCGATTGGCGATTGGCAAGGTGCGGAAGTGGTGGGCGATTGATCGGCTGAAACGCCCAGTGGGTTCTGCCGGATGAACCTTCCTCTACAGGCTCCGACCAGACCGCACCCTGGTCAATCCATGCGCGAAGCAACTGGATCTGCTCCTTGCTCAAAGGCTCTCCTTGTTGAGGCATCCGGTGATCGGGGTTCGGGTCGGACACCAATTTAATCAACCGGCTGTCCATGCTCTTGCCCGCCACAAAAGCCGGACCAGAATCTCCACCGATCAAAGCGCCAGAACGCGAATCGAGTCGCAGGCCGGACTTCCGCTTCTCCGCCCCGTGGCACCTGACGCATCGTGATTCGAGGAGGGGGCGGATCTCGGTCGCAAAATCCACAGTTCTCCCTGGCGACTCCAGGGCCTCAGGAGCTCCGGTCGCCATTTCAAGATTGGCGGACACGACGAGAGCAAACAAGGCGATCAAGAAGCCGAACCGGCGGGGAATGTTTGGTTCATCCATCATGGACCATGGTGCCGGGATCGCTTAAGGCCGTATATCAAAACCAGCGAGGTCATCAGGCGTAGAAGAGTATCAGGCATAAAAAAGTGTTGCATGGCTGGCAACTGGAGAAACTAGCCGCCAATCCTTCTGAGCCCAATCAAATTTTTGATTTGGAAACGAGCTTTACGCGGATGACCAGCAGGAGTAACAAGGGGCTGTTCTTATGAAACCCTCCAAACTCCTCAGGGCATTCACACTCATCGAACTGCTCGTTGTGATTGCCATCATCGCTATCCTGGCGGGCATGTTGCTCCCGGCACTCTCACGAGCGAAGTTCCGCGCAAAAGTTGTGAACTGCACCTCGAATTACCGCCAGTGGGGAATCGCGGTGAACTTGTATGCGGTGGACGATACCCGTGGCCGGCTCCCAGCCTTCAAAATGCCGCGAACAGGTTTGAATCCTTGGGACGTCTCGCTCGACATGGCGCCAAAGCTCGAGCCCTACGGCTTGACGGTGCCAATGTGGTACTGCCCAACCCGGCCCTGGGATTTCGCGGACGCGCAAAAGTGGTTTTCGACTCAGAAGAAGGGCGAGCAACTGCGCACAATCCAGGACTTGAACAAGTATTTCGTCCGGCAGTACGCCAACTTCGCCATCATCTGGCATTGCTGGTGGGTGCCTCGTCAGCTTGATGACGGCACCATGTTTCCGACACCCACCACTTCCGGCACGTTCACTCGCACCAAGGATGGGTGGCCCACACGTCTGGAGGATCCAGTGGCCTCGCTCCAGCCGGTGATTACTGATCTATGCCTGGCATCAGGCACCAGAACCACCAATGTCGCCAGCGCGCAAGGAGGGCATCCCATCGGAAACAAGCCTCAAAGCGTGAACCTCGCCTTCGCCGACGGCCATGTTGAATCGCGCAACTTCAAGCAGATTCAGTGGCAGCAGTCGGGCAACTGGACCACATTCTATTGAACTGCCAGCGGGGTTCATCAGGAGAAAAGTCCGGTCCAGACTGGATTCGTCAGTGACATGCGGACCACGTCCTGCCGCCGTCCTTGAATGACAGCCTCCTCAAAGAACACGCCCTCAAGCGCAAATCCAAAACGGCTGTTCAGATTGAGGTTGCGGATGTTGATGTCCATGGAGTGCAGAAACACCTTGTAAAATTTTCGGATGAGGAAGGTGTGGAAGAGGAAGAGGAACGTCGCGCGTTTCCCGATGCCTTTGCCGCGAGCGGAGGGATTCCCAACGAGCTTGCGCATCTCCAGCCGGGCGGAATGGACATCGATGTTTTCCGCTCCGATGATTCCGGAAGGTTCTCCTTCGTGAAGGATGCAAAAGTAATCCCGCCCCGCTGAAGTGACGTATTTCCGCAGATCCGCCTCTTTCTCCGGAAATTGCGGATAGAAACTGTCACTCGCCGCCGGCACCTTGAGCCAGTCCAACAGAATTGGAGTCCAGCGCAGGTCGAAAGGAACAAGGCTCACCTGTTGCAGCGAGAGCTGTTTCGAGGCGTTCCAATCGTCACGCACGTCCTTTATGCCAAACAGGCGGTTGTAGTGTTCAGGATCGGGACCGGCTTGTTGAGTGCCTTGGAGCACATTGTCCAAAAGATGACCCGCGACAGTCAGGACTTCAGCATGATTGACACCGTACTTGGTCAACTCATTAAAAAAGCCCTTTGAGACCAACTTCAACATTTGTTCGTGCTGCTTCCTTACTGGTGAAGGTGCCTCCTCGTTCTGAGTCATGGTCATGAGTACAGGTTGAACCCGGCGGCTCCAGTGTCAATAGTTGCAATGTCCTGTTACTATCCCGATCCTTCTCTCAAAGCCTGTGAAACGGGCTGGCGTTCTGGAACACATTTGTCATTGTGGAGCGAGAAAATCATCGACCAATGTCCATTGGACAGATGTTCGAGCTGGTTTCAAAATTGCTGAAATTCGTTGTCAGAGGTGACGTTGATGTTAAGTTCTCTCGCGACTCAGCGTTGCTTGTTAGTTCTATGCCTAGCGACAATGACATTAATGCCAATGATTTGGTAAGGAACTCATCGCTTTACCGTGAGTTTCAAGCTGAACGGGAAGAGATCCTGAAGCACAAGTGGATCGAATCAGAGAAGGCCGGATATGACATCGGTTTCGAGCAGGCTCTGACCGAGTGGATCATCAAGCACCGGTCCAAGTGGCGCAAAGCCAGGCAACAGTCCCAAGCGCAGCCAGCCGACGGTTGAACTGTAGTCTTCCTGCTCTTCATCCTCGGCACCTATTTGCAATTCCGCAGCTGAACGGGTCGAATTGCTCCAGAAAAGCCCCTCAAAGTTCGCCGCGAAAGGGCAGGGAGTTTTAGAGATGTCTGAAAATTGCGTGAGGTCCTGCGGCGAGGGATTTTGGGCGGGCCAAGGCGGCGAGGCCGGAGCATCCCCGCAGCGGGCTGTGAGGGCCGAGCCAACGCAGGCCACGGCCAAAAGACCCGCCGCCCGAAGGGGTTTCGAGGAAAAGTCCGTCTTGCGGATGAGCCTGCTCATTCACCGCTCTTCTCACGGAGAACCTGCGCAGCCACGTCTTCGAGATCCTGACGCGATTACGGCGTGAACGGCCCTTTCGCCACTTTCAATAACTCCGCCGCCAGCTCCGGGCTGTCCACTTCCAAGTCCAATGCTCCACCCTCCCTCACAGCAGCCTCCAATGTCAGACGTCTCTTGCCGTCGGTCAGAACAACCGTGTCGCCTTGATGAGTCTCCGCAATGAGCTGGCTCATTTGTTCTTTGGCCACATGGACCATCAACGTCTTCATGAAGGCAACTTAGCCGGTGCAAAGTTTCTCAACAAGTCTGGGTCTATTGGTGACTAACCCGTTCCGACCCAAACTAGAGCTGCGCCGGGTAGAAACGGGTAGAGAAACTACAACCCAGACGATTGATTCGGTCAGGATTTCTAGATTTCCTGTTTTCCAGTGGCACGCGACTCTCGCTCCTCGAACCATCGCCGCCGATAGTCTGCGGAGAATGCAGCGACGAGCGACACGGCAATAACCAAGAAAAGGAACAGGCTGAACTGCGCTTTGCCTGCCCCAGAATCAACCTCAAAGGAGTTTGCTACTACACTTCCGAGCGCAGTAGCCCATGCAACGCAATAAAGCAGATGAACCTGAGACGCCCATTCATCGAGATGCGGTTGAATGCCCTTCTTGTCTTGACGTCTCTTCCATCGAGCTTCGTCACGGATAGCCTCACCTTCGAGCGGCTTAAATGGATTGAAATGGCGCGCACCGATGCGGCTCCTCGGTCGTAGTCCAAGTGCGAGCCAAAGCGCAGCACGACTAAGCGTCGGATATAGAAGAGAGCGATGGACCGCATAAATAATGCTGCCGGCAAGTAGCGCAACAAAGAATAAAGCTGCTGAACTGTCTGTGGCTGGCAGTCCATGTGCGCCTCTGCTGTAGCGATAAGCGTAAACAAACACGCCTCCACAGAAGAAGTATCGGAGCAATTCAGCGAGGCTAAGTGTTTCGAGCGTCTTCACCACAAATACTGACGGGCTATCACAAAGTGAAATTGTTCAACCTAGAAAAAGCACTTGAACTGAACAGGAGCGAGCAGAGCAAGCAGAGGCCGAGAGACTTGGGGCTATATTCTGGTGCGAGCAGCCTTCACCCAGCGGGCGAGCCTGCGGCGCGACGGTGACTCGATTCAACTTGTTCATTCTCTGCTTCCTCCGCGTCCTCCTGTTCAACTCAACTGCCGAATTTAGGTTCAATGATTTATCGGCAATTTCATTTTCACTCCGTCCAGACTTCTCTCTGAACCCTTCTCCAGCGAAGATTCCCTCAGTTGTAATGGAACACGAACCGGACTTCGCGAAAATCCTTCCCAACAATCCGGCGCAACTCCGGGGGCCATGCCCCGTAGGGAGCTGGATCCTGAACGGCGCGCTGGCAGATCAGACCGAGGACCGAAGCAACTTCACTCTCCTGTTCCCGCATGTTCGTGATACGTCCGTCTGATGTTATGTGAAATTCCAGAACCACCTTTCCGATCCCGCCCCGCGAGATGTCGCGGTCCTCAAGCAGATCGAACCACCTCTTTTGGATGTTTGCCAGGATTGCCGCATGGTAAGCGCCAAATTCAATCGAACGCACATCAAGATTCGATTCAATGCTAAATCGCCGGACGCCTCCTGTCTGCCGCACCTTCTCTCCAAGGTTGGCGCTTCGGCTGTCGGGCAGTGGTATCACTGCGGCGAGGCGCCGCGGCCTGGTTTTAACAGTCGCTGCTGGGTCGGCCTCAGCGTAGAGCAAAGCGGCTTTTTGCCGCTTTTTCTTCTCCGCTTCTTCGGCTGCCGATCGAGCTTGAGCGCGGGACAGTGCTTCCTTTTCAGCCTCTGCGCTTGCGAACTTGGCACGAGTTCGCGCTTCCTCCACCCATTTAACTAGCTCCGGGTCGGGCTGCATTTTCTCGATTGAGCGACCAGTCGAAACCCCGTTCGTGCCCATTCTCAGTGCATTGAACAGACTCGCACTCCCTTTCAGTTGATTGTCATTTGCTAACAGCATCTGGTCTCCGAGACTGTCAGTGTTCACTACCCAGAAATGTTGCTCGTCACGGTTGTCTGACGTGGTCGTAGTTTCCGCCAAGATCCATGATTTGCCGGGAGCACGAACGGAAAACTTTCCATCCGCATCCGTCTTGGCATCAGCCAGAGGCAAGGAAGCAAACAATCGATTGGCAGGGCCGTCCTTTTGGAGGAGCGGTATCCACAACTTGCTTGATCTGTCTTCAATCTCTGCGGCGATTCTGCGAATTTCTGGAACTGAATAGTCGCTTCGCAGCCGGTTATGCTGAAGGATCAGGTCTCCTGACTCGGTTGTGCTCTGGTCGGCCTGTTGCACTGGATGATCGCCGAATTGCAGCACAGCTAACTCCTGGCTAAACGACTTTAGCAACGCCCAATTGGGTTCGGCCGCAGCAACTGCCACAGCGTACTCGTTTCGCAATTCATTTGCTAACTGTTGCAGAATATCGTCCCGAACCACGTGAATTGGAACCAAGCCAAGCTTGAGATTTTCCTGCTTCTCAGTGACCAAGAACACCTGCCCCTTGAATTCGCGTTCGCGCTGACAGCCCAAAAGCAGAACGACAAACGACGCGATGACCGTAAAGTGCAAGCGCATGTGAAGACACATAGCTCATACTGGGGAGCTTTTCAATTACCGTGAAAGGGTCGTGAAGAGGCCGGTCAACGTTTCGCTCCCATTTGTCGGTTCTCCCGCTCATGCCCCAAGCAGCGAGTGGAGTGCCGCCCGATGAAATCTGGAAACCCTGAAGATTGAACCAACCCTTCTCCTCCCGCCGAGTTTGTTGATTGGAGCTCTGACGCAAAGCCTTGAAGGATTTTTCAGTTTTCCCTGCGCTTTGGCGTTCAATTCTTTGCTCCGTCGCACTTCGACACTCCATCCGCGTCCGGTGGTTGCGCGGATTGGTTTCTTAAAGTAAAAATTGAAAGATGACGATCACACTGACAGCCGAGCAGGAAAAATTCATCGCGGAACAAGTGGGCAGCGGCCATTACCACTCCACTGCGGATGTCATCGCACAAAGCCTCGGCATGTTGCGGGCACAGGAGGAATTCGTCCGCTCAAACGCAGCCGAATTGCGCGAGAAAATCGCCAGCGGCATGGAACAAATCCGTCGCGGCGAGGTCGTGGACGGGAAAACAGCCATCAAAAATCTCCGAGAGAAGCTGGGCCAGCGCGAACGCAGCGCGCGATGAGTTCGTATCGCTATTCAGCGGATGCCAACGCTGACATCGAGGAGATAGTCTTCTACATTTTCGACCTCAACCCGGTCGCCGCGCATCATTTTCTCACTGCGCTGGAAGAAGCTTGTGAATTGCTGGCCGCGCATCCTCTCATGGGGAGGCCACGCCCGGGATTTGGCGAAGGCCTGCGTTCGTTTTCTATTGGGAACTATTTGATCTTCTACATCCCGGCACCACATGGGATTGACGTTTCTCGCATCATCTATGGCGGTCGTGATTTGCCTAAAATGTTCAGCCGGTGAAAATTCCACCCTTGAAGGGGTCCTGAAGGGGCCGGTCAATAGCTTTGATAACTACGCCCTCATTTGTTGGTTCTCCCCCTCTTGAGGCAAGCTTCGAGTGGAGTGCCCCTCGATGGAATCTGGAATCCCTGAACACTAAGCCTCCTGGTCTCCGGGTTTATTTGATTGGAATTCTGACGCCAAGCTGCGAAGAGCGTCCCAGTTGTCCTGCGAGTCCGCACTTTGGAGATTTCGCGGTGAAATAAATGAGTCACGACCGCCCTCATCCCGGCCTTCTCCCCAAGGAGAAGGAGAACCGTTCGCCGCCTCGCTCGAAAACCAGCGACTGTGCCGACCAAACGGCCACCCCCATGACCAGAGACGGACCATTGCTGTTCCTTCTCCCTGGGGGGAGAAGGTCAGGATGAGGGCGAGTGTTGAAACCGTTTTGAATCGTCTTAACTTTTTCCTGCCGGTCAATAGTTCCGAACTCTTAACCGCATTTGCTCGTTCCCCGCTTGTGCCTTGGGCTTCAAACCGAATGCCGCATGATGAAATCTGGAAACCCTGAAGTCTGAACGAATTCTCCTCCTGCCCTCCGGGTTCTTATTGCTTGGACTTCTGATGACGAGCCGAAGAGAGATTACCAGCTATTTCAGAGCCTTGGCGTTGAATTCCTCGCCGCGCCCTTTTACAGCGTCAAAGTTGCAGCCAGTTTCGCAATCGTTGGTCGAGAGTCTGACAGTCAGCGGCAGTGAGCGTGCCGACGATCTTTACGACCAATCTTTCTTCCACTGTGGAGACTTGAGCCTTGATGCCGGATGGGACGTTCAATCCAGCCGCGCGCCATTCCTTGACTGGAAAGTCCGTGTTGGGAAGCACCGAGGAAATGGGAACGAGAAACAGATCCGCTCCATTGCGGCCAATGACTATGGCAGGGCGTACCTTGCGGCTGGTCAAGTCCGTGAACGGAATCGGCAGGAGAACGACGTCATTTCTTGAGCAGTTCATTGAAGACGTCATCCGCTTGGTTGTCCCAAACTTTCGTCAAAGATTCCTCGGAGAGTTTGAGCCACGCCTCGCGCGCCGGGTCGGATTCGATGGTCACGCGCACGTGGGATCTTTCAGGAAGCGACAGCGGTCGCGGCAACATGAGTTTTCCGTCCTCGTAGATGGCGTCAATTGTCGTTGTCATGGCCTAAAATTATCTTTCCCAACTTGGTTTGCAAGGCGCGTCTCCCGTCATTCCCGTGACTTCTTGGCGCTTGGGGCGAATGAAGCTGTCCACCGCCATACGCCCACGCGTGAAGTCGGTGTTCGCGAGTGGAACGGAGTAACCATCGGAACGCGCCCGGCTCGTAATCTGACAAAGCACCAAGTCATCGCCCGCAAGATCAGCAACGACCAGCGCGGGACGGCGTTTGCCGGATTGGAGGTTGGTTTGCGGAAAAGGGAGAACGACGACTTCGCCGACTACAGGCTTGCCCATGCAGTGTCCTCCACGGGCGTGTTCCAATCCTTCGCGAGCGCGGATTTGCTCAACAGCAGGCCGTTGAAAGACTCGTCCTCGTTCTTAAGTCGCAGGAAGCGCGCGAAGTCATAGACCTCATAGACCTCGCGCTGCAATGGTTCGAGCATAGCGGCTACTTCTTTTTTGATCAACTCGCATGTGCTCACGGCGGCAACGTATCGAGTTGACCGGGGTCTGGTAAGACTGCTGCCGTTCAGGAAGTGTGAAAGTTGGTCAGTAATTTCGACCTTCGGCCGCATTGGTTGGACCGCCCGCTGCGGGCCCCATGCTTCGAGTGGAATGCCGCCATATCGAATCTGGCATCTCTGAAGCCTGAGCGAAATCATTTCCTGCCCTCCGGGTTAATTGATTGGAATTTTGACGCAAAGCCGCGAAGAGCTTTCCAGTTTTCCCCGCGGCTCGTTGCTTGATTCAAAACCCCGCTTGCCAGCGTATCGCAACGCCGCTAATTTTTGTCCATGAGCGCGGTAGAAATCCTTGCCGAACTGCCCAAGCTAACCAGCGAGGAGCGTTCCGTGGTCCGCCGGCGGCTGCGCGAGCTTGACGAGCGGGACGAACTGCAATTCCTCCACGAGTCCGCCGACGCGATGTTCCAAGACCTGGACATACAGGATGCCAAGAATGCCCGCCGCGAAACCCGGTGAAATCTGGATCGTGGACCTGGGCATGGCTGCGAAAGTCCGCCCCTGCCTGATTCTGACTCCGCAACCGCGTGGTGATGACTTGGACACCTACACCGTTGTCGCCCACACCACTGTCAGTCGCGGCAACCGCTGGGAAGTTTCAATTCCAAAGCCTTACCTGGATGCGGAAGGCGCGTTTGACGTGCAACGAATCGCCACGGTTGCGAGCGTAAAGCTGGAACGTAAACTTGGTGAGCTCACTCGCACGGAATTGGATTCGATCCTCGACCGTCTTGCGGAACGGTTCGGGATCTGAAGCCCACCCGCAGTTCCACCAAACTTTTTGGTTCTCCCGCTCGTGCCGCAGGAATTGAGCGCCGTGCCACTCAATGGAATCTGGAATCCCTGAAGAGTGAGCCAATGCTTCTTCTGCCCTCCGAGCTTGTTGATTGAAATTCTGACGCAACGCCACGAAGAGCTTTCCAGTTGTCCTGCGAGTTCGCCCCTTGGAGATATTGCGGTGAAATAACCGAAAAACCACTTACACAGACTACTTTACAAAACCCCGTGACAGGATGAGCCGCCGCCTAAATCAAATCATCCGCCTGGCAGCCGGTCCCAGCACGTCACTTTAGAACAGCCCTGGTGACTGCGCGTCCTTGCCATTTCTCACTGGCGGACTTCGGCTCGTTTGCTAGCTTCCGCACTGTTTCCACCAATCGTCACATTATGAAAACGAAACTTTCTCCTTCGCGTCGCACCACCACCTCCCAAAAGAAGAATGGCAACGGATCCTGGATTTCCGGCACGCGTCGGATGTTGATCAACGGCAAATGGGTTCTTGCCAGCTCGGGCGAAACTTTTTCCACATTCAATCCGGCCACGGCTGAGGTGATTTGCCAGGTTGCGGCGGGCGACAAGGCAGACATCGATGGTGCGGTGAAAGCAGCGCGTGCCGCCTTCGAGGATGGTCCCTGGCGCCGCATGACGCCATCGGAACGTGGCAAGCTTATCTGGAAACTGGCCGACCTTCTCGAACGTCAACTCGAAGAGTTCGCTCAACTTGAATCCCTCGACAATGGCAAGCCGCTCGCGGTCGCCCGTGTCGCGGATGTGCCGCTCGCCGTGGACCTGTTCCGCTACATGGCAGGATGGGCAACGAAGGTGGTGGGGCACACCATTCCGATATCCGTGCCTTATGCGCCTGGCGCAAAGTTCTTCGCCTACACTCAACGCGAACCAATTGGTGTCGTCGGCCAGATCATCCCTTGGAATTTCCCGCTTTTGATGGCCGCATGGAAATTGGGACCGGCGCTGGCAACCGGATGCACGGTTGTCTTGAAGCCTGCGGAACAAACACCGCTCTCTGCGCTCCGGCTTGGGGAATTGATTCAGGAGGCTGGCTTTCCGGATGGCGTGGTGAACATCGTCACCGGATTTGGTGAAACGGCCGGCGCTGCGCTGGCCGCGCATCCCGGCATCGACAAGGTTGCCTTCACCGGCTCGAC